>JAILMX010000045.1 GCA_024692205.1 Desulfovibrio sp. | reverse complement strand
TGTCCTCTGGCCGGCTCGAAGGCACTAACAATAAAATAAAAGTACTCAAGCGGATGGCATATGGCTACAGAGACCAGGAGTTTTTCAAGCTCAGATTATTAGCCATTCACGAGGCAAAGTACGCTTTTACCGGATGAGCCTTTTTTAAATACGTCTACTTCAATGCCCCGCGCGAAATCATGCAGGCGACGCATTCGTGGAACAAGGAAACGGAACCCGGCAACCTGCAGGAAGAGGTCGACGAGAACTATTTCTACGCCACCGAAGAACACTATGACACGGACCGCCGGTTTTTCGGCTGTTCGGCTGACAGCGCGAAGGAGGGGCTGGACGACCTTGCCGAAGGGATTGCGACGGCGCGGTGGCAGCGATGGTACCTGATGGTGCCCTATGACAGCCATTTTGCGAATGCGAATGCCGCATCAAAATACCTCATGAACAAATTGACCCATACCTATCATTGGGGGGGAGGCCGCGGCCACATCGATCTGGGGATCACGACGAACAAGAAATGGGATTACATGTTCTACACGGTCGTCGCTACCATCAGGTAGCGGGCGCAGGAGTGCGGGCGGATGGTTCCGGCCGCCTCGCCTGAGCACAAAGAAACCCCCGCGGGCGCGGGGCTTTCTTCTTGACTTTGAGCTTGATGTTGTTAGGGTGCCGAAAAACAAAAAAGGAGTTTTCCAATGAACAAGGTCCTGATGTCCCTTATGGTTGCCGCCACGCTCATGTTTGCCGGCCAGGCGGCCATGGCTGCCCCCCAGACGTTTGATTCCTCCATGGGCAAATTTTCTGTGGATGTGCCCGCCGACTGGACGGCCAAGGCCATTGCCGACGGCTGCCAGCTGACTTCGAAAGACGAAAAGAATTCCATGGCCATTCAGATCGTCAACGCCGGGGAACTGACCAATGCGGATTTCGCCGAACGCATCGCCAAGGCCGTTAACATGCAAGTGACCGAAAAACGGGATAACGGCAACATGGTTGTGTGGGACGGCACGGCAAACGGCGATAAAATACTGCTCATGGTGCGCGTGAAGGACAAAAAAGCTCTGAGCATCATTATGGGCGGCGAGATGCGCGGCACGATGGGCAAGATTTTTGATTCCATGAAAATGGAATAGCTCTTTTTTTCTTGGTCCGCGTTTTGCGCCCCCAGCCCACTGCGAGTGGGGCGGGGGCGCCTTTTTTTCGTGCTCAGCCCCCGGTGGAGATGCGGCTGGAGCGTTGTTTGCGCAGACAACCGCTAAAAAAGGAACGTACCCGGCGCGACGGCCGCTAACGGGGCTGGAGGTATTCGGGTTGAAAGAAGAGCCTGAAGGTCTTATGCAGCGGGGATCGTTTCGAGGGTATCGCCAATGCGCCCTCAATGACAGCCGGTTTTGGGGAGAACCCGAACGGCAGGAGCGTCTTGGGCGAATCCTGCAGATTCGCGTCTGAGGCGCCCACGTAGATGACCGGCTGGTTTTTCTCGACATCGGCATCCTCTTTCGCGGATTCTGAGGTGCGCATCGAGGTGGCGTTACGCGAGGAGAATCCCAACAGGCTGGGGAACCTGATGTCGCCATGGTGCAGGACCTCGAGAAAATCATTTCCCGTTCTTCCGACAAAAGTCAGAAGGGAGGTCCCATCACTGCTGACGAGAAGGCTCACCGGCATCGTTCCGCCATGAATGCCCATATACGTGGGGCGAGCCCCTGCTGGCATGGTGACCCACGATTCGTCGCTTTCCGCGCATTCTGCGGACTGACAGGCAAGCCCGAGCATGAAGAAAAGGAAAAGCGCTTTTCTAAGAATGGATGTGCGGGGTCTCACGGTTTTTCCTTATGCATGTCCCGGCTGATTCTACAGGTTTTTGACGCCGAGATGTCTTCTGAAGAAGATGAGGAGCGCCGAACGTAATTTATCATGGATTTTCGCACGTTCTTCAGGCGTCACTGAGCGGCACATTTCGGGGAGTTCGCTGGCGAGACTGTCGCTGCATTCCGCCATAAGCGCCCCCATGTCCGCCATCGGCAGGCGAAGATAGGTCGTCTTGCCCTTGAGAAGCCTTGCGATGGCATCGGCATGAAACGTACGCCTGTTCTCCCTATCCTTCTCGGCCGTGATCATGAGGAAGGGGACTGTAAACGAACTGAAGGAATTGTGGCTGAAGAGCATGCCAAATCCGGGGGAGACCGCCGCAATGGCCTTGATACGAGCGTCTGACATGGCTTTGTCCAGCGGCAGGTCGGTGCAAATGCCGTTTATCCTTTCCCGGGCCCAGGGATGGCAGTAGAGATCGTTACTCCCGGCAGACGGGCAATAGGTCGGCCATGAAACGCAGTCAGGCATCGCACCGCCCAGCAGCAGCGCCGCAGTGCCGCCCGCGCCGTACCCGATAATCCCTATTCTGCCTGTATCAACAGATGAGGACAGTTCTTTATCATTCACCACGAGATTAATACTTGCGACAATTTCCTTCACTCGTGTTTCGAGCTGGGCCCACGTGAAGAGCAGGGACATGTTGTCCATGCAGTCACGGGAGTGCGTGGGGGCCGCAACGATGAAGCCGTGCCTTGCGAACCAGGCGCAGGTATCATGGAAGGAAAAGCGGTTGCCGGGAGTCGGGTGCGAGAGAATTAACAGAGGGAAATGTCCGGCCGCCGGTCTGCTGTTTCGCGCCGCATTGATCGTCCAGGGGGGATAGTAGAGCTGCCGTGGCTGATGGACGGATGGGTACCAGATGTTGATGTCCAGCCGTAAGTCTTCTTCAATGCTCGCCTGGCCGAGCGTCCTGAAACCGACCTTGTAAATGTCGGCGCTGAGAACGCCTGCCGGTGTGAGTACCGTAAGGCAGACCGCCAGAATGGTTGCTGTCGCAAAGAGGTTACGCATGAGTCTGTTGTGCCATACAACGCTTTGCGGTACAAGGGATTTGCAAAGGAGATGCCCCGTATGGAATTCATCCAGTGGTTCACTGATTTCGTTCTGCATATTGACGCGCATCTGTTTGAGATCGCCGCAAACTACGGCCTTTGGGTTTACGCCGTCCTTTTCGCCATAGTCTTTTGCGAAACGGGTCTTGTCGTGACGCCCTTTCTGCCCGGTGATTCTCTTCTGTTCGCGTCGGGCGTGGCGGCCGGTGCAGGGCTCATGGGATACTGGCCTACGGTTGCGGTATTGCTGGCGGCCGGCGTGCTCGGGGATTTTTGCAATTACTGCATCGGACGTCATGTAGGTCCGGCTATCTTTACGGGAGAGCATCGTTTCATCAAGAAGGAGCATCTCCTTGCCGCGCATTCGTTCTATGAGAGGCATGGCGGCAAAGCCATCGTTCTTGCCCGTTTTGTTCCCATCGTGCGCACGTTCGCCCCCTTCGTGGCCGGAATCGCCCTCATGGCGCCGCAGGTCTTTGTTTTCTACAACATTACGGGCTGCGTCCTGTGGGTGTTCGGAATCGTATCGGCAGGCTTTTTTTTGGGAAACCAGCCCTGGGTTCGCGCCCATTTCAGCCTCATTGTCTATGCGATCGTGATAGTATCCGTGCTGCCGGTCATAATCAGCATGCTGCGCGTAAGACTTCGGCGCTGCCGAAACAAAGGCTAGGTGAGGATTGTCAGGCGCCCGTTGCGCATGCTGGCCTGACGGTTGATGCAACGGGGAAGATCTCCGGCATGGTGCGTGACAAAGACCAGATTCGGCGAATGCGAGCATGATTGGCGACGTGTGAGGCGGTCCAGCAGGGCCGTGTAGTCGGCCCGGCTTTGCTCATCAAGCCCGCTCGTGGGTTCATCAAGGAGAAGAATGTCCGGATTGCCGGCCAAGGCCCGCGCGAGGAAGAGTCGCCGTTGCTGACCGGTGGAAAGCCGGGAGAACGGCCTTTCCATGATTGCGTTGGCTTCGTGTCCGGGAAAAAAACGGCGTATGGCGTCTTCCGCCCACGATTGCTCGGCATGCGTGAATGTTCGATAAACGCCCGTGCTGTTGTCGAAACCAGTGCAGACAAGTTCCAGGCTTGAGAGAGGGTAGTCATACAGCACCTGCGACAGGTCGGAGACAAGACGTATGCGTCGGCGGATTTCCTCAAGCATGAGGATGCTGCCGGCTTTTTCAGAGGGGAATCGTTCGGCCGAACCGCCGAAGGCGGCGAATTCGTCGCCTGCCAGCAGTCGGAGGAACGTTGACTTGCCGGAGCCGTTCTCTCCGCTGATGAGCCAGTTCTCGCCTTTCTTCATTGTCCAGCAGATGTCGTGCAGAATTTCTTCCCCGTCAATGAACACGGTCGCATGTATGAGAGCAATCAGGATTTGCCCCTCAGCCGACGCCTTGTCTGCTTTCCGCATGGGGAAACCGGTCTCGCAACGTGCATTCGCTTGCTCCATCCCCGTAACCGCCGGGCGAGAAAAGGGAGCTCCCGTCGGGCGAGACGCGGATAGGGGGGAAAGCCTGCCTCCTTGCATGCTGTAGCAGGCATCGCACCACCGGGGAATGAGATCGTGTCTGTGCGAGGCCATGACGATGGCGCATTCTTTGGCGACATCGGCCAGACGATCCAGAAAACCCCGACGGTGCGTGCTGTCGAGACCGTCTGTGCATTCGTCGAGCAAAAGGAGCGATGGCTTTCGCAGAAGCGCCCGGCACAGAAGCAGCAGGCGCAGCTGGCCCTGCGAAAGCGAGGCGATGCTGCGTTCCAGCAGCGGGAGGGCGTCCAGCCTCCGGGCCATCGCGGTTGCCGATTCCTTTTGCGCATCGGATGACGCCGTATAGAGGAGGGGGGTGCCGTCAAAACCCGCCAGCAGAAGTTCCATGCCGCATATCGTCCATCCCCGTTTCTGATACAGCAGTTGCTGCGCCGGAGAGACGAGGCTTGTCATGCCCCTGCCCGCCAGAGGGGATTCCTCCCTTCCTTCAGCAGTGTGCCAGTATATGTGCCCGCTGGCGGGCCATAATTCGCCGGCCAGAAGTTTGAGAAGCGTGGACTTTCCGGAACCGTTGGGGCCGATGAGCGCGCAGTGCTCCCCTTTGTGAAGGACAAGCCGGATATCGTGCAGGACCATTTCTTGCCGCGCGTCGCCAGGCAGGAAAAGGCTGACCCCGTCCACGGTGACAAGTGTATCGGCGGGCGTTTGTCCGTGCCTCATAGGTCTGGGGGCTCTACAGGGGGATTTCGGTCTTGCGGCCGTGGTCGAAGAAGACGTGGCGGTCGAATCCGAATGACCGGGCATAACTTTCAAGGCGCGGAAATCCGAAGGCGACATCCTTGACGGCGTGCGCATCGGAGGCGAAGGTTATGGGAACCTGCAGCTCCCGGGCCATGACCATGATGGGAGGGGCCGGATAGATTTCCCGGCAGGCCTTGCGCAGTCCGGCCGAAGATATCTCCATGGCCATTCCGCCGTCCCGCAGAACCGTGAGGCAGCGGCGGATCTGCTGTCTGCTCGTTTCTTTCTGAAGCCAGATGTGGAAGCTGTCGACGGAGAATATCTTGATGAGATCGGGATGCGCCGCTATGTTGTACAGGCCGGAGCGCGCCATGTCTTCCCAGTGGCGGAAGTACTGCGCATAGCGATGTTCGCAGATTTCCTGAGAGGCATCCTCCCATGGGCCGGTGCCGTCATCGAATCCCCAGTGGCCGAGAAAATGCACGCTGCCGATGAGATAGTCGAAATCGAAGGCATTGGCGGAACGGCGGGCATATTCCTCCTCGCCTTCAAGCCAATCCATTTCCATGCCGAAGAGAACCCGGCACGGGCCGTTTTCTCCGGTTTGCGGAGAGGCCCGCAGATCCGTCACTTCGCGCACGTAATCCGACAGATGGGCCGAAAGTGCATCCCGGTATTCATGGGTGTAGTCGAACCCTAGCGGCCGCGGGGAATGCTCTGAAAAACCGATGACGGTCATGCCCCGCTCAAGCGCCGAGGCGTACATTGCCTTCGGTGTGTCGGCTCCGTGCGAATATTTCGTATGCGTGTGCAAATCGAGAGTGATCATGGCTTGCTTCGGTTGCTAGTAAAAAATGAATATACAAATTTGTCAAATTTGCAAGTTTATGGACGATTGGGATGCCTGCGGGACAGGGAAGAGAAAATTTCAACTTTTTTTGGAAAAAAACCTAAAGTCCCGTTAAGCAGTACCGATAAGCGTAATGAGTGGAGAAGGGAGATTCGTTTCATTGTTTCTTGAGGAGGCGGAAGTCGCATCCCATGCAGGGAAGCAGTGATCCATTCAGGGAGGAATGGACATGTCGCTTATACTGAACAACACCCGATCGACAGAGGCAGTGCGTGATATCGGCAACCTTGAGGCCAGAAGGGATATGGCCGCCTTGGAACGCTATCTCGCCGTTTTGGAAGAAAACAAGAAGGCCTGCTGTTTCGTACCCGACGATGCGGCGGCAGCGATGGACATGGCCCGCTTCGTGTGCGGCCGTCGGCACGGGGGCGAAGTCGCACCCTTGTCTGCGGCACGCATGGCGATGGCGCTGATTCAGAGAATTCCGGATGTCCCTATTCAGTAATTCATGATTGACAAAAAGGTTTCACCTTTCCGACATGATTGAGGATGCTTGAAGACCGCCTTTGATACAATTCCACTCTGCACCACCGGGGGCCGCGAGGCCCCCTTTTTCGTGCCTGGCGTATGCGAATCGCTAGGGGCCGAACGCACGATGCGGCGTAGTGTTTTCCCTCGGCCAGACAGTGTTATTTCGGCGCCTCATTGGCGGCTTGACGGCAGGCATGGCTGAAAGAGGGGGCGTACAGGCGTGAGGGGGTGCCCCGTCGCGCTTCGCCCGGCAGAATGAGGAAGACCGTCTGACGCGTCATTGCGTTGGCTTCGACGCAGGCGGACAGCTTTTCCACAGTCGTCCAGACAAGGGCCTGCGAGGGCCAGCCGACCTGTCTGGCGCAGAGCACGGGGGTTTCAGGCGCAACGCCCCCGGACAGAAGTTCGGCCTGCAATGCCGCGGCATGTTTGCCCGATAGATAGACGGCGACGGATGTGCCGTGGCTGGCAAGGAGGGCGATTCTTTCCCGTTCCGGCATGGGGGTGCGGCCCTCCTGCCGGGTGATGATGAGACTTTGGGTTATCTCCGGCACGGAAAAGGAGACTCCGGCCGCAGCCGCTGCCGCGCAGGCCGCCGTCACGCCGGGGACGACCTGCCAGCGTATACCGTCTTTCTCCAAAAGTGCGGTCTGCTCCCTCAAGGCACCAAAAAGAGACGGATCGCCCGTATGCACCCGGGCAACGTCGCCGCCTTGGAAAACGGTTTCGCGGACAAGGGCATGGCACTCGGTGAGTGTCATCGGCGCGGAATCGATACAGGGCACGCCGTGGCCTGCGCAGGCGACGACAGCGGCCGGCACGAGGGAGCCGGCGTACAGGACAAGGGCTGCCTCGCTGATGAGCCTGCGTCCTTTGACGGTGAGGAGCTCCGGGTCGCCCGGGCCTGCCCCGATGAAAGAAACCATGCCCATCCGCTCGGCGGCAACGATATCGTCTTCAGGCATCGGCTGAAGCCTCCGGTGACTGTTTTGGCTTTTGCGCCGCAATCAGAAAAACGGGGTTGTTCGGAACGAGGTGCTTATCGCCCGCGAGAGGGGCTGCCTTTGCGGCCTGCAGGTGCATGATTTCGACATGCCAGCCTTTGTCTTCAAGAAACGTCCGGCAGAAAAAGAATGTCTCCAGGAGCACGCATGCCGCGACGACTCTTCCCCCTTCGGGCAGGCGCCTACAGATATGGGAGAGCAGGGCAGGCCCGTCGTCCCCGGAAAGCCCCCCTCCCAGGAAGACCCGGTCTGGATCCGGCAGCGCGGGCATGCGATCTGCGGCATTGCCGAGGCAGACCTCGAGAATGGCGGCGCCGAAACGCCGGCGGTTTTCCCGGATGGCGATTGCACGGGAATGCCTCTTCTCGACGGCGATGACGCATCCTTCTTTTGCCAGCGCGCAGGCCTCAAGGGCGACGGCCCCCGTTCCAGCGCCGATATCCCAAACAACGTGCTGCGGTTCTATTGCAAGCAGTGCGAGCGCCGCCGCGCGTACGGGCAAGGTCGTCATGCAGCATCCTTCGCTCGCGAGTTCCTCTGCGGGAATGCCCAGATGGGGGCTTCGCGCCGGAGCCGACGGTTCGAGCATGATGGTGCACCCGGCCGGGAAGGTCGCTGTCGCCATGCCTGACAGTGAAAGAGCGCTGATTTTTTCGCCTTCCCCCCCCATTTTTTCCAAGACGCTTGCCGTGAACCAGTCGACGCCCCTGTCGAGAAGATGCCGGGCGATCTCGCTCGGGGGCGTCGTCGCATCGGTCAGGATGCAGATGGGACGGCCCAGGCCAACGGCCCTGTTCAGGGGCGCGAGGTCGTCCCTGCCGTGCAGGGAGATGCTTATAACCTCGTGCCACGGCAACCTGAGGCGTGCGCAGGCCTGCTGCAGGCTACTCACTGCCGGCACGATGCGCAGTTCCTCCGGGCTGAGCTCACGGCGGAGCGTGGCCCCTATTCCGAAAAAAAGGGGGTCGCCATCCGCAAGGACGAGAACTCGTTTGCCCTCAAAGCGTCTTTGCTGCAACAGAGCGGTTACGGCGGATAAGGGGGCTTTCAGCGGGATGATTTCGGCGGGCAGGGGATCTCGGGAGATTTTCGGAAGACAGGATTCAAGGATTTTTCGGCCCGCGCAGATGACGTGCGCATCCCGAAGAAAAGAGAGTGCCGTATCGGACAGGGGCGCATCGCCGTGCAGTATTTCGTGGGAGACGCCGAGAACAGTGATCGGCGCGGGGGGCTGAGCCGTCGGTTCAAAATCAATCAGCCCGGAGAGCATGTTTTCGGTGCGGGGCCAGCCGTCGTCCTCTCGTTCCCGCTCCTGAACCGAATCTCTTTGCCTTTTGTGGGCGGCATCGGCGTCTTCGGAAGAAAGATCATGCGCGCCTGTCGGCGCCTTGTGCCCCTGCAAAGAAAGGTCTTTGGCGTTTTTTTTCGGTTCAGGCTGACAAGCCTCTTCCAGCAGACGCTCTGGAGCATCCGTTGCGGAAAGCCTTTCTTCGGCTGCGGCTGGCCGTTTGTGCAATGCATCTGCGTTCACGCAGAGCGGGGAATGGGCAGGAAAGCCCGGAAGAAGCCCCTGTTCTTTCATAGTTTCAGCAATTCTCTACCGTCAAGGTGAAAAAGGTGCAGCGTCACCCGATTGCCCGCGAAGTGTTCCAGCGTCCGAGCGGCCCTGAGCGCTATGGCCAGAACGGCCTCATGTCCCGCCTGGTCGCCGAGCAAGAGTTCCAACGCCTGATTCGCCGTAACGCAGGCGGCGATCCTGTTCGTGTCCATGACTCCCGAGGTCTTACATATCCGCGCGAGGGCCGACATGTCCAGAGCGCTTTCCCGCGCATGGGTGTAGCCTTCTCCTTGGGCAAGCTTGACGAGCTTGCCGAAAAAACAGCCCCAGATGAGGCTTGGAAAGTGCTTTCGGGCGGCTTTTTCAAGGGAAAAGCCCGCAAAATCGGCGACCTGTATGAAAGCGTGTTGCGGCATGGTCGGGTAGCGCGCCATGAGCAGCTGTTCAGAACGCCGACCGGTGCTGAAGATCACAGCCTTGCAGGACAACGCTTCGGCAAGGTCGAGCTGTTCGGAAATGGTCGCCTTGAAAGCCGTGTTGCTGAAGGGGCGCACCGTGCCCTGTGTGCCGAGTATGGAGATCCCCCCCCTGATGCCGAGCCGAGGATTGAACGTGCGTTTCGCGATGGCCTCTCCGTTTTCAACGCTGATGCACACTGTCAGGAAGGGCGGGGAGGACAGTGCGCTCTCGGCGAAGCGTTTGCGCAGATACTCAAGGGCGAAGGCGATCTGACGCCGGGGAACAGGATTGATTGCCCATGCGCCGACCGGGAGCGGCAGACCGGGCAGGGTGATGCGGCCGACTCCAGGGCCGCCTTCTATGCGGAGGTGCCCTTCAGAAGAAGGGGGGGGGCACTCCCCGTGGGAGGTCGTGCGGGAAACCGTCGCGCGGATGAGCGCACCGGAGGTGACATCGGGATCATCGCCCCCGTCCTTGATGACCGTGGCTGACGCCGTGTCCGCGCCCTCCGTATGGCAGGTCTGTACGGCCAGATCCATCCATGCCCGCGGGTGCAGGCCGTCTACGGCATCCTGTGCATCGCCGCCGCCAGAGCTGAAGGGCGGAAGAGGCGTCCGTACTGATGCCGGGGGGCGGCCTGTGCAGAGAAGCTCATAGGCCGCCATGGCCGCTGCTGTCGCTGCTGTGCCGGTCGTGAAGCCTTCTCGCAGGCAGTTTCCCTTGCGCCGGCTCACGGCGATCTCATCGGGCGGTCTCTGGTGAAAGCCAGAAACTGCCGGCTGAAACAAGGGCTACTGGGCCGCCAACCTGGGCCGTGCGCTGCGGCCCCGTGCCGGAGAGAGCGACTTCGAGCGTTGAGCCCCCCGGCTGGAGGAGGGAAAAACGGTTTTCACAGGTTGTTCTGGCTAGATGCAGGGAGAGGGCAAGTGCGCCGGAACCGCAGGCGTTTTCGAGAATGGTCGTCCCGGCATCGCGCACATGGATGAGGGGGAGCATTTCGATGCGCCCCTGCCGCAAGCCCCACCAGATGCCGCCGACGCAGGCCTCTTCCTCCAAGGCGTAGGCGCGGCGCAGGTCCTGGATGACTTGAGGGCCGTCACCGGGAAAGGGGCATCTGTCGCCGTCAAAGAGGATGTGGACTATGCCGGGCAGACGTACCATGCAGATCGTTTCTTCAATCTGTCGCATGGGACAGTCGGGCAAAGTGAGTTCGGCCGTCACCTTCCAGCTGGGAAGCTGCCCCGAGACGTGTGTCCGTATCTTCGTGGGCCAGCCCGAAACGGAAACCGTGAAGATTCTGGGGGCATTGCTGTTCGGGGGGGAGGGGGGATTTTTCCAGTCAAGCAAGGCCCCGAAGGCCCGCGTCGCGTTGAGGCAGAACTCACCTCCTGCCATTTGCAGGCGGTGTCTGTCCGTGTCGACAAAGGCAACCTGCTCGCCGCCGAGCTGTTCCGACGGAAGCGCCATTCGTGCGATTTTCGACATGTCGGCCGGACTGACGGCCCGTGCGTCGAAAAACAGCGTGGTGTTGCCGCCGGAGCTCCATTTGGAAAAGGTCATTTCCGTCACGGCTTCCTCCCTCATTGGCTTCATCTGCGGTATCGTGCGGTTTGATGAGCCCCGGTCTTCGGGACAGAGGCCTCACTGTCCCGCCCCGAAGGCCCATGCCGCCAGGCAGGATGCATGGCTGGTGCCGATTATGCCTGAGGCTTTGGCTCCTGTCCAGAAGAGGGCAAAAACGCCCCACAGAGGCCCTTTTTCGGAAAGCGAGATTCCGGGTCAGCACCTCGGATTGATGCGCTTGATAAATAGGGCACAAATATGCCTTGCGATTTTCGGGGAACACAGGTATAAGACACTCATTGCCGTATTCTTTCCGCAAGGGAAAGGGCAACAGGCGGGCAAACCGTTTTATTGTATGTTGACGGTGTTCAACAAAACAACATTTGGGAGGCATCATGAAATCATTTCGTCTTCTCGCCCTCGCCGCAGCACTCGTTTTGAGCTATGCCGTGGCAGCCGTCGCAGCCCCTGTGAACTGCGCGAAAAAAATCGAGAGCTTTGACTTTGTCGTGGACTATTCCGGCTCCATGATGTTGCACGACAAGCAGCTTAAGAAAACCAAGATCCAAGTCACCAAGGAAGCCCTGCAGCGCGTGAACGCCGCCATTCCGAACGACCAGTTCATGGCCGGCCTGCACACCATCACCCCCAACGGCGTCATCATCCCCCAGAGCCCTTGGGACCGCGCTGCCATGAGCGCCGGCATCAACAAGCTGAAGGACAACTTCTCCGTTTTCGGCCGCATGACCGCCATGGGCGACGGCATCCAGAAGTACGAGCCCTTCCTTTCCAGCATGAAGCGTGATGCCGCCCTGATCCTCGTGACCGACGGCGACAACAACCGCGGTGTTGACCTGGTTGAAATCGCCCGTCAGGTGTACGCCAGCCAGCGTGGCATGACCATCCACATCATCTCCCTGGCCGATACCAAGAACGGTGAGAACACCATCAAGGCCATCGCCGCCCTGAACCCGAACACCCAGGTTGTCCGCGGTGAAGAGCTTGCCACGAGCGACGCAGCTGTCGAGCGTTTCGTGACCGCCGTCTTCTGCGGCCAGGCCGAAGTCCTCGTCCTGCGCGGCGTCAACTTCGCTTTTGACTCCTATGCCCTTGACAGCAAGGCTCAGGGCATCCTGAACGAAGCCGCCGCCCTCATCAAGGGTCAGCCCAACAAGCGCGTCCTGCTGAACGGTTGGACCGACTCCAAGGGTTCCGACAGCTACAACAAGGTCCTTTCCAAGAACCGCGCCAATGCCGTCAAGAACTACCTTGCCAAGCAGGGCGTGCCCGCCAGCCGTATGACCGCTGTGGGCCGCGGTAAGTCCTTCAAGTATGACAACAAGACCGCGGACGGCGCTTACATGAACCGTCGCACCGAGATCTCCTTCGAGTAAATCGAAGCAGAGCTTTCAGGTGAAAATGAGCCGGGCGGGTTTTCCGCCCGGCTTTTATTGAGAGAATCGAGGTAACGCATGAAAAATCTTTTGGCAATGCTCCTGATGTCTGTTCTGTCGCTTGCCGGCTGTGCGGCTGCATCTGATGAGGGCCCCCAGGACAAACCTGAAGCGGCAGTTCAGCAGCAGCCTGCCCCTGCCGCGCAACCCGCATCCAAGGCAGACGCGAAGTCTGACAAGAAGAAGGACAAGAAGGGCAAAGAGAAAAAATCTGACAAGGCCCGTTTTGAGAACAGAAAGACGCCTACCACAGAAGCTGAGATTCGTGCAGACCTCGATGTGGTAGGTCGTGCCCTCGTATCCAAAGCTTCCCGCACCATCACGCCCTCGAAGGCCAACCGCACTGTCCATTCGAGCGGCAAGGAGTTCATCTCCCGTTATATCGAAATAGACCCCGCTCAGGTCTCGACCGATATGCGCCCCGGTGCCAAGGCCGGTACCTACATCGGCTTCGTTCGCTACAGCGAGCGGGTTTTCGAGTGCAAGGGTAAAACCAAGCAGCAGGCCATGTCGTCGACGGCATGCAACCATACTGCCACCCGCGGCATGAACGAAATGATCATGTTCGACGGCAAGGCATGGCGTTTCTAGAAAAATCAGCGTCAGCATACAAACGACTGCGGGGCCAAGAGGCCCCGTTTTCGTTTGTGCGCTTCACTACGTCTGCCTGATTAGCACGGGGAAAGCATGCCGTTTTTGAAGAGCTTGCGGCAAAGCTCGGCTGCGCAACCCTGAGGAGAATTCGAACCCGTATCGCAGACGACGTCGGCCCAGCGTTTGTAGAGGGCCTCTCTTTCTGCAAAAAGATCCTCAATCGTCTGGCCCGGAGCGATTGCCAGGCCCCTGTCCGGGTTTCGGGCCACGCGTTCCTTGATGATTTCAAGAGGGGCGGAGAGATAGACGATGGTTCCGAGACTTTTGAGATGCCGCATCGTCGCTTCGCGGTAAACGACACTGCCGCCGGTGCCGATTATGGCACGATTCGCTCTGAGAGTGAGAATGACGGCGCTTTCCGTGTCAAGGAACTGTTCCTTGCTCATGGCATCCGTCACCTCTTGAAGGCGTCGGGCATAAATGGCTTCTATGAGGTGATCCGTATCGAGATACGCCCACGTAACGGCCTGAGCGAGCAGTTTGCCGACGGTGCTTTTGCCGGCTCCCGGCATGCCGGTAAGAATGACGCAAGGCTCAAGCCGCTCCGGTCTCTTGAGGATTACTGTCTCGCGCATGTTGCCTCCCATGTAAAATCTGGCACACGGCAACGTTCTGTGTCAAGTTCGCCCAACGCCATCTCACTGCGGGGGAAATAATTCCATTCTCTCCCCCTAAAGGTTCGTTTCGCATGGCCGATAAGACAAAAAGAGGAATACTGTAATGCGTGCATCTCTTTTCTTTTTCCGGTCGTTGGTGCTTTTCTTAGCCCTTGTCATTACCTCCTTTGCCGATTTACGGGCAGAAGCCAGCGGTGTTGATCAGGTTCCGCCGATCATGCCGAACGGCGCTTCTAACCTGACATGGCATTGGATCGAAGGCGGCGGCGCGAGGCTCTACCAGAACACCATAGTGACCCCAAGGCAGGTCCGGCTGACAGGGGCGCGCTGGGTCGATCCCGCTTCCGTGCCGCCCCTCTGTCTTTCAAATGATCAGGAGGATCCCTGTCAGCGAAAGCAGCGCAGAACGCAACGAAGACACCGACCCCGCGCCGCGCAGCCTGTGACGTCACAGGCGAAACCCGACAGTGCAAAGCCCGCGCAGACGAAACCCGACAACACCAAGCCCGCGCAGGCTAAGCCGGCGGCCACGTCATCCCATTCCTCGCGCCGTCATGGAACGGGGAGAGGGCACGGGCGCGCGGGGCGTCGGGGCGGCGGCACCCTGGCCGCCGCGCGTGAGCCGGAACCGACGACCTATACGAATGTTCAGAGAAGGGGCACACCCAGAAACGGCGATATCTTCGCACCCATTCCCGGGCGGCTTGTGCGCTAGCTTTTTTCAGCGCCGGGTCTTCCAGGCGCAGAGCCCGGTCTTGAGTCCGGCAGAGGATGCCGCTCTTGACGTATGGGCTTTCGGCGTGTATGAAATACAACTGCACTCAATTTCATGCGCGTCGGCTCCCCAGCGTATTCGCCGATTCGCTTTTACTTCATCCGATTTCATGCGGCATCGCTTATGCGCCGCAGAGGGTGTGCATCCCAGTCTTGAAGGAGCAAGCAGATGAAAAGAACGTATCAGCCCAGTAAGATAAAGAGGGCCCGTAGCCATGGTTTCCGCGCGCGTATGGCCACACCGAGCGGCCGCGCCATTCTGCGTCGCCGCCGTGCGAAGGGCCGCAAGCATCTGAGCGCCTAAAAGGGCACGGTCTGACAGCCGCTGACCTCGTGGGCCGACTACTGACCTATCCCAAGAGAGTCCGCCTTCTTCGCAAGGCGGACTTTACCCTGTGTTACGAGAAAGGCCTGCGCTGGCATACCCCCCATTTTCTTCTCTTCGTCAGGTATGCCTTTTCGGAAAGGTCCGAATCCCGCACGGGGATGGCCGTATCCAAAAAAGTCGGCAAGGCGGTTGTTCGCAATCGTATAAGGCGTCTTCTTCGCGAGTTTTTCCGGCTTCATGGCGAACAGTTGCCAAGGCATGCGGATATTGCCGTCGTCGCAAAAAAGCATGCGGCGGAGATCGCAGGCTACCGACAGGTTGAAGAAGAGCTTTTGTCAGCGTGCGGGCGTTTGCCGCAGACCGTGCAGCCCGGCAGGTGAGCCTGCTCCGGGTTTTTTGTTTTTTAGAGGCTTTCGATGCAGTGGACGATACGCGGAGCGGCGAGAGCTGTTTGCATTTTGCCGATACTTTTTTACAAGTGTTTTCTTTCACCGGTGCTGCCGCCCGCCTGTCGCTTTTACCCGACCTGTTCCACCTATGCCGTGGAGGCCATACGGCGCCACGGCATTCTTCGGGGGGGCTGGCTTGCTCTGTGCCGCCTCGCCCGCTGTCATCCGTGGGGCGGGTATGGCTATGATCCCGTCCCCCCTGTGCGAACCGAGCCGCCCAGACATCACAAGTGAGCAGATATATGCAGGATAACAACAAGCGTTTGATTTTGGCCATCGTTTTGTGCCTTCTGATTGTTATCGGCTGGAGTTCTTTCGCCCAGCATATGGGCTGGGTTCCCGCGCCTGACCCGAAGGTGGCCGAACAGCAACGCGAGATGGCTCAGAAACAGGCCGAGGATGCCGCAAAGGCTCAGGCCGAGGTCGAGAAGGCCGCTGTTCTTCCGACGTTCACCCCCTCCGACGGGAAGGACGTTGTCGTGGAATCCCCGTTGTACAAGGCCGTCTTCTATACCGGCGGCGGCATTCTGCGTTCATTTGAACTCAAGAAATACCATGTCGGCCTGACCTCGGATTCGTCCCTCGTGAACATAGTGGATGAGCGCACCGCCGCCGTCGCGCCCATGGGCCTTGTCATCAACGGACAGGCTTCCTGGAGCACCGGGAAATGGGCGATGGAGAGCGGCGATGAGCAGGGCCTTAACCTGGCCGGAGGGGAGCAGGGCAGCATATGCCTGAACGGCATGGTCGACGGCATGCGCATTCAGCGTGTCCTGAGCTTTTCGGCTGACAGCTATCTCATCACCGAGAAAGTGCGGGTCGTCAATGAAAGCGCGAATGTTCGCAGTCTGCGCCTCGGCTACACAGTCGCCGCGGACTCCAAGAACGCGGCCAACGACCGGTACGACGTGATGCGCATCGCCTGGGACAGCGATGGCAGCCTTTCCGATGAATCCTCGGTCGACACACTGCAGAAACAGGGCGTGATGGCGAACGGCAAGATCTTCTGGGCCGGTGCCATGAGCACCTATTTCATGGCGACCGTACTTCCCGACAATTTCGAGAACATGACCGTCAAGGGGCGTGTACGCACGACAGTCTTCCGCGCTGCCCTTGAAGAGCCGGAAACCGTCATCCAGCCCGGCACGACACGTGAATTCTCCGTCCGCTACTGGATAGGCCCCAAGGAACGCAAGGCACTCGGCGCGGTCTCCGAAGAACTGGCTCGCAGCGTCGATCTCGGTATGTTCAGCCTTATCGCGAAGGGCCTGCTCTGGCTTTTGCAGATCTTCTATGACTATGTCCAGAACTGGGGCGTGGCCATCATCATGCTCACCGTCGTCATCAAGGCGCTTTTCTGGCCCCTCACAGCGAAAAGCTACTCCTCGATGGAGAAGATGAAGAAGCTGCAGCCGCATATGATGACCATTCGTGAGAAGTACAAGGACAATAAGGAGCAGATGAACAAGGAGATCATGGGGCTGTACAAGACATACGGCGTCAATCCCGCCAGCGGCTGCATGCCCATACTCATTCAGCTTCCCGTCTTCTTCGGCCTGTATCAGGCTCTTCTGACCGCAATTGAGCTCAGGCACGCGCCGTTCGTCACCTATCTGCCCTTTACGGACAAGCTCTGGCTCGCGGACCTTTCCTCAAAGGATCCCTTCTACATCACCCCCATCATCATGGGCGTGACCATGTTCCTGCAGCAGAAGATGAGCCCCCCGGCAAACGACGCCACCCAGCAGAAGATCATGATGTTCCTTCCCATTATCTTCACTTTCCTGTTCCTGGGATTCCCTTCCGGCCTCGTCATCTACTGGCTGGCCAACAACGTGCTTTCGATTTTCCAGCAGTGGCTCATGATCCGTAAGAACAAGACCTCGGCTTCTGCCGCGAAGTGATGCGGGGGCAGACATGGAAGGATACAAGGATTTCGAAGGCAAGGATCTTGACGGCGCCATCGCCGAGGCGTGCGAGTATTTCAACGCAAAGCGTGAGAAACTTGAAATAGAGATCATCCAGGACGCGAAAACGGGCATCTTCGGGATAGTCGGTTTCCGCAAGGCGAAGATTCGCGCCCGCCGGGTGCGTGTACGCGAGAGTGTGGACACCATCCTCGGCAACGCGAAGAAATCGATGGATATCGCCGTTACAGAGGATGAGGAGAAACCTTCCATCCGCGGCGAAGGCCGTGGACGTGACAACCGTGGGCGGCATGCAGAGCGCAGGCAAGCGCCCCGCAAGGGTGCTGATGATGCCGAGGCAAAGACCCCTGCCGAGTCGAGCCTATCCGGTGAGCCATTGGAAAAGCCGTCGACAGAGTCTGCGGCGGCATCTCCCGCGGCAATGTCCGCCGGGGACCCGTCTGAGGATGCTGTCAGGGCTTCTGCACCTGTCGTCGAGTCCGCCTCTTGCGGCGTGGTGCCTGCGGATGAAAGCGAAAACCCTGTCCGCCCCGCCCGCAGAAGGGGGGAGGGGAGAATGGCGGGCAGACGCCGCGGGCCAGCCGCCTTGCGCACTCCTGCGCCGGGGTTCCGTGAGGATACCTCCGCGGAGAGAGGCGATATGGCTGACGAAGTTCCCGAAGGCCTGCCCATACTGCCCTTGGAAGAGCTTGACGGTGAAAAATTGTGCGCCCTTTTGGAATCGACGGTACGGGAGCTCATACGCCCCGTGGCGGGCGATGATGACGATGTGGCAGTCACCGCCGAAATAGCCAACGGACGCGCCCGGGTTCGTATCGAATGCCATGAGGATTCCGGCCTGCTCATAGGCCGTGAGGGACAGACCTTGGTCGCCTTGCAGTACCTGGCTTCACGCATAGTCTCGCACGGTATGAACGCCGCTGTGCGCGTACAGCTTGATGCGGGTGAATACCGTCAGCGCCAGGATGAGAAGCTTCGCGCGATGGCGCTTGGCCTTGCCGAAAAAGTGCGCCAGTCCGGACGATCCTTTTCGACGCGTCCGCTCTCCTCGTACCATAGGCGGATCGTGCATCTCGCCTTGCAGGAAGCCGAGGACATCCAGACCCGCAGCATCGGCGACGGCCCCATGAAGCGTGTCATCATCATGAGACGCCGTACTGGAAAGGCCGCCCCCAAGGCATAGGCTCCATGTCAACGATCGCCGCAATAGCAACCCCGCCCGGCAAAGGGGCCATAGCCATCGTGCGGCTTTCCGGGCCTGATGCGAAAGCCCTTCTCGCACGGGTTTTTCTGCCGCTTTCCAAAAAGTTCGAGAATTTCATACCCCGCCACCTGCACAGGGGCAGGGTTCTCGACTGGCACGGAGAGGCGATCGACGACGTGCTCGCCGTCTATATGCCCGGCCCAAGGACCTATACGGGCGAGGACATCGCCGAAATTCAATGCCACGGCAGCCCGCTTGTTTCGCAGACCATTTTGGAGACTCTGCTGCGTCTCGGCGCGGAGCATGCCTCCCGCGGGGAGTTCACCCGCCGGGCATTTCTGAACGGTCGGATGGATCTTTCGCAGGCGGAAGCAGTGGCGGAGCTTGTCGCGGCCCCCTCTCGCGAGGCCTTGCGCTACGGCTTGAATCGTCTCGACGGAGGGCTCTCGCGTATGGTCGCGGCCCTGCGTGACGCGATAGACGCGCTTCGTTGCCAGCTCTCGCTAGCCGTGGATTTTCCCGAAGATGAGGTCGAGGTCTTTCCCCGAGAGTCCTTTGAGTCCGCCCTTGCAGGCATCGAAGAGAAGATCGCCCATGTCCTTGAGGGGAAAAGGCGCGGATGCCTCATGCAGCAGGGCGTGACCGTGGTTCTGGCGGGGGCGGTCAATGCCGGAAAGTCGAGCCTTCTCAACGCTCTTTTGGGGAGGGAGAGGGCATTGGTCACGGACCGTCCCGGGACAACCCGTGATTTTCTCGAGGAATATTGTGAAATAGATGGGCTGCCCGTGCGCCTTGTCGATACCGCGGGCTTGCGTGCTGGAGATGCTCATGGCCTCGATGAGGTCGAGGCTCTCGGCATTACCCGCGGCCGCGAGCAGATGCTCGGTGCGGATGCCGTGTTGCTTGTGCTGGACGGTGCCCGCATGGGCGAGGCGGGACTCAACGCCTGCGACTGCCCCGATGAGGCTACCGCAGATGTCCTTGAGCATGCTGGTGAGGTGCCCGTCATCATCGTCTGGAACAAATGCGATGTCTGCCGGCCCGCGGAGATGCCCTTTTCCTGGGCAGGCGACGCGCCGTGCTGCAGTGTCAGCGCGCGCACCGGCGAGAATCTCAATACCCTCACCGGGCTTTTGCGGAAAACTCTTCTGGATGAGGGCTCCGCACCCGTCGAGGGAGGGCTCGTGCCCAACGCTCGACAGGCCATGGCCCTTGAAGCGGCCTTGGCAGAGTTGAAAGCGCTCCGTCGGGACCTCGCTGAGGGGGCCCCCTGCGACTGTTGCTCCGTACGTCTCGATTCTCTGGCCGCACATCTGGCCGATGTCGCCGGGGTTTCAAGTCCTTCAGAAGTACTGGATGCGGTTTTTTCGCATTTCTGCATCGGCAAGTAGATCATGGCAGCCCGAAAATCCATTCCTGAAAATCTGCGCCGACACCTCACTCCCGATGAGATCAACGCAATGCCTCTCTGCCGATACGAGGGGACCGTTCATGTCGTTCGGAATCTTGAGGACTGGGAGGGCGTGCGTGACGACCTGAAGGCCGCGCCCGTGCTCGGCTTCGACACGGAAACGCGTCCCACTTTCCGCAAGGGCAAGGTCAATGCCCCCTCTCTCGTGCAGCTTGCTACCGAAAATGCCGTCTATCTCATTCAGCTGGCGTGGCTTCCGTTCGGCCCTCATCTTGCCGCGATTCTGGCCGATCCGGCCATTCTCAAGGCCGGAGTGGGCATTCGCTTCGACATGCTTTCTCTCGCGCGGCTTTTCCCTTTTCGGCCCGCCGGACTGATCGATCTTGCCAGTGCTGCGCGCATGAATGGTCTTTCCTCTCAAGGCTTGCGGACGCTGACGGCGGATCTTTTCCAGCTGCGCATATCCAAGGGCTCCCAGTGCTCAAACTGGAGCCTCATGGAATTAAGCGCCCGTCAGATCGTCTATGCGGCGACCGACGCCTGGATAGGCAGGCGCATCTATCTGCGCATGGTGGAGCTCGGTTTCAGCATGCCGCCGCCGCTCGCTTTCGACCCTGAGGATGAAAAGGCCTGACGCATGGCGCTTCGGGATGTTCCTGACGCCGCGCCGCCCCTTCATGCCAGTGCCGGGACAAGGGGACATACCTTTTCGCGCGAAAAGGATGCGGGCCCAAAGCTCGTCTTTTTTTCTGGCGGCACAGCCCTGCGCGATGTGAGCCGTCGTCTTCCCGCGTACACGAAACGCTCTGTCCATCTCATCACGACCTTCGATTCCGGCGGCAGCACGGCAGCTTTGCGGCGGGCCTTCGCCATCCCTGCCGTGGGTGACATTCGCAACCGCATGCTGGCGCTTGCCGATGCGAGCTGCGTGCCGCAAGGTGTGTTCGACCTGTTCCA
Organism: Desulfovibrio sp.; assembly: GCA_024692205.1. Taxonomy (GTDB): domain Bacteria; phylum Desulfobacterota; class Desulfovibrionia; order Desulfovibrionales; family Desulfovibrionaceae; genus Desulfovibrio. The sequence goes on along the minus strand of JAILMX010000045.1, from coordinate 6,131 downwards.
GCGTCGGCTTCCCTGCGAGGGCGACGTGGCTGAACTGCGTCTGCAGCTTCTTGGAATGGCAAATCCGAGCCATCCCGTATGGGGCGCCATGCCTCCGGAATATGCGGATGTCATTCGGCCGCAGTTTGAAGCATTCTTGAGCTGCATGACGGATGCCTTTGACCCGCGTGGGGCAAGCATAGGCAATCTCCTGCTCGTTTCGGGCTATCTGCAGCACAGGCGCAGTTTCGGACCGGTTCTGGATTTCTACGCGCGCCTTTTGCACGTGCAGGGAACTGTACAGCCCATCGTGGATGAATCGCTTCATCTCGCCTGTGAGCTGGAAGACGGAAGCTATGTCTCCGGCCAGCATAAATTCAAGAATCTGACCTCGGCCATCAGCCGACTTTTTTTGACAGTTTACGAACCTGGACGCGGGGGAGAGGCCTTTCGTGAGGTCGAATGCCGTCCTCCCCTCGCCGATGCCGCGCGGGCGCATCTTGCTTCGGCCGACCTCATCTGTTTTCCCATGGGCAGTTTTTACAGCAGCATCCTCGCCAACCTTCTGCCGCGCGGCATAGGGCGGGCCGTCGCTTCTGCAAACTGCCCCAAGGTCTTCATTCCGAACGTCGGCGATGACGCGGAACTGCACGGCCTTTCCGTCGCGGGACAGGTGGATCGTCTGCTCGCCGTGCTGCGTTCGGACGGACCCATGGCGGAAATTTCCCGAAGAGCTCCGGCCCGGGCGGATCGCGTGCCGCTCGCTGCCCTGCCCGCGCAGGCTTTTATCGGGCATGTGCTTGTGGACAGTCGTTTCGGCGACTACGAGGGCCGTTTCAACGAAGATGTCGTGAAGAGGCTTTCCCGACTCGGCATACGCGTGGCGGATATGGCCCTTTTTTCCGGCGGGGAAGGGCGGCGTCATTCCCCCGACCTGACCATACGCGCCCTCCTGAGTTTTCTGCCGTCGGAGAGCCTGTGACCGACGGTTCGGAATTCGTGACAGCAACGCCTGAAATGGCCGGAATGCGGCTTGATCATGCGCTTGCGGCCATGCACCCGGAAATGGGCCTGAGAGGGCGCAGACGTCTGATCGAGAGCGGCCGCATACGCGTGAACGGACGCGCCGGTCGTTGCGCCCAGCATCTGCGCGAAGGGGATGTCATCACAACAGCACCCGGGGGCAACACGCCGGCGGCGGTTCCCTTGGACGAGCCCCCTCGTCTTCTTGCCCGCGCAGGCGACTATATTTTCCTGTTCAAGCCGTCGGGCCTGCATACCGTGCACCTTGCGGGGGGCGGGGGGGAATCCCTTGAAGCCGCTTTGCCCACGTTTCTTCCCTCTGATGTGGACGTGAAGAACGCGCGCCTTCTGCAGAGGCTGGATCGCATGACGTCCGGCATTGTCTGCGCGGCCATGGGCGAAAATGCCGCCTTGCGTTTTCGTCGTGCCGAGAAAAGGGGGCTTTGCACGAAACGCTACCTGGCGCTTCTTCAGGGGAGGCTTGAACAGACGGCAACGGCCCGTATGCGGCTCGACACCGTTGACCGCGCCCGAACCAGGACCTTTCCGCTCCAAGCAGGGCCTGAAGGAACCCCAGGGCCCCGTTTGGCATCCCCTTTGCGGCAAACGCGCTTTCAGCCTCTGCATGTCTTCGGTCCCGGTACCCTCCCGCCAGCGATGGCCCTTTGCAAATCCGCCGCGGAATCGGGCACGCGCGGCTCCCTCACGCTCGCCGGCTGCGAGATACATCTCGGCGCACGGCATCAGATACGCGCGCATGCGGCAATCCTGGGTTTTCCGCTTGCCGGGGATACCCTGTACGGGGGAGAGGGCGATGGCGCTTTTCTGCTCCATCACGGGGGGCTCGTTTTTCCCGGCGGTGCCTGCACGATGCTGCCCTCATGGTGCCGGGACGGCGAGGTCGCGGCTCTTGCGGAAGCGTGGCTGGCCGGAGCCACCCCCGGCTATTGAAAAGCCATGCTTTCAGGTTCAGGCGCAGCGGGGCCGGATGCCCCTGACGTGCGCGGCGGCGGAAATTGACACCCCGCGGCGTGGAGGGTAGGTTAGCATCATGAAGATGCATCCCGTGCGGCCGTGCGGCCTGCTCGCCTTTTCCCTTGCAGTGACGCTCCTGCTGGGTCTGCTTATCTGCCCGCAGGCCGTGACTGCCGAAGAAGTTCGCCTTGACGTGACCTTTGCGCGGGATGGACGGGAAATCGTGGGCGCCGTGCGCATGCAGCTGCCCCCGGGCTATCACGCCTATGCGCACGGGGACGCCGATGCCGGGCGTCCGACAGAGCTCGACGTGTCCGATGATGCGCAGCGTGCGGCCCGTGTGCTGTACCCGGCAGGGGCCCTGCAACGCGACTATTACGACCCTGACGTGACGGTTCCCGTTTATGAGGGGGAGGTGACCCTTTTCGCCCTTCTGCCTGAAGCATCGGCAGGAGGAAGCTATAACGGCTCGCTGAGCCTTCTGATGTGTTCTCCAAGACGGTGCGTGCCCGTGACGCAGACCCTTTCCGGAAAGATACCCGCGGATGCGCCGCCTGTCGCCGCAATGGCGTGGGCCGCTCTTTGGAAGGCGGCTGCCCGTGATGCCCCCGCGGGCGGTGGCGCAGAGCCGCCTGCATTCGCCGGCGGTGATGCGGTGCAGAGCGGTGAAAAAAACACGCCGCTGCCGCCGCCGGAGAGTTTCCCCTTCCGCTTCACGCCGCGCTTTGCCGATCAGTCTTCGGAAGTCACCGGCTTGGGAGCGGCCCTTCTGTTCGGCATGCTTGCCGGCCTTCTGCTGAACATAATGCCCTGCGTTTTGCCGGTCATTGTCTTTAAGGTGACGGGTATCCTCCTCATGGCGGGCGTGGAGGAGCAGGAGAAAAAGCGCCGATTCCGCGACCACAACGTTTTTTTCGCGGCGGGCGTAGTGACGTTCTTCACCTTGCTCGCCCTGCTGTTGGGCTTTGCCGACCTCATGTGGGGACAGATATTCCAGAGCAGGGCGGTGCTCGTCTGTCTGCTGCTTTTCGTTTTTCTCATGGGCCTTTCGTTGCTTGGCGTGTTCACGCTCCCGATTATCGACCTGAAGGTCGGCACGAACAACGCCCGTCCCCGGTTGAGCGCCTATCTGACAGGGCTCACGGCGACGCTGCTTGCGACGCCGTGCAGCGGTCCTCTTCTCGGCGGAGTTCTGGCGTGGGCCTTTGTGCAGTCGCAGCTGATTCTGACAATCGTCTTCTGGGGTATCGGCATCGGCATGGCGTTGCCGTATCTGCTCTTCGCCCTGTGCCCCGGGGTGGCATTCCTTCTGCCCAGACCCGGCCGATGGATGCAGATATTCCAGCATATTGCCGGATTCTTTCTGCTTGGAACGGCGGTCTACTTTTTTTCCATCCTGCCGCCCGAGATGCACCAGCGCCTCCTTTCGATTCTTCTCGTCGTCGCCGCGTGCGCGTGGCTGTGGGGGCAGTTCTGCGGGGTCAACGCCCCGGTGATACGCAGACGCGTAGCAGGGGCGGTCGGCCTTGCGCTGCTCATCGGCGCGTGCGCGTGGGCGGTTCGTCCGGCGGATCCGAAGCCGCAGTGGAAGCCCTTGACGGCGGAATATCTCGCCGAGAATCTGGGCAAAAAGCTCATTCTCATCGAATTCACCGCCGACTGGTGCCCGAACTGCAAATTCATGGAAGCTACCGTGCTGAAGAGTGATCGGATGAACGCCTTGAAGAAACGATACGACGTGGAGCTGGTGCGGGCTGATCTGACGGAAACCGACGCGTGGGCAATGCGGCTGCTGGAGGCTCTCGGCAGCCGCAGCATACCCTTGACGGCGGTTTTCCCGAAAGGGGAGGGCGCTTCTTCACCTTTCGTTCTGCGCGATGTCTATGGCGCAGGCATGCTTGAACATGCCCTGGGCAAGGCGGCAGGGCTGTAAACAAAAATAATCGTCTATCCCTAGCGTTCTTCGGCACGGTGCCGATAAAAGAAGAAGAGTCTTGGATTTTTGTCGGGTCCGCTAAAGCCCGGCCCTCATGTAAGGGAGCAGTTATGGCAGATGACAAGAAACATGACGGTGAACTGCTGCAGCTGGTGACTTTCAGCATAGACGACGAGGAATTCGGCGTGAATATCCTCAAGGTGCAGGAGATCATCCGCACCATGGAGATCACGAAAGTGCCCCGAGCCCCGGCCTTTGTCGAAGGCGTCATCAACCTGCGCGGCATGGTTATCCCCATCATTGATTTGCGGCGCCGCTTCAACCTTTCCCCCAAGGTTCACGACAAGAACACGCGTATCATTGATTGTGAGATCAACAACATACTCGTGGGCTTCGTGGTCGATGCCGTATCGGAGGTTCTGCGCATACCCGCAAAAACGGTGGAAGCGCCGCCGCCGGTCGTCTCCGGCATTGGTGCGGACTACATAAGCGGCGTTGCGCAGTTGCAGGATCACATCCTGATCATGCTCGACCTGGACAAGCTGCTGTCGACGGACGACCTCGAAAAGCTTGGTCTCCTGCAGCAGTAGTTCCGTCATCGTGCCGTCGTGAAACTTCGTCCCCCCCTCTGCAGGACGGATGCGGAAGGCGGCGCTGAACGCGGAATATCAGAGAAATGAGGGCGATTGCCCAGGCGTGAGAGACCACCCTTGCGGGTGGTCTTTCTTTTTTGCGGCCAAGCGCGCCGGTTTTTTTGTTTTTGGCTTGCTATTTTTTATGAAATCGTGTTACTAACCAGCGCGGCAGAGCCGCATCCGGAGCGTTTTCCGGCTGTTGCGCGCCATTTCAAAACAAGATTCTTACTCAAGGAGAAGCCCGATGAGAAGCCTGTTTACCGTCTTCTGTGCAGCCGCCTTTGTTCTTTCGGCCGCCGTGGCCCATGCGCATTTCGGCATGGTCATCCCCACCAAAAGCGCTGTTCAGGAAAAAAAAGACGCCGCCATCACGCTGACATACGCCTTTGCGCACCCGTTTGAAGGCAAGGGCATGGATCTGGATGTCGAGAAAGCGCAGGTCTTCGCCGATGGCAAGGCGACGGATCTGACCGCAAGCCTCAGGCAGGGGCAGGTGATGGGCAAGAGGGGCTTCACAGCGGCCTTCAAGCTGGCCAAGCCCGGCGTCTACACCTTCGCCATGACGCCTAAGCCCTACTTTGAGCCTGCGGAAGACAAGTTCATCATCCACTACACCAAGACCATTGTCGCCGCCTTCGGCGAGGAAGAAGGCTGGGCCGAGCCCTGCGGCCTGCCCGTGGAAATCGTGCCGCTGACCCGCCCCTTCGCCTCTTATGCGGGCGGGGTGTTCCGCGGTCAGGTTCTGCACAACGGCAAGCCGGTCGCCGATTGCGATGTCGAGGTGGAGTATTACAACGGCTCCAGGGGAAAATACGCGGCCCCCAATGACTATTTCGTCACCCAGGTCGTCAGGACCGATGCCAGCGGCGTTTTCTGCGCGGGCATTCCCTTTGCCGGGTGGTGGGGCTTCGCGGCGCTCGTCGACGGACCTGACAAGATGGCCTTCGAGGGCAAGGACCGCGACGTCGAGCTCGGCGGCGTCCTCTGGACGGAATTCACGGCGCCCGTCAAGGCCGGAAAGTAGCTCCGCTTTTGCCATGTGAAGCCTCGCGCCCCGCGAGCATATCCACGCTTCTTTTCTCGTGCGGCTCCGACGGTTGTTCCCGCAAGCGTCGGAGCAGATAATTTTTACATGTATCAGCCCTAATCTTTGCGGATGGGCTGACGATATGCTTTGTGTAAGCGGTTCAAAAAATAATACCGGAAAAATTTTTGAACCAGCTGCGCCTTTTTGATTGACAAGGACTGACAAAACTGTCATCGTGATGCCGTACAAAAAATTACACCAAGAATCTGCCGCCGACAGGCGTGTGTTCCCGTCACCCCGTCGGCGTAATTCGGAGGATTCCCATGAAGACTTTCAAGAAACAGTGCATGGTGGCCCTGCTGGCCGCCTGTATGGTTCTCGGTTCGTTTGCCGGTGCGCAGGCCGTTGATTTCAAGGCCAAGGGTGAGTGGCTCGTCGGCATGCAGGCCGGTGACGGCTCCTTCCTCAAGAAGAAGGATCACAAGGCCGCCGATACGAACGACATCTTCAACGCCGGCCAGCGCATCCGCCTGCAGCTGGATGCCGTGGCTTCCGA
>JAILMX010000038.1 GCA_024692205.1 Desulfovibrio sp. | reverse complement strand
CCTTCGGGGATGACGAATTACGGGCGAATGCTCGAGCTGGGCCGCGGCATCGAGGCCAACCTTGGCGAGGCGGCGCGCTGGTACGACAAGGCGGCGCGTCTGGGCCAGCCTGTCGCGCAGTACAACCTGGGCCTCATGTATGAGCAGGGCCGGGGGGTGCCTGTCGACAAAAAGGCCGCGGCGGCATGGTATGCCCGCGCAGCGACGCAGTTCCAGACGGAAGCCCTTGCCCGTCTCGGGCATATGTACCGCGTAGGCGACGGCGTGGACAAAGACCTCGTCCAGGCGACGCACCTTCTTTTCGGCGCGGCCATCAACGGTTGCGCCCCTGCCATGAAGGAGCTGGCCGGCATGGCGAAGAAGGACATCACCCCGCAGATGGTCAGCCTGTTCGGGCAGCGACTCGATGCCACAGACCGCACGGCCATGAGGGCGGCCCTTGCCGCCGCGGGCATGAAGCAGGCCAAGCGCGATGACGCATCCCTTGATGACGTGTACGACGTTCGTCAGAACATTTCGGGCGCGGAGACGATGACCGTGCGCTACGCCCCGGGCAACCCAGGGCGCCTCGCTTCGCTTAAGCTTGATTACACGGCCAAGAACCGCGAGATGGCCGAACGCCTTCTCAAGATGGTCGAGAGCCGTTTCGGCGAGCCCTCTGCGGACGGGGGAGATGACGCGCGCCTGTGGAATCTGGGTTCGATCATCGTCGCGACGCAGTTCGTGCCCTCGCACGGTCAGATGAGCCTCATGTACCTCGTTCCGGCGGTGTATCACCTCACGCGGGCGGAGCGTTAGGGTTCACTTCGGGGTAAGCGCGTGCCCTTCAACGCTTCCCTGCCGCCGATATGGCGTGAAGTTCATGCGCTGGGCGCGACGGGCGCGGGACGACTCGCCTGTCAGGCCCTTCTTACGGGGGCCGTGTCAGGCGGCGTCATCGGTCTTTTCAGAATCGTCTATACCCACATCAACGCAGCCGTCGTGGCCCTTGTCGGCCCTGCCGCGCCGACGGAAACGGTGACGATCGCCTGCCTTTTCGGCGGCCTCTGCCTCATGGCCATGGCCGGTGGCTGGCTTTTGCGGATGGAACCCCTTATAAGCGGCAGCGGCATACCGCAGGTGGAGCTCATGGTGGCAGGCCGTCTGCCGCCCATGCGCTGGCTGCGCGTTTTGCTCGCGAAATTCGCGGGCACGCTCATCTCGCTCTCTGCGGGGCTGTCCGTCGGCCGTGAGGGCCCCTGCATACAGATGGGCGCGGCCGTGGGCCTCGGCGTCGGCCGCCTTTTTCACGAGGGCCAGGGGCCGGCCCGCTATCTGGTCGGCGGCGGGGTCGCGGGAATGACGGCGGCATTCGGCGCGCCGCTTGCGGGTATGCTCTTCGCCTTTGAGGAGATGCGCATGGTTCTGGCCGTGCCGCTCGTGCTCTTCTGCGGCCTCTCGGCGCTGGGTGCATGGCTCGTCATCTCGGTAGCCTTTGACCTGGGCCTTGTCTTTCCCTTCCACAATCTGGACGCCCTCGCCCCTGAGCAATGGTGGATAGTGGCCGCCGTCGGTCTGACCTGCGGCCTTGCCGGGGCCGCGTACAACCGCCTGCTCGTCGGCCTCACCCTGTGGGAAGACCGCCTGCACGACGTTTTTGGCCTGCCCGGCGCCGTGCGGGTGCTTCTGCCCTTTTTGTGCGCGGGCGGCCTTCTGCTTGTCTATCCCCAGGTGATTGTGGGCTTTGGGCCGGACACCCTTTCTTTTGAAAATCCCTCTCTCGCGCTTTCGACCCTGCTGATTCTTCTGCTCGTCAAGGTCGCCTTTTCGTGCGTGAGCTTCGCCTCCGGCGTATCCGGTGGGCTGCTCATGCCCATGCTTCTCATCGGCCTCATGCTCGGCGGCATGGCGGCGCAGCTTCTCATCACCCATGGGCTTGTCGAGGACGGGCAGTGCGGGCTCGTGCTCACGCTCTGCATGGCGGGCCTTTTCGCCGCAACGGTGCGCGCACCGCTGACAGGGGCGGCCTTGCTGCTTGAGATGACGTGGGCGTGGGCGAACGCACCCGCCGTCGTCGTCACGGCCCTTATAGCCGCATTCACGGCGAACAGGCTTCGTTCGGCACCGGTCTACGATGCCATCAAACGGCGCATCATGAAGCGTCGGGCGCGGGCCGCCCGCTATGCGCGCGCAAGGGGCGCGGATGCAGCGCAGACCGCAAGGAAGTAAAACGGCAGATAGTGTTGTAATGACCTGTAATTAAAGGATAAATAAAAAAGTTCTTGCGTTTTTGCGATATATCGGATACAAAAACCACTTTGTATATTTTTCTGAAAGGCGAACCGAAATGACACGTAAAGACCGTACCGAAGGCATCTACAGCCGCCGTGAAGTGCTGGACGAGAGCGAACGCAGGCAGTACTTTCTCATTCAGCTCAAGGACCTGCTCTCCTATGCGTACCGCTATTCCGAAGACGTCAAGAAACGCTTCGACCGTGCCCAGTTCAACGTCGAGAAGTTCAAGACCCTTTCGGACATCAAGCACATCCCGATCCTCAAAAAGAAAGAGCTCATCTTCCTGCAGTCCATGGGGCCGCGTCTGGGCGGTCTTCTGACAAAGGACATCGGCGAACTCAAGCGACTTTTCCTGTCGCCTGGCCCCATCTTCGACCCCGAAGACCGCACCGAGGACTACTGGGGCTACACGGAGGCCTTCTATTCCGTGGGGTTCCGCCCCGGAGACTGCGTGCAGAACACCTTCAACTACCAGCTGACACCCGCCGGCCTCATGTTTGAAGAGCCCCTGCGTAACCTGGGCTGCGCCGTCATCCCGGCCGGCCCGACGGATGCCGTCACCCAGCTCGATATCCTTCAGAAACTGCGCGTGAGCGGCTATGTCGGCACGCCGAGCTTTCTTATGCATCTCGCCCAGAAGGCCGAGGAGAAAGGGATAAACCTTCGCAAGGAGCTCTTCCTCGAAGTCGCCTTCGTCACTGGAGAGCGCCTTTCCGAAAAGATGCGCTCGATGATAGAGAAGAAGACGGACCTCATCATGCGTCAGGGTTACGGCACCGCAGACGTGGGCTGCATTGGCTATGAATGCTTCCACAAGTGCGGCCTGCATATCGCCAACCGCTGCTACGTCGAGATCTGCCATCCTGACACGGGCATTCCGCTCAAGGACGGCGAGGTGGGCGAGATCGTGGTCACGGCCCTCAACAAGACCTATCCCCTCATTCGCCTGGCCACGGGCGACCTTTCCTACATCGACCGCACCCCCTGCCAGTGCGGGCGCACCAGCCCCCGCCTCGGCAGCATCGTCGGCCGCGTGGACACCACGGCCCGCATCATGGGCATGTTCGTCTACCCGCATCAGGTTGAGCAGGTGATGAGCCGCTTCGAGGAGATCAAGCGCTGGCAGATCGAGGTGACCAACCCCGACGGCATCGACGAGATGACGCTCTTCGTCGAGACGAGCGATTTCAAGCGTTCCGAAGAGCTGCTCCATCAGTTCCGCGAGAAGATCAAGCTGCGTCCCGTTCTGAAGGTGCTCGTGCCCGGCAGCCTGCCCCCGCAGATTCAGCCCATCAAGGACAAGCGCAACTGGGATTAGAGCAGACAAAGGAGAAGGGTTTGCTGCTCCGACGGCTGCGAGAGCAGCCGTTCGCGCCGTGAGAGAGCGGGGAGACCGCATTTTCCCGCACTTCAGCCGTTGCGACGAAGGAGAAGCTACGGATGAAGACGGCAATGATGAAACGAAGGCGGCGTACGGGTCTGCTTTTTGGAAAAAAGCAGACCGAATTTGTTCCGAAGGAGGTCTTCGATGGAAGAGAGCGTGCGGGCGGCATGGGACGCCCTGCTCGTCTGGCTCAGGGCACGGCACGACGATGCCATGGCCTGCGAGGCCCAGGCCCTGAAATGTCTGGAGGCCGGTGATCTTGCCGGCCACAGCGCAAGGATGCACGAAAAGGCCCGTCTGCTCGCCGCCATGAAGGAAGACGCCCGGCCTCTGGTTGCGGCGCTGCCGGAGCCGAAATCGGGGGCGGTGCAGCACGCCCTCGACCGCTTTTCGGCGAGCGCCAGGTTCGGGCTCAGGATTGATTCCCTTTTCTACCTGTCTGCCCTTCTCTACCGCGATGACCACAAGGCGGGAGAACCGGACAATCTCGCCGTCTTCATCGAAAATCTTGAAAAGGACGCCGCCAAGGAGTGACCGTGAAACACTGTGTCGCATGCGGGGCTCTGGTCCTGCTTGTTGGTCTGTGCCTTGCCGCCCCCGGCTTGGCGGAGGAATGCAGGGGCAACGACCGTTTCGCCGCGATGGACGCGAATGGCGACTGCCGCGTGAGCCCCGAAGAGTTCCGCGCTGCCTGTCCCAATCTGCGTGATTCCGCCTTCGCTGTCATCGACGCGAACCATGACGGCGCTATTGACAGGCCGGAATGGGAGGCCTTCATGACGGGACATTCCTCCAGAAAAAAGGGCGGAATGCCCGGCATGATGCCGCCGGCAGGGCATGAGGGGCCGCACGGCCCTGATGCCAGGGGCGCTTCCGGCTCGTCCGGCAACGCGGGCGGCTGCCCCCTGCTTGTGACCCCGCCCGCCGCCCCGGCCTCGCCCTCGGGTCGCTAGTGTCTCCGGGCCGCGTGCCGCTTTCGCAGCCCGCCTTCGTCCCCATGAGCCTTGCGGAAATGCGGGTCCTCGGCTGGGACGAACTGGACGTTCTGCTCATATCGGGGGACGCCTATGTGGATCACCCCTCCATAGCCTGCGCCCTTCTGGGTCGCTGGCTCATCGCCCACGGCTACCGCACGGGCATTGTGACGCAGCCCGGGTGGGACACGCCCGACAATCTGCTTGCCATGGGGCGGCCGCGCCTTTTTTGCGGCATCGGGGCCGGCGCGGTCGATTCCATGGTGGCGCACTACACGGCCTTTCGCAAAAAGCGCCATGACGACGCCTACACCCCGGGCGGCCGGGCAGGGGCGCGCCCAAACCGCGCGACCATTGTCTACGCCAATCTTGCCAGACGCGCCTTTCCCGGCGTGCCGCTCGTCCTGGGCGGCATCGAGGCCTCGCTTCGCCGCGTGACGCACTATGATTTCTGGACGGACGCCCTGCGCCGCCCCATCCTCATGGATGCCAAGGCCGACCTGCTTGTGTGGGGGATGGGCGAAAGGGCCATTTTTGCGATAGCCCGCCGTCTCGACGAGGCCGGCGCAGACGCGGACCTGACGGGCATTGACGGCACCGCGTGGATGGCGCGCACTGCCCCTGACGGCCTGCCCGGGAACCTGCCGCCCGGATATTCCGATCTCGCGTACGAGGCTCTGCCCTCGCATCAGGCCCTTCTGGAGAACAGGGACGCCCTGCTCGTGCTCACGAAAAGGCTTGAGAGGCAGGTGCACAGGGGCGATGCATGGGCCTTTGAGGATGTCTCCGGGCGTTCGGTTGTCCTGGCACCGCCTGCCGCGCCCCTCTCGACCGAAGAGATGGACGCGGTCTACGGCCTGCCGTTCAATCGCAAGTCCCATCCCGCCTATAAGGAGCCCGTGCCTGCGCAGGCCATGCTCGCCACGAGCATCACGAGCCATCGCGGCTGCGGTGGCGGCTGCTCCTTCTGTGCGCTCGCCATCCATCAGACGCGTCATATCAGCTCGCGCTCCCGCGAATCCCTCATCGACGAAGCACGGCGCATGGCCGCGCGGAAGAAGGGGGGGCGGGGCCTCGCCATAAGCGACGTTGGCGGGCCGACAGCCAATATGTGGCAGGCCCACTGCGCCCTAGAAGACCGTTGCGCAGCGCGGCGCGCCGCGGCGATTTCGCCGCAATCGGCGCAAACGCGCCGTCCGGTCGGCGACGCCCCTGAACCACGCTGCGTTACGCGCTGCCGCAAGGAGAGCTGCTGTTATCCTTCCGTGTGTCCCTCTTTTATCGCCCCGCAGCGGGAGCATGTTTCGCTTTTGCGCGCCATACGCGATCTGCCGGGTGTTTCGCAGGTGCGCGTTGCAAGCGGCATCCGCGCCGATCTGGCCATGCGAGATCCGCGCTCCATGGATGCCTATACCGGCGAGTTCACGGGCGGTCAGCTCAAGGTGGCCCCCGAACACTGCGTGGCCGAGGTGCTGGCGCTCATGCGCAAACCCGGCATAGAGGTCTTCGAGGCCTTTCTGGAAAGTTTCGTTAGGCAGAGCCGTCAGGTGGGGCGGGAGCAGTACGTCGTGCCCTACCTCATGAGCGGCTTTCCCGGCTGTACGGATGAGGATATGCGCATCCTTGCGCGCTGGCTTGCCGCGCGCCACTGGACCCCGCAGCAGACGCAATGCTTCATCCCCACGCCTGGCAGCATGGCGACGGCTATGTTCTGGTGCGGCAAGACGGAGAACGGTGACCCCATCTACGTGGCCCGCACGGATGCCGAACGCCTGCGGCAGCACCGCATACTCATGCCGGCGGCCGGCGCCGACCCGCGGGCGACGGGGGGGCGTTTTGCGAAGAAGCCCCCTGCCGGTCGTGGTGCTGACCGCGACGGCGTCGGGGCAGGGCAGAGTGATGCCCGACGCGGGCGGGCTAAAGGCGGAGAAGGCCGTTTTGACGAAAGGCGCGATTCGCGCCCGCCGCACGCGAGGGGCGGAGAGGCGTTGCGGGATGGCGGCAGGACGGGGCGTTCCCGGCCACGCGCCGCGCATACGGAAAGGCGGAATACCCGCGCGGATGGCCGCGCGCCGGTACATGCGGACAAAGGCCGCCCCCGGCCCGCGAAAGGCAAGGGAGAGAGCTGATGGATATGCAGGAGAGGCTGGATCGGCTTGAAGAACTTTGCTTTTTTCAGGAAAAACGCATCGACGAGCTGAACGACGCCCTGACCGCGCAGCAGTCGCAGATCGATGTGCTGGAAAAGGAGCTTCGCGCTGCGGCAGATATCCTGCGCCTCGTGCGCGAGAACATGACAGAAGCCCCCGCCAACACCCTTCCCCCGCACCACATGCCCGAGCGGTATTAGCGGCACGACACGTCATGCGCTGACTTTTTTCGGTGCCTGGACGCAGCCACGCATGGCAGGGGAGAACCTCATGTCCTCGGTTGTGCTTTTTACGGCGGTATGCTTCTTCTGAACCCGGCTTGCCGGCGCAATCCCCCTTGCGCTTTGCCGGCAGAGCGGGCACTATGCCGGAAAAACGGAGCGATATCCCATGAAGCACATTCTTTCCGTCTTCTGCGCCGTCCTCAGCGTCTCCCTGCTTCTTCTGTCAACCGATGCCCCCGCCGCAGGGCAGCCGTCACCAAAGGAACTGCGGCAGGCCGCCGAGAGGGGCGACGCCGACGCCGCCAACAAGCTCGGCGTCTGGTACGAAAAAGGCAGATACGGTCTGCCCCAGGACGCCGCTGCTGCCATGCGCTGGTACCGCAGGGCCGCAGCCGGCGGCAGCATACTCGCCATGCACAATCTGGGCGACTGCTACCTGAACGGTGTGGGTGTGCTGGAGAATCCCGCCCATGCCTACGCGTGGTACAAGAAGACCGCCGAAGCGGGCGGGGCCATAGGCTATGAGGACATAGGCAATTTCTTCAGAACCGTCGGCTTCGGCAGACCTGACCTGGCGACGGCAAAGATCTGGTATGCCGCCGCCGCGCGGCAGGGCCGCAAGAAGGCGCAGCAGGCACTTCTGGAGCTCGGCGGTTCAAAGCAGCGCGTGACCGGCCCCGCCGGCCCCTGCGAGAGCGCCGCGCGCGGCCAGGGCACGACCACCGGCACCCTGAAGCGGGTGCGCGATTACGGTCCGAAGGATTCGGGCCGGCGTCTCCTGACGGTGGATGACGGGGGCAGGGCGGTGGACATACTCGCCCTCGATGCGGATCAGGATGCCGTGCTCGCCGCCCTGAAAAAGGATGGTGGAGCAGAACTTTCGGGCAGGCGTGTGTCCGTCGGCTGGTCGCTTGTGCGGGGGATTGATGATTTCACGGCCAGCTGCACTGATATCCGCCGCTATACGCGGGGCACTCTCCGCGCGGACGGTGCCGGGTCCGTTCAGACGGCGGCGGCCACCGAGGGGAAGCGGGCTTCGGGCGACATCTACATCGGTTTCGACGGCCTTTTGCTCGGCGCGTTTCTGGGCGATGCCTGGGTGGGCGCCGAGGATCTGCAGAACAGCCCCCGCTACCACGAAAAACGCCTTTGGGGCGGTCTAGACGGAACGCTCTACACGGTGAACGGTCTGGTTGGCGAATGCGTGATGGGCGCCCCCATCAACGACCATCCCGAGGAATTCGAAAAGGAATACGGCCCCCTCGCCGCTTTCCCCATCTTCAAGATGCAGACGCCCACGGGCAATTACGAAGGCAAGGAGCCGGCCCTCTTTCTCGGCGGGCCGGGCAGCCGTTTTTCCCCCATGCCCCGTCCGATGCGCACGATTCAGGATGATGACGGGCGCTATGCGGAGATGGTGCGCGGCTACCTCGCCGGCCAGGGATTGCGCGGGGCCGACTGCCGCATGAAGAAACTCGTCGCCGTCGATCTGGACGGAGACGGAACGGACGAACACATCATCAGCGCCGAGGATTTCAAGGGCGGCGGCCTTGCGCCCAAATGGGGAAAGGCGGGGATGTATTCCGTCATTCTGCTTGAGAGAACCGTCAATGGCAGATCCCAGGTGACGATTCTGCAGGGTGACTTCTGCCCCGAGGACAGGGAGCCGGCCGAGGGCGCCCTGCCGCGCAGCCAGACGCTCAAGATGTGCGCGGACGTGAACGGTGACGGCCGCATGGAGATTATCATCGCCTCCGACTACTATGAGGGCGGTGAGTACATTGTCTTCACGGTGGGCGAAGACGGTGTCACGAAAGTGCTCGATCAGGGCATGGGGGTGTAATGGAGCCGCCTTCCCCCCGCGAAAAGGCATGAGAAAAAGGCCGGTGCAAAAAGACGCACCGGCCTTTTCATTTCACTTGCCGGATCACTTTACGGCGGCGCTCAAGGGCGCCGCACGCTTAACGCTTCGGGCACTGCTTGCCGACGCCGCCAAGCTGCTTGGCGAATTTCTCGGCATCGGTCCTGCTGTCGAATTCGGACATCTGGTAGGTGTGCGATCCGCGGGAAGACTTCATCTGCTTGAGATCGCGCTGGTCGATCTCTATTTTTCCGTTGGCGCAGTACACATAGTATTTCGAGGCCATCGCGCCGGTAGCGCACAGCATGGTCAGGGCGGTCACGGCCAAGGCGATGCAGAGTTTTCTCATAGTGCCTCCAGAGCAAAGGGTGGTTTGGCAGGATGCCGGGATGCACGACGCATCACTGCCTATTCTTGCCCGCCTTTCCAAATCCTGTCAAGGCGCCGGAAGTTCCTTCGGGTTGAGGCCAGGCACCCAAAAGGAACTGAGAAGGCTGCGACCCTGCCGGTAAAAGACGAAACCTCCGGACCGGATGCGAGTCCGGGCCGGAGGCCTCGTTTCCATTCATTTCTTCCGAAGGGCGGCTAACTCTTCACGCCTCCCTCACTTATGCGTTATGCGTCCGGTCTCCGGCCGCGACAGGGGCGAATGTTTCGACAGGTACTGCGTGGCGACGTCAACGTCCACCGCTTCCGGAGCGGAGATGACCTTGCCATGGGTGAGCATGGTGAAGAAATCGCCGCCGCCGGTGAGATAGCTCGGCAGGGCCACCTTGTAGCGCGCCTTCAGGCGCAGAGGAACGTAATTCCCCTTGTTATCCTTGACCTCCGCCTTGACGATGCGGCTGCCAGCGGGTTTTGAGGGATCGACGACATAGCGCAGGCCGGAGGGCTGGAGCATGGGCGCTCCCCTGCCGTCTTCGCCGGCCACGCCGTGCTCAAGGGCCTCCCATATCGCCTCTCCGGAGAACTCCCTGATCTGCGTCTTCGAGGAGAAGGGGAAGGCCGTGAGAAGATCGCCGCGGGAGACGTCGCCGGGCTTGAGGGCTGCGCGGACGCCGCCGCTGTTTAAAAGAGCGAACTGCGCGCCGTAGGGCCGCCCGTATTCCAGCATGGCGTCGGCCATGATCATGCCGCTCAGACACTCGCGGGTACGGCAGGCATCAAGGCCGTCCGGCCCGAGATTGAAATCATGGTGCCCGATCTTCTCTGAGCGGTATTTTTCAAGCGTTGCACTGAACTCCGCCACCTTGGCGGCGACGGCCTTGTCACGCGGATCCGAAGGTTGCAGTTCCCGCGCCGCTCCGCTCCAGCTCGTCAGGACGCCCTCTGCATCGAAATAGCAGGCAAGCTCGCCCAGATACTGCGTCGCCCGCTTGGCGGTGACCACGAGCACGGGCTTGCCCGAAGGGGATTTTTCAACGATGGGGTACGGGCCTTCCTTGGAGCCGGGGCCGAGGTAGGAATGCGTGTGCCCGCCCACAATGACATCCACGCCGTCCACGCTGCGGGCCAGCTCCCTGTCGCTCGGCAGGCCGAGGTGCGTCACGAGCACGATGCGCTTGACGCCCTTGGCTTCCAGTTCACGCACGGCGGCCTGCAGGGTTTTAACCCTGTCGGAGAACTTGGTGTACTTGCACGCACTGGCAAGGCCCGTCACCTCGTCGTTGGACAGGCCGATCACGCCGACCTTGTGCCCGCCGATCTCTCGGATGATGTAGGGCGGCGTGTCGCTTTTGAGAAGCGGACAGCCTTTTTCCGGCGTTAGGTTGGCCGCAAGCATGGGGAAGGGACGCTTTTCGGCAAGATACTTGGCGAGCTCTCCGCAGCCCTCGTCCCATTCATGGTTGCCCAGGGTCGCGGCATCCCACGGCATGAGCTTGTTCAGTTCCGCAAGGAGACGCCACTTGTTCACGCTGTAGAAAAGCGTGCCCTGAAACATGTCGCCGGCATCGAGGGCGAGCACGTTCGCCCCCTGCGCCTTCGCGTCTTTGATGGCGGCGGCGATGCGTGCATGTCCGCCGCGGCAGGTGGCGTCATCCATGCAGGGGTTGCCGGCCGCATCAATGCCGGCCACATGCGAATGCGTGTCGTTGGTATGCAGGATGAGCAGATCGGCCTTGGTGTCGACGCGATGCGCCGTGCCCCGGGGGGCGCAGGCCGAAAGGGCGAATACGGCGCAGCAGAGCAGAAGCGCCGTGGCAAGAGATTTTCGGATGGCGGCTTTGCCGTAAGTCATCGTACCTCTCCTTGATTGGGGTGAAAAGCACATTCATTTTTGACACGCTACCGTATTCTTTTTAAAATGTCATTCTTTTTGCGTCCTCGGGGGGCGCGCATACCCTTTTTTGACGTCCGGCACCGCCCCTGCTATCATGCGACCGCGGAGGATAAAGGAGGCCTGTATGAACGAACGCCGTGACAACGACATCATCGACGTCGACGCCGAGGTCATGCACGACGATGGCGCCCGCTCCAAGGCCGGGGACGATGCCGCATCCTCATGGAGAGCCTTCTCCTCGGAGAGTCTGGGCACGGCCGGCGCGTACGCGACCGACGGCGAGCGCGTCACCTTCTTTTCCATGTCGCGCCTGGGCGCGCCCGGCCATCAGGGCCTGCCGCAGGCCTCGACCGTGACGCTCATCCTTTTCTTCGTCTGCCTTTTCCAATGGGGCTTTCTCGCCTCCCTGGGATTCGCCTTCTTCTGCACGATAGGTTCGGCCCTCGGCATCGTCTACAACATGCGCCGCATCATGCAGGGCTTCCTGCCGAATCCCTGGGTGTGGCGCATCGGAAACTGGTGTGTCAGCCTTCTGCTCGTCGCGTGGCTTGCGCAATGAGTGCGGCTGTGCGGTCATGGGCCTTCTTCTGCCTGCGCCTCACAGGGGGACTCTTTCTGTGCGTGAGCCTTGCGGCAGGGGGGCTGCCTCTATTCGCAGAGGAAGCGGCTGGCCGAAACGGCCCTGGCGCGGATGCGCAGCTTCTGGCAGCGCCCGGCGGTGAACAGCCCCAGGCTGATTCGTGGGCGGCCGATGCCCGCGACGCCCGGCGCGCCCTGCCGAACGATCCGTCACCGCCCGATGTGCGCCAGCCAAAGGTCATGCTGCCACCCCTGCCGGAAGATGCCGCGGGCGTCATACGCCGCGTCGAACTGCCGCACGGGGAGAAGGCCGTCGCCCTCACCTTCGATCTGTGCGAGCTCGCCACGTCGACGAACGGCTGCGACATGGGCATCCTCGGCTTTTTGCGCGAGCGGCGCATCCCGGCGACCCTCTTCATGGGCGGAAAGTGGATGCGCACCCATGAGCGCCGCGTGCGGCAGATTCTGGCCGAACCGCTTTTCGAGGTGGCAAACCATGCCTGGACGCACGGCAACTGCGCCCTGCTTTCCCCAGAGGGGCTGAAGGCGCAGGTCTTGTGGACGCAGGCCCAGTACGGCATCCTGCGAGAAGGTCTGCCGCCGGCCCTGCGGGATGCCGCACCGCCCGTGCCAACGCTCTTCCGCCTGCCTTACGGGCGTGCAACAGAAGCGGCGCTGCGCGGCATCAATGCCCTCGGCCTGCGCGTCGTTTTGTGGGATGTCGTCGCGGAGATGGGCGACAGCACGCGGCCCGGGGCAGCCCGCCGTAATGCCGCGGCAGTGGCGGCACAGGTCAGGCCGGGCTCCATCCTGCTCCTGCACGCCAATCTCGTTCCGAAAGGCTCGGCCGCGCTGGTGCGCGAGCTCGTGCCCCTGCTGCAGGAGCGCGGCTACGCTTTCGTCACGGTAGGGAAGCTCCTCTCGATGGGCACGGCGCATCCTTGCATGGACGGCGCGTACTTCACCCGCCCGGGGGATAATCTCTCCCTCGACAGGAAATTCGGCATCGACGGCACAGGCCTCAAGGTTCCCTTCACCGGGCGCTGAGGCCCAATGGGCCGCCGCATCTCAGGAAAGCGCGGGAACCTCCTCCACGGGCATGGGCCGCACGGCGTCCGGCGTGAACAGGGCCGCCATGTACCACGGCAGATGCACGGTCGTGCCGTCGCGGTGAAGGTTCCCGTCGCCGAGCTCATACGTCTTTTCACCACGTAGCGCATCGGCCGTAGCCGTCGCGCCCGCCAGGGGAGAGATGCGTTCCGTGCCGTTTTCTCCGGGCGGGAGCCTGATCGGAATGATGCCGCCGTCCATCCGGATGAGAAAATCCGCCCGGCTGCCGTGGGCGCTCAGACGCCACAGGGGGAAACCGGCAGCCGAGAGGTTCTGGGCGACGGCGTTCTCCAGCAGGCGCCGCATGCCCCCGATGCTGCCGCTGAGGACTTCCGCCTGCATATTCTCGCGGCAGAGGGCGTACAGAAGGCCCGTATCGCACAGGTAGGGCCGGATGGCGTCACGCTTTTCCCGCAGCCGCAGAGGGGATTGCGGGGCGTCAACCGCACGGCAGGGCAGGATGATGCCGGCATCGGCCAGACTGACGAAGGCGCGCCGTTGCCCGTCGGACAGGGGGGCCGCCTCACCCGGGAGGCAGGGAACGTCGTCGAAAAGGGCGCGGGCGAGCTCGCCGCCGTCCTTTGCGTAACGCCCCGCCTCCAGACGGAGAAGGGCGAGGATGCCGCGCTGCATCGCGACGACTTCGCCCATGTCGTTGGTGGTGAGAGAGGCCGCCACCACGCCGGGCATGCCGCCGAGCACGAGATAGCGCCTGAAAAAGCGCGAGAGGGCCTCGTGGATCTCCGGCCGCACGGGCTTTTCGGCGAGAAATGCGCGGCGCACATGGGCGAGCACGTCCGCGCCGATGCCGTTCGCCAGCAGGAACTCGGCTATGTCAAGGGGATGCAGGTGAAGCGTCTGCTCCGAACACGGGGTGAGCCCGGGCGGCAGTTGGGTGCGCAGGCCGAGCAGGGAGCCGGAGAGAATGCAGTCGACGCGGCCGTCATTGACTATGGTGCGCACCGCCGAGCGGGCCTCGGGGCATTCCTGTATCTCGTCGAGGAAGAGAAGCGTCTTGCCGAAAACGGGGGCGACGCCCGTCAGCACTTCAAGCCCCTGGAAGATGTTCTCGGCATCCCGGGCTTTCCTGAAGACGAGGGCGGCTTCGGGGCGCGCGACGAAGTCGATGTCCCAGAAGGATGCGTAATGTCCCCTGCCGAAGGCGCGGATGAGCGCGGTCTTGCCGACCTGCCGCGCCCCGGTGACAAGGAGTGCCTTCTTTTTCCCGGGGCCGTTCTTCCACGTCAGCATGGCGGAGTATGCCCGTCTTGCCAGCATGCCAGTCTCCTGCGGCGTTGTGCCGCTCAACCAGCCTTATCGGCAGACGTGCGGGGGCTTTTAGGGCTCGTGTCAGCGTATGTCCGGCATGCGGCGCGTCAGGATGATGGCGACCCCGAGCGAGCAGATCTGCATGGTCTCCAAGGAGGCGAAGCAGGCCGTCCACCCGAAATGCTGGTAGAGGAGGCCGGGCAGCCACGAGCCGATGAGGCCGCCGAAGTAATAGCAGGAGAGGAAGAGCCCGTTGACCATGCCGCGGTCGCAGTGTCCCGTCCAGGTTGCCAGATGGTTGATGACGCCGGGGCAGAGCGCATGGACGATGAATTCGCCGAGCGCCACGAACCACAGGCCCGCGAAGATGACCGTCGGGTAGGGCGCGAGGAAGCTCAGGAGCGACACCGCGAAAAGTGATGCGCCGAAGATGAGCAGCCGCGCCGTTGAGCCGAAGAGCCGCGTGAGCGGCCCCAGACAGGAGGCCGCGATGGGCCCGACCGCGTACCCCAGATACATGAGGCCGATGAGTCCTTCGGAGGTGCCGTGGCCGAGCTCGGCCATGCGCAGGGGGATCAGATTGCCGATGGCCGCGAAGGTGAAGAGGCCGCAGGCCTCGACGAAGATGAGCGGAGCCACGCCCTTTTGGCGCAGAACCTGCCTGTATTCGCTGAGCCTGTGGATGCGCACGTTCGAGGCATTGTTCGCGGCGGGCATACGGCGGATGGCGAAAAGGCAGATAACGAAAAGGCCGCACATGAGCGTGAGCGATTCGCGCCAGCCTATCCATTCGGCCGAGAAGCCCCCCAGCAGGCGTCCGGCGAGCGCGCCCAGCGTTGAGCCCGCGACGAAGCCCGCCATGGCGCGGTTGATGTCGAGATGACGGAAAAGGCCGGCGATGGCCGCCATGACACCCGTGAGCAGAATGGGCGTGAGCATGCCCTGAACGACGCGCACGGTCATGAGCGCGCCGAAGGAGGGCACGAAGTAAAGGGCCGCGCCGCAGAGGATCATGGCGGCCGAGGAGGCGAAGAGGGCGCGGCGTATGCCGATCTTGCCGAGCAGAAGGCCCACGCACAGCGGGGAGACGCTCAGAAAGACCATGAAGACGCTGATGACGAGGCCGATGGCGCCGCGGTCGACACCGAGATCGCGGCTTATCGTGTTGAACATGGGCTGCGGTCCGTACATCACCATGTAGGTGACGGCGGTGATGAGAAAGAGGCCGACGTAGGTGCTGATTATGCTGTTGTAGCGTACATGCTCGGGCATGGAATCCTTCTTTTTTTCAGGCAAGGCAGAAGGGAACCATAGGCCGCGTAGCGACCTGTGGCAAGTGTTCAAAGGGGACCGTGTCCGGAATTTCAGCGCAGGTTGATGAATTTTTGCGTCTGGAGCGAGAGGCGCCAGTTCCGGCGCAGGCATTCGCGCACGCACAGCGCTGTGGCCGCGTGCGTGCCGCTGACGGGCTGCAGGCTTATCATGTTTGCTGGCAGCCGCTCGAGAGCGCCTGCGTGGCGCGCTATGTCCTCAATGGTGAGGACGGGGAGCTTGATTTCATCGGCCCTTTTCCAGTTTTCCGGCAATACGGGCCTGGCCTTGGGCGAAAGCGTCACCCATGCCCGCGCGTCGCAGAGGATGGGGCAGGTGCCGCTCGTCTCAACCTGCACGGAAAAACCCGCGTCGCACAGGGCAGTGGTGAGATGGGCGATGCCCTGCTCGCAGGGTTCTCCTCCCGTTATGACGGCGTTCATGCCGGGTCTGGCGAGCGCCAGCACCCCGCGGACGAGCCATGCGGTCTGTGCACAGGTGTGGGAGGGAGAGGCGGAGGTCTTCGCGAAGACTGCGCCGTCGTTATCGGGCAGCCGGTCCTGCGGGGCCGTCGTTCTCGCATAGCCCGTGTCGCACCACGGGCAGCCGACGCGGCAGCCCTGCAGGCGTATGAAGACGGAGGGAAGGCCCGTGCGCACGCCTTCGCCCTGCAGTGAGAGGAAGACTTCGTTGACCAGAAGGGCGGGCATCAGTCCCGGCTCCAGAGGGCGCAGCTGCCGTCCGTCTCATGCACCCTGACGGCGGCGGGGCGCACTCCCGCATCCATTCCGGCATGGCGCAAGACCGCGGGGAAGAAGGTCTCCCCGAGCCATGCGGCCATGTTCTCGGCGGTCGGGTTGAAGGGCACGGGGCGAATGGAGCCGTCGTCGAGTATTGCGGCGAGCCGAGCGCACAGGGGATCCTTGACGTACAGCAGGGTGCGGTGGTCCCATTCCTCGTCGAGCGCGGCGAAAAGCACCTTCTTGATGACGCTGAAATCGGCCACCATGCCGAGCGCGTCAAGGCCGGGCGCGTCAAGCGTCAGGGCGATGCGGTAGTTGTGGCCGTGCAGGCGTTCGCAGCGGCCGTTGTAGTCGTACAGCCTGTGCGCCGCCGCGATGACGTGTTCGCGTGTCACGGAGATCATGGGTGTTCCCCTTCTTTTCCGTTGCGTGCGGCGAGCACGCGCAGGCGTATTCCGGCCAGATGCTCCAGTTCCTCGCTCATGGCGAGCACGTCTTGCGGTTTCGTGCCGAAGCAGCACAGTCCGTGTCCGGCCATCCACACCGCTCCCGGGTCGGCGGCGTCAAGCGAGCGCGCGGCATCAGCAACGCTTTGCGCGAGCGCGTCGGAACCGGGGGCCTGTTTCGGGGCGAAGGCCAGCTTCGGGGCCCACATCTGCGCCTCGAAGAGCGGCATGTTCAGAAAATTGTCTTCTTCGGCCGCAAGGCTCAGGGCGAGCAGGTTTGCGGGGTGCGTATGGAGTACGGCGCGAACTGTGGGCATCGCCCGGTAGAGGGCGAGATGCATGGCTGTTTCCGTCGAGACACGGCCGCCGTTCAGCACCGTGCCGTCCGTCACGTCGGCAAGGCAAAAGTCGGCAGGCGTCAGCCGGCCCTTTGCCGTGCCCGAAGCCGTGATGCACAGAAGATCGTCGTCGGGCGGGGGCAGGCGCAGGCTTGCGTTGCCGTTGAAGGCGCGCAGCATGCCCGTCTGCCATGCGTCGCGGCAGAGCGCGCGCACTGTTTCCGCAGCCTGGGTGAAGGACGGGGGAAGTCTCATGTTTCGATTTCCTTGTCAGCGGTTCGGTCAGGCTTTGTCAGGCGGTAGAAAGGCAGGGACCTGCGCCGCGGAGGGGCAGGACTTCCCGGGGCGGCGAAGTGGTCAAAGCCGCGCAGATCGGCGAGGGAGACGCCGTTGCAGGTCAGCAGACCGTCGTCCGTCACCGTTCCTAACTGGGTGAAGCCGTTTACGGCAGTCAGAAGCGAGGGCGCCATGTCCGGCGCGCACGAGCCGAGCAGGGCGTAGTCCTCGCCGCCGAAAAGAGCTTCGAGCACGGGGTCGCGGCCCTGCTCTTCAGCCCAGCGTATGAGCTCGGGGTGCAGCAGATCTTTCGGCAGGGAGAGTTTTGCCCCGAGCTTGCGGCAGCCGGCGCCCGAGGCGGCGATTTCCCCCGTGAGGCCGAGAAGGCGTGGCAGGTCGCGCAAGATGCCGTCGGAAAGATCCATGAGCGCCGGAGGCCTCGCGTTCGCGCCGGCGCGCGAGAGCATGAGCCCGGCATCCACCTGCGGCCTGGGGCGCAGATGCGCCGCGCAGGCCATAGGCCATTCCTCGATCGCAGGGCGGCCCTGCGCCTCGAGCACGGCAAGGCCGACGCGGGCGAGGCCGATGCTGCCCGTAATGAAGATGGCGTCCTCCGGCATGCTGCCGCCGCGCGTCAGAAAACAGCCCGTCTTGTCCGTTTCCCCGAAGACCGTGATGCTGACGGCCAGGGTCGCGCACCGGGAGAGATCTCCACCGGCGAGCGCCATGCGGCGTTCATTGGCAAGACCGGCCATGCCGAAGAAAAAAGCCTCGAGCCAGGGCTCATCAACCCATTCAGGCAGGCCAAGCGAAAGCGTGAAGGCCGTGGGCCTGGCCCCGCAGGCGGCCATGTCGCTCACGTTCACGGCGAGCGCCTTGAAACCGATCTCCTCGGGGGTGAAATAGCTGCGGCGGAAGTGCACGTCCTCGAGAAAGACATCCGTGCTGACGGCAAGAGGGGCGTCGCCCTTCAGGAGGGCGCAGTCGTCGCCCCGGCCCAGGAGAAGCGCGTCGTGTTCGCGGGGAAAATGGCGCGCCAGACAGGCGATGACGGCGTCTTCGGAGAGCAGGGGGGTCGACGGAACGGTTCTCATGTCAGGACTCCATGACGAGGTAGTCTGAGAGGATGACCTTGAGGCCGAAGCCGGAAAAGTTCACCTGCACCTTGTCCGGGCCCAAGCGGCGGAGTATCTTGCCCCGGCCGAAAATGCGGTGCCGGCAGTAGCCGCTTGCGGTCTCGCCGACCGCCAGGGATGAGCGAGGCTGCTCCTCGGCGTCTGGTTCTCCGGCCGTGGGCACAGCGGATCGGTGCGGGAAATTTCCGGACATGTCTTGCACATGGAAGACATCTTTGCGCATGGCGCCCGGAGTGACGGCAGGCGTGTCGAAACGGGGTACGGGCCTCTGCGCGCCCTTGTCCGGCATCTCTTCTGGGCGCCCCCCCGCACGGGAAAGGCGGCCGCCGAAGCCCTCCACCCAGCGTTCCGTGAGGCCTGCCTCAAGCTCACGCAGAAAGGGGCTCTGCACGGCGTGTTGCGTGCCGCGCTCAGCGCGGCTGTAGATCGTGGCCGGCGCGTACAGGTCGAGCACCTTGCGCGCCCGTGTGCAGGCCACGTACATGAGGCGGCGTTCCTCCTCAAATGCCTCGGGTCTTGCGAGGGCGTGGCGCGAGGGAAAGCGTTCCTCCACGAGGTCGATGAGGAGCACGGCGTTCCATTCCAGCCCCTTGGCCGAATGCACGGTCGACAGCACGATGCGTCCGGCGCTTTCTGTGTCGTCCTCTTCGGGCGATTCCAGCGTGAGGTCGGCGAGAAAGCAGTCGAGCTCATTGTAGCCCGCGGCCATCTGTATGACCTCCTCAATGCCCTGCTTGCGGTGCGGCCAGTCTTCGGGATAGAGCGCTGCCATGCGCGGCTCGTAGTGTTCGAGCACGGCGGAAAGAATATCGTCGGGCCTGTCCTGTCCGGTGCGAATTTCGTTTACGAAGGCGAGGTCGTCTGCGAGATCCCTGTGCCTGGCAAGCGCCTTCTCAAGGGCAGCCCCGTCTCCGCTGCGCAGTATTGCGTGGAGCTTCTCGACCGTTCGCGGACCAATGCCGGGGTGCATGGCGGCGACCCGCGCGAAGGCCGGCAGGTCGAAGGGGTTGAGCACGAGGCGGGCGAAGGCCAGGCAGTCCTTGACATGGGCCGCCTCTGTGTAGCGCAGGCCTCCGTATTTACGGAAGGGGATGCCCGCCTGATTGAGGGCCAGTTCGAGATTGTAGGAATGGAACCCAGCGCGGAAGAGAACGGCGATTTCTTCGGGCAGAAAGCGGTCGAGCAGCTCGCGGACGCGCCTGACGACCATGTTCGCCTGTGTCTGATCGCTCATCGGCACGAAGAGACGCACGGCCTCCCCGCCTTTCCGGCGGGTGAAAAGCCGTTTTCGGAAAGATTCGGCCGCGTGTTCGAGAAGGCTGTTCGCCACATCGAGCACCGGCTGCACGGAACGGTAGTTCTCTTCAAGGCGGACGATCTGCGTGCCGGGGAAAAACGAGGGGAAATCGAGGATGTTGCGGACGTTCGCCCCTCGGAAAGCGTAGATGGACTGCGCCTCGTCGCCCACGGCCATGACCCGCGCTGGCGGCGAGCCGTCACCGGCCGGGGCGGCGATGAGCCGCACGAGGCGGGCCTGCACGAGGTTCGTGTCCTGGTATTCGTCGACGAGCACGTGTCGGAAACGGCGTCGCAACGGAAGCGCCGCTTCCGCATCGGTCTCAAGCAGGCGCTCCAGCTCGAAGAGCAGATCGTCGTAGTCCATGAGACCTTTGTCCTTGCGGTATTCGTCGTAGGCGCGTCCGAGGCGTGCGAGGTCGTCGGCATAGGGCAGAAGCTGAAAGGCCTCGCGCGAGAGGATGTCGGCGAGCGGTTCCTCCTTGTTGCGCGCCTTGCTCAAAAGGCCGGCTATGGTCTGCGTCTTGGGAAAGGCTCTGTCCCCTTTGCCGAGCCTGAGCGTGTCGCGGCACTGCTTGAGCGCGGCCGTGATGTCGCCGGAATCCATGACCGTGAAGGCGCGGTCTCCGAGCCATGCGGGGTGATGACGGCGCAGCACGCTGTAGGCGAACGCGTGGAACGTGCCGCCCTGCACACCTGAAAAGCCCCGTGGCAACAGCATTTCGGCGCGGTCGAGCATTTCTTTGGCAGCCTTGCGGGTGAAGGTCAGGAGGAGGATGGAGGCGGGATCCGTGCCGGTTTCCGCGAGACGGGCGAGCCGGTAGACGATGGTTCGCGTCTTGCCGCTGCCCGCGCCCGCGACGACCAGGACGGACTGTGCCTCGCTCGTGACGGCCGCGTACTGTGCCTCGTTGAGAGCTTTTGCGTAGTCGATCATGGCGGCAGACTATCACAAAGCGCCGCGACAGGCCAGAGAACGGCCGGGAGGGCCGCGGGCAAGAGCCTTTTAGGATGGCCAATCCGCCGGTATGCCGATGTCCTCCAGGCGATGCGGAGGCGCGGGCATGGCGGTCTTTCGCGTTTTTCCTGTCAAGGCCGGATGTCCCTTTGCAGGGCGTCCAGGAGGGTTTTCAGTCGGGCATCTATGGCATTGGGAGAAAAGCGGGCCATGCTCTTCACCACGCGGGCGCGATCTGCCGCCGCCCAGGTCTGTCGTCGCACCCGTCGGAGCGTGCGCACAAGGCCGGGAATGTCGATATCCGCCCATGTCATGGCAGGGGTAAACAACTGCGGCAGGGCGCGGCACATGGCCTCCGACACCGGGGATGGATGCCAGGGGACGGGAAAGCTGTTGGATTCGTTCATGAATTCCATATTGCCGGAATAGCCGGTGGCGATCACAGGAGTGCCGAAACTCATGGCTTCCGAGAGGGGCAGCCCCCATGCCTCGGCGTGGTGGGCGCTTACATAGGCATCGCACAGCGCGTGCAAGGCCCCTATCTCCTCGTCGTCCAGGGGGGTGTCAATGCTGATAACGTGCGGTATGCCTGAAAGATCCTGCGGCTTACGGTACTGTTTGAGCACAAGGCGGACGTCTTCGTCCGGGGCGGGAAAGGCAGTGGCGAAGGCCGTGAGCAGAGCGAGCAGGTTCTTGCGGGGATTCACCGAATCAATGATGCTGTAAAACAGAAAGGGGCGTCGCAGGCCATTTCTTCTGGGAGATATGCCCAGCCGGTCAGCCATATGGCGCAGGGCTGTTTGGGAGATCTGCGGGCGTTCCACCACATGCGGCAGCACAAAGGCGGGAACATGCGGCGCGAAGGCCTGCCTAGAGAATTCCGAACACGTCCACACGGCGTTCATCAGGGCGATGCCCGGCAGAAACGCATCGGGCAGCTGGGGCGTTTCCCAAACGGCATACCCCACGCGGCGTGCGCCGGGCCGCAGGAACAGGGAGTTCAGAATACGCGGGTAATAGTGCGGCGCTTCGTGAATGACGGCCACATCACAGCATGCCGGGTCGGTAGTGAGCTCATGGCCGAGGCGCCGCAGACAGGCCATATAGGCCTGGCCAGCCCGCCGGTGGCTGATGTAGTCGCTCAGGTGGTAGTAGATGCGCATGGCGGCCCTCCTGCCGTCGCGTCCGCCCGTGCCGGACGGGCGGCGCGCATCGAGTGTATAGCAGAAGGGAGTGAGGAAGAATAGCCCGTCCCGCGTGCCGCGAGCGGGAATTGACGCCGTGACGGCCTTGCCGTATCCTGCCGTTTCGCACGTCGTCATAAGGAGGACTCGTCCATGCCCAAGGAGCAGGAACAATTCCGCGCCGCCGTTGACAAGATGCTGGAAGCCGTGGCCTTTGAGAACTGGCTGCGCTTCTATTTCATCACCGAGATGACCGAGGACGGGGCAGCGCCGGATGCCGAGCCGCGCCTCTTCATCATCGTGCCCGAGAAAGGCATGGAGAAGATCGCGCACGACTATCCCGAGCTTCTGCCCCTTGCCAGGGAGCTGAACAACGCCGAGATTACCTTCGAGACCTCGCAGATGGCCGTCTGCGGCTATATTGTCCAGCATATCGACGGCAAGTACGTGCCACGCGACACGGCCGCGGGCGTGATGGACAGCATGACCTTTCAGACGCAGCTGCAGCTTTTCAACACATGGGTTCAGCTGCACGAGGAGCAGCTTGAGAAGGATGTGATCGATTTCGGCACATGGCTCACGCTCTTCGGCGAATGGAAGGCGACCCCCGCCGCGGAAAACCTTGCGGCGAAACTGGCACTGTCCGGCACGGCTTCCGCCTCGACCGCGGAGAACTGACGCACAATTTTTTTTACTGCCAGATGTCGCAAGCACCGGAGAGAGGCGAAGGCCATACAAAAATCTGTACGCCCCCGTCTTTTTCAGATGAAAAAATAATCTGTATTTTCAATATGATGCGTATGTATTTGAAACACTCTCGATCTGGCATGCCGTTTGCAGAACGGTGGGTAATCCTTCCTTTCTTTTTGGCGTGCCTCCTCCTAACGAAAACGGCCTGTTGTACGCGCAGGCCGTTTTTGTCGTACCGGTGATGAATACGCATCCCTTTCCCCCCTTTCTCGCTTCGGAATACCCCCCCGCAGAGCCGGAAAAGGCATTCTTCCACATCATCCCCGCGCCTTTCGAGAGCAGCGTCTCTTACGGCGGCGGTACGCGCTCGGGCCCGGAGGCCCTGCTTGAGGCTTCGCAGCAGCTCGAGGCGTGGACGAGCGGGCATGTCTCTCCCGGGGAGGCCGGTTTTTACACGGCCCCCGCCGTCGTGTGCGAAGGTTCTGCCGAAACCGTGCTCGCGCGGATAGAAGCCGCCGTCGCAAGAGCCCTTGATTGCGGCGCCGTACCGGTTCTGCTTGGCGGCGAGCATACCGTCACCCTCGGCGCCCTGAGGGCCCTTGCCGCCGGAGACGGCGCCCCCTTTGGCATCGTGCAGATAGACGCCCATGCCGACCTGAGGCCCGAATACGAGGGCAACCCCCTTTCGCACGCCTCGGTCATGCACAGGGCCGTGGCCGATCTTCATCTGCCGCTCGCCCAGTTCGGCACGCGCGACTATTGCCGGGAAGAGGCCGAGGTTCGCCGTCGATACGGGGTCGTGTGGCGCGATGCGGACGACCTGGCGGACAACGGCCTGCAGGGGCCTCTTCTGCCGCTGAATTTTCCCAAAGACATCTACATAACCTTTGATGTGGACGGCTTTGACTGCTCGCTCATGCCCGCGACGGGCACGCCGTCCCCCGGCGGGCTTTTCTGGCATGAGGCGAGGCGGCTTCTCGCCAATGCCGTCTCGGGCAGGCGCATCGTCGGGCTCGATGTGGTCGAGCTCGCCCCCATCCCCGGCCTGCACGCCCCGAATTTCACGGCGGCGAAGCTCGCGCACCACCTCATGGGGCTCGCGCTGGCCTCGCGCTCACGGGCTGACGGGGCATGAGATTCTTCGCCCAGGCGGGCAACCGCCGGCGGGCCGTTTGGAGGGACGCATGATAAAACCGTTCTATCAGGGCAAGGTGGACACTTTCTGCGCGATCTACGCCGTTTTGAACGCCCTGCGCATGACCCACGCCATCCGCACGCTCAAGGCGCGCGCGCTTTTCAACGACACCCTACTCGACCTCGCCCTTGATGCCGCGGCGTTCCGGGACGTGCTGGAGCAGAGCACGGACTATATGACCCTTGTGGACGGCATGCTCAAAAAGATCAGTCGCGAGCTGCCCCTTGACGTGATCATCCCCTACGGGCCGGACAGCCGCCCCGATGCCGACACGCTGTGGGATGCCTGCCGCCATTGGATGGACGGAGGGGATAAGCGAACGGTAATCCTCCGCTTCATGCACTTTGCCCAGCCGGATGCCGACCCCTTCGTGCGGCACTGGACGACCATCGACCGCATCGACGCCGAGATCCTGCACCTTTTCGATTGCAGCCACGAGGCCGAGGCCATACTGAACATACGGCGCAACGCCTTCGTCTCGCGCCGAGAGGATGTCTCGAAGGAGAAACTGCTCTGGATACAGCCCGAAAGCCTGCGCTTCGTGCGCCTTCCCGGCTGAGGGGCTGATTCCCGCCCCATGCCGCCTTCGGGCCTTCTGGCCGGCGCGGCCAGCTTCGTGAAGCGCCGGGCAGGCTTGTTCCGAAAGAGGAACGGGAAAAAACGACTTGAGCGATCCGGCGAGATATGCTAGACACAACCATCACGCAGAAATTTCCAAATCTCGTGCGCCGGACGCAGCCGCCATGCGGCGCGGATGGCAGCGGGTACATCGGGCAGGGGCCGGCTCCCTTGGCCGAGAAGAGGAAAGGGCTCCGACATCTCGTCGGGGCCCTTTCCTCTTCTCGCTTCGTGCTCGGCGGCGCGGCGGTCACGCCTTCCGGTCGTTCACGGCATCAGCCTGCCACCACCACTGGGCCTTGCGCCAGAGCAGCTCTATGTCCCCGGCGGCTGCGATGTTAAGCATTCCGCGGTAGCGGCGCACGGCTTCATGGCTGTGCTCGTTCGCCTCGAAGAGGCCGCAGAACATGGGACCGTCCTCGGTCAGCATCTTCCGCGCGGCGTCCATCCTGCGCCGGAAGGAGGGCGTCAGGTAGGGCAAAAGTTCGTCATGGCCGGCGAGCAGGGCGAAATAGGTCACGTTCGTGACGAAGTTCATGGTCTGTATGCAGGCCATCGCGCGGTCGTGCTCCTCCGCCGTCGAACGGAACACGCGAAAGCCCAATGCCTCGAAAAAAGATGTTATGCGGGCGGTCGCGGCCTCGTCCGCTCCCCGGCCCGGAATGACGGCGACGGGAAGATCCCCCGACCGATCGGGCTTTGGGCCGAAAAGCGGGTGCGTGCCGACAACAGGGCCGTTCCAGATTTCCTCCATCGCGCGCAGGGGGCGCTCCTTGACGGAGGTGATGTCCGAGACGACGCAGCCTTCGGGCAGAAAGGGGCAAATGCGGGTGAGCACGTCTTCAAGCGCGGCCGCGGGCACGCAGAAAATCGCGGTGCTTACGTTTTCGCAGGCTAGGGCGAGATCGTCGTCATAGGGTATGTCGATGCCGGTCACGGCAAGGCCCTTTTCGAGAGCCCCGCTGCAGAGCATGGCGCCCATGCGCCCCGTGCAGCCGACGATGAGCGTTTTTTCCCCTACAGCAGGCACGCCCATCTCTCCCAAAAGTCCGGGAAGGATTTCGCCACGACCTGCGGCGCGTCGATGCGCTCGCGCACGTGCAGTTCGGGGTTGAGCAACTCGAGCAGGGCGAGCGACATGGCGATGCGGTGATCATTGTGGGCGCAGAAACGGTCTCCTTCGGCGAGCGCGGGCACCGTGGACTGACCGGGCTTCAGATGCACCGCGCCGCCCTTGCCGTTCACGAGCATTCCGTCGGTGAGCATGTCGACGGTGACCCCGACCCGCCCCAGTTCCTGCGCGGGGGCGGCGATGCGGTCCGTCTCCTTGATACGCAGATGGGCCACGTTGCGTATGCGCGTCGAGCCGTGCGCCCATGCGGCGAGAATCGCGACCGTCGGCACGAGGTCCGGGCAGGAGCCCATGTCAAGATCCACGCCGTGCAGAGCGGACGGGAAGACCGTGACGGAATCGTCGTCGAAACGGATTTCAGCGCCCATTTTCTGAAGGATGTCAAGCAGCAGACGGTCGCCCTGCAGACTGTCCTCCCGCAGGCCGCGCACGGTGACGGGCCGTTTGCCGAGAGCGCCCGCCGCGAGAAAGTACGATGCGCCCGACCAGTCGCCCTCGATGGCGAAATCCCCGGGCCTGTAGGGGGCGGGATGCACGGTGATGCGCAGGCAGCCGGGCACGGCGAGCGCCGTTTCCCGCCAGCCGCCCTCGGGCAGGGTGCGCCACGGGGCGTTCTGTTCGGGCCGTGTTTCGACGGAGAAGGGGATGCCGAAGTCGGTCAGGCACTGGAGCGTCAGGCCGACATAGGGCCACGACACGGCCTTGTGACCGCCGAGCGTCACGGTCAGGGGTTTCGCGCACAGGGGGGCGGCGAGCAGAAGGCCCGAAAAGTACTGGCTGGAAGAATCCATGCCGAGCGTGACGTCGCTGCCCGCGAGATCGGGGTCGAGACCGCAGGCCTGCAGGAGGACGGGGGGACAGCCTTTTTTCTCCAGATAGGTGACGCCCGCGCCGAGGCTCGTCAGAGCCTCGCACAGTTCATCCACCGGGCGTTCGTGCATGCGTCCCCGCCCCGCTATGCGAAAAAGGCCCGTGCCCGTCGCGAGCACCGCGCAGAGAAGCCGGCAGGTGGTGCCAGACTCGCCCACGTCGCAGGAAAGCGGGCTCCCTTCGCCGCCGCGCACGGCGCCGCCCGTGCCCTCGACGGTGAGATCGCCTGAGCCGTCAAGCGGGCGTATTCTCGCGCCGAGCGTTTCGAGTATGCCCCTCGTCGCCATGGCGTCTTCGCTCACGAGCGTGTGCCTGAGAACGCTTGTTCCGTGGGCGAGGCCCGCGCCAATGAGATAACGGTGCGTCAGGGATTTCGAAGGCGGCGCCGTGACCGTGACGGCCCCGGCCGTGCC
This sequence comes from Desulfovibrio sp., assembly GCA_024692205.1. GTDB lineage: Bacteria > Desulfobacterota > Desulfovibrionia > Desulfovibrionales > Desulfovibrionaceae > Desulfovibrio. Next base: position 1,276 of record JAILMX010000038.1, on the reverse strand, counting down.
GGATGTCGTGTGGTTCATTGTTCGTTTCTCCTGTCCGTTTCTGAGTCTGCCTCGTTGTCTATGGTCATGCGGTCGAGCTCGGGTCCCGCGGCGTAGCTGCCGAGTATGCGGAAAGAGTGGCAGGTCTCGTCAAGCTTCTCGACGAGGGTCGCGTAGCGGGGCTGGCGCAGGTCGCACTCCACGTCGGCGAAGAAGACGTATTTCCATGCCTGACCCCAGAGGGGGCGCGACTCGAGCTTGCGCATGTTGATCCTGTTCGCGGCGAGAAGGTCAAGCACGGACGAGAGGGCTCCCGATTTGTCGGGCAGTGTGAAGATAACGGAGGTCTTGTCGGCGGCCCTGCCCGTGCCGGGGGCCACGAAGGTGTCCTGCGCGGTAGATTTCGGGCCGATGATGACGAAGCGCGTCCAGTTGTTCGGCGTGTCCTCTATGCGGCGTGCGAGGATGTTGAGACCGTGCAGGTCGGCCAGCTTGATGTGGCCGATGGCGGCGGAAGTGTCATCCTCTGCGGCGCGGCAGGCCGCGGCCGCCGTGGATTCGACGGGCACGAGGGCGGCGTCGGGAACGTGCGTGCGCAGCCACCCGCCGCACTGGGCGAGCGGCTGGGGATGGGAGTAGATGACCTTGACGCTCGCGAGCGAGGGGGCATGGCTCAGAAAGCAGTGCGAGATGCGCGAGAAAAGCTCGGCCTGTATGAAGACCTCGAAGCGGAGGAAAAGATCGAAGCTGACGCCCACGGTGCCCTGCAGGGAGTTTTCCAGGGGCACGACGCCGAGTTCGCAGCGGCCTGAATTGACCTCCTCGAAAATCTGGTGGATGTCGCGGCAGGGGTGGAAGGCGGCCGAGCGACCGAGGTATTCGACGCCGGCGAAGTACGAGAAGGTTCCCTCGGGCCCCAGGTAGGCCACGTTCTGCGGCCTCTGCAGGGCCCGGGATGAGGAGAGTATCTCCCGCCAGATGGAGAGCAGATGCTCTTCGGGCAGGGATGCGGGCTTGAGCCCGACGAGCCTGTCCAGCACCTCGCGCTCGCGCAGGGGCTTGAAGATGATGCCCGGCTCGCCGCTCTTTATGCGGCCGACCTCGCGGCTCAGCTCGGCTCGTCTGCCCAGGAGGTCGAGCAGTTCGGAATCGACCCCCTCTATCTCGCGGCGGATGCGGGCCAGGCGTTCGGCCGAGGATCGGGCGGGGGCTTCGTTGTCGCTCATGGATCAGATCTCCCGGATTTCTTCGCGTATGCGCATGCCGAAGTGGCGGCCGGCGGCGTCCGTCCGGCACA
>JAILMX010000011.1 GCA_024692205.1 Desulfovibrio sp. | reverse complement strand
TCGCGCCGTCCGCCCTTTCTGAAAGTTCGGTCAGAGACTTCAAGGTACTGGCGGGGGCGCCGGCCTTGAGAAGATCGTTTCGCAGCTGCTGCAGATCCTGCTTCGTGAAGCAGACTTCCTGCAGGGTGTACGTCGTGCCGTTGTTTGTGCTGCGCGTGTAGGGGCCCGGGGCGGAGGCACTTTCTCGATTCGCCGCATTGTCCTTGATTTCTTCGTCGGTCTGGGCAGCGGGCGCGCTGTCCTGTTCCGTCGGGGGATCTTGTATGTTTGCCTGAACCATTGTCATCGCATCCTGAAAGGACGCAACGAAGTTCCCTGCGGCATTGTCAAGGGACGTTCCCAACTGCTCGGCGGAAAGGATGGATGGGGAAATCTGGGGCAAGGCGGGCAAAACTTGCATGGACAACTCCTTGTGCCCGAGAGTATTCAAGGAGCATGCCAGAATTCTAAGAACAGTTGTTTCAGTATGTTAAGAGAGAAAACATCCGGAAAAAGGAAGTTATTGCCCTGTTGAAACGCATCGGGGCGTGCGTGGCACTGCGGGGAACCTCATGAAGTGAGGCAGGAGAGCAGCATTTCCATGCGTTCGGCGAGGGCACGGCGCGCCTCAGGCGAGAAATCGGCATTCTGAAGGAACATCTGGGTGTGTCCGGCAAAAAGCCTGAGCGAAGGCGGGCGGCGCAGCCAGAAATCCGCCGATCGAGCATCGGCAGCGCGGGAGGATGCGCCGGGCGACATGCATTCGCGGCAGAAGCGCGTCAGGTCGCGGCGCAGATGCGCGAAAAGGGCGGGAGCGTGTGCGGCGAGGGCGATTACATGCGGGGGAAGATCTGCTTTCAGCTCCGGCTGATACAGAGCGAGAAAAGTCGTTTTCCAGAAGGCGTCGAGCAGGGTTTGAGCTTGCGCCTTGCAGGTCGTTCGTTCGCCGTCGGTGCGATCCACCGGCGTAAGCGTGTAGAGGCCATAGCTATCGCGCCCCGTGCGCAGCAGATCAAGTCCATGGAGAACGTCCGAAGTGAGGTTCGGTTTTCGTGTGTTTTCGAGCAGTGCCAGGGCCACGCGGGCGACTTGAGCCGGGGTGAAGTTCTTTTTGCAGGGCAGGTGGGGGCGTCGGCATTTCCAGCAGCCGGAACAGCTTATCGAGGCGCGCAGCACCCATTGGCCGGGGGAGACAGGGCCTGTCTCCCAGGCACGCACCGGGCCCATGGAAAGATTGAGCACGGGCGTGCCCAGCCAGTCGGCCAGGTGCATGGGGCCCGTGTCGGGGGTGATGCAGAGATCTGTTTCGCGCAGGCAACATGCCGTCTGGAAAAGCGAGAGCTTGCCGCAAAGATTTGCCTGAGGGGGCAGGTCGCATCGCCTGGCTGCCTCGGCACCGAGTTCTGCTTCAGACGGGCCGCCGATGAACAGGGGGGCGAAGCCGTTGCGGGCAAGGCGACGCGCCAGCTCGGCCCAGAAGGCGACATCCGGCCGTTTGGCTGCTTCGCTCGCACCGGGGACGAGCGCGATGCGCCTGCCTGCCTGCGGCGGGTGAGGTTTTGCGTGAGCTGTTCGGCTGCCGCGAATGTCCGCATCCATGTCCATGCGGTACAGGTCGGCCCAGTGGAAAAGGTTGTGCCTGTTGTTGTGGGTCAGCGCGAGCCGATAAAGGTGCCAGAAACCGTCCACGCGCAGACAGTCCTGTCCCATGCGCGGGCCAAGCTTGCGTCTGGCTGAAAGGCGGCCAAGACATGCCGTGGCATCGGCCCGGTTGCTCAGATTCACCGCCAGTTCGTAATGGTTTCGGGCGAGCACCTCGCAATGAGTCGGGGAAAAGAAGGTGACATTGGGCGCAAGATTCATGAGTCCCTTGAAGAATAGCGGGTCCGCGACCACCCAGAGGGGATTTGAGGGGAATCGGCGCTGCATTTCAAGAAGCAGGGGGAATGTGAGGATGAGATCCCCCATGCGCTGCAGCTGGAGCACGAGAAGCGGATCGGTGCTCATCGGTGCTTTACCGCGGCGGGGGTGCCATATATTTCTCGCATCTGTTCAAGCATTGCTTGAAGTCTGTGATGCCATGAGTGGCAGGCCAGAACACGCTTTCGTCCCGCTTCGGCGATTCGTCGTCTTTCAGCGGGATGTTTCAAGTAATGGTTCACGAGCTCTGGTATCTCATCCTCCGAGCGGTAGCAGGCCATCTCGTCAGGGGTGAAAAGGGCGTCCATTTGCTGGCGCCAATCCGTCAGCACGAAGGCTCCGGCCGCCGGTGCATCGAATATGCGCTGGTTGACGGCACCCTTCATCTGTTTGCTCGTGCAGTTGAAGTTTATGTCGGAGCAGGTGTAGAAGACGGGAAGCTCAGAATAGTAGTTGATGGCGTCCATGTAGCGCGGCTGTTCGCTTTCGTGCCGGAATTCGACATGCCAGCCGGGATCGCCGACGATGAGGGGGTGGAAGGGGAGAAGCCTGCGCACGCATCCTGTGCGGTACAGGCGCGTCGCCTGCCATGTCACGGCCGTTTCATAGGCGAGTTTCGCTTCATTGTCTGGCAGGGCGCTGTAGTTTTTATATGCGTCGTGGAATTTTCTCTTGAGAAAAGCCGCCACGGAGCGGTCTTCGCATTGGGAGAATGCCCTGGCGATCGTGCTGAAAGGCAGAAGGAGGGCGCGGGGGAAACGTCCGCTCTTCATGCGTCCGCAGACCTTGTACACCATGGAGTTCCCCACGAAAGAAAGATGGGAACGCCAGGTGGCCTTGGCGGTGCGGATGTTTTCCGGGCGGAAACGATTGGGATCGGTGCCGAGCGGCAGGTAAAACACATGCTTGAATCCCGACTCCTGCAGGGTTTCGATGTTGTCCTCGTCCCATGTGAAGATTGTTGTCCACGGGCTGACGCAACGCGTGTAGAGATGGATGATGAGGTGGGGATTGTCCACAAACCATGAGGCGAGAGGCAGTTCGAGCCGCGCGAGCAGGTCCATGAGAACGCCTTCCACGTCAACGCCCATGTGATTCAGGGTGATGCAGCAGTCAGGTTTGAAATCGAGCACTTCATGAAGAAGGCGCTCGACGAATTCCTCCTGAGCGACGACATCGTCACGTATGGTCACGAGCCGGTACGGTATCCCGAGACTTTTGCAGGCCCCCTCCAGCTCACCGCTGCGAAAATCTTTGCTCGTCAGAAGGAGCACGCGCGGTGAAATGCCGGTAAAACGCGGACGGACCGCGCGCGACCAAAAATCAAAGCGACGGCTGGCCTCTAGGCTGTCACGCAAGGCGGAATAATAGGTTTTGTCGAGGCGCAGGTAAAAGGGCAGGACGACGGGCAGAAAGCGCTTGCCGCCGTTTTGGGACTGCC
>JAILMX010000237.1 GCA_024692205.1 Desulfovibrio sp. | reverse complement strand
TCTTACAGGTCGGACACCCGGAAACCACTGTTGCCGCTGCTTCCTTTCGGACCTGACGGGGTTGGCAGCGCCTCCGCCGCCCGACCTGCCCTGTATCTATACGAAAGCCTCCGCCGTTGTCAATGAAAGACTTGTCGCCGTGTTGCCAAAAAGCGCTTTCTGCGTGTAAGGTGTCGCGGCAGGGCGGAATTCGTGCCGCCGCAATGCGTTTGGCTTTGGCGTGATTCTTTGCTGCGGTTTACGGAGCGGCTCCTTTTCCATGGCGACGATATGACGAGAGAGACTTCCCTGACGATTACCCCCCTTGGGGGCCTGGGCGAAATCGGCCTGAACTGCCAGCTTTGGGAGACGGACGGCGACGTGGTCATGGTCGATTGCGGCCTTATGTTCCCCGATGACGATCATTTGGGCGTGGACGTCGTCATCCCCCATTTCGGCGCGGTGACGGCCGTGCGCGACCGTCTGCTCGGCATCGTGCTGACTCACGGCCACGAGGACCACATAGGCGCGCTGCCGTGGCTCGTGCCCCAGCTGCGCGGGGTGCGCATTTTCGGCTCGCGCTTCACGCTGGCCCTTGTGGAGCACAAGCTCCGCGAACACGGTGTTCTCGACTGCGTCGAGCTGTGCCCGGTCGACGACTTGAGCGTCGTTCGGCTCGGAAACCTCGTCTTTCATTTCTTCCCCGTATGCCACTCCATACCCGAAGGCTTCGCCCTCGGCGTCGAGACGCCCGTGGGCCGCATCGTCCACAGCGGCGATTTCAAGATAGACCCCGATCCCGTGGCCGGTTCGGGAACGGATCTCGATCTTTTTCGAGAATTCGCGGGGCCCGGGGGCGTGCGTCTGCTTTTCGCGGATTCGACGAACGTTCTGCGCGAGGGACGCTCCATCGGCGAAAGGGAGGTCAAGGATTCGCTCGGCCGCATTTTCGACAGGGCTGACGGGCGCATCGTGGTGACGCTTTTCTCCAGCCACATACAGCGCATACAGGAGGTCTTCGACCTCGCCCGCGAAAGGGGGCGCACGGTCGTCATCAGCGGAAAATCCCTTGCCAACAACATCGAGATCGCCCGGGATCTCGGCATAGCCCGCATTCCTCCTCAATTTTTCAACGCCCACAACGGCGTGCCTGACCTGCCGGACAACGAGCTTGTCTTCATCGTGACGGGGGCGCAGGGCGAACCTCTGTCGGCCCTGTCGCGCATGGTTCTCGGCGGGCACAGGCAGCTCTCCGTGCACAAGGGCGACACCGTCATCATGAGTTCCCGCATGATACCCGGCAACGCCCGTGCGATTTCGCGCCTTGTCAACGAGATGTATCGCCTGGGCGCGGAAGTTCTCTACGAGCAGTGCCATGTCATCCACGCATCCGGGCATGCGCAGCGCGATGAGCTGCGAGATCTTTTCCGCGCGGTGCGGCCCGAGTACTTTGTGCCGGTGCACGGCGAGTACGAGCATCTCGTCAAACACGGACGGCTGGCCGGCGAATGCGGCACGGCCGCAGACAAGGTCATCGTTCTTGAGGACGGTCTGCCGCTGACCATGCTCAAGGACGGCTTCCGCCTGGAAGAGCGCGTGCCCGTCGAGCGCACGCTCGTGGACGGGAAGGGCGTCGGCGACGTGGGAACTTCGGTTTTGCGCGAGCGGCGCATTCTCGGCGACGAGGGCATGGTCATCGTCGTGCTCGTGCTCGATTCGGCCACGGGCAGCGTTCTCCACGGGCCGGAAATGCTCTCGCGCGGCTTCGTCTTCGAGCAGCAGTACAGCCATGTACTCGAGGATGCGAAATGCCTGGTGCTTGATGAAATCGAGGCCGCAAGGCCCGGCCAGATCACGAGGATGCAGGAGGGGATCAGGGCTTCGCTTCGGCGTTTTTTCCGCCTCGTGCTTGAGAGAGACCCCGTGGTCGTTCCCGTCATTACGGAGGTTTAGGACGCCCCCGCCCGTTCGTTTTCCCCCAAGAAAACAACTTTTTGGGGAAAGGGTCTAAAAAATCTCTTGAAAAATATGGCCACTCGTAGCATGGTTTGCGCCATGCGTCCCCTGTCCGTCGCCGGTGACGAGCCGCGGTAAGGGGACTTTCAAGCGTTATCGATCTATGGAGTCTTGCATGGAATTCAGCTTCTTTCAGATGGTCAGCAATGCCAGCCTGGTGGCAAAGTGCGTCCTCGCCCTTCTCGTGCTCATGTCGGTTATGAGCTGGGGAATCATGATCCAGAAGGGCATTTCCCTCAGCGCCGCCTGCCGCAAGGCCAAAAACGGCATCGAAACTTTCGACAAGTCGGTGAATCTGCGGGATGCCGTGCAGTCGCTCGGCGTCGACCCGACGTCCCCGCTGTACTACATCGCCCACCAGGGGGTGCATGAGTTCAATCGTTCGAAAGAGCTCGGCAACGAAAGCGACGTGGTCGTCGACAACGTGCGCCGCGCGTTGCGGCAGGGCGTGGCGAGCGAACTGGCGCGTCTTGAGAATTCCCTTTCCCTTCTGGCGACGACGGCGAATACGGCCCCCTTCATCGGCCTTTTCGGCACGGTCTGGGGCATCATGGGATCCTTCCACTCCATTGGCATGCTGAAGACCGCATCCCTCGCGACGGTGGCTCCCGGCATATCCGAGGCCCTCATCGCAACGGCCATCGGCCTTGCCGTCGCCGTGCCGGCCACGGTCGGCTTCAACATCTTCATGGGCAAGCTTTCGCAGATAGACACGCATCTCGTCAATTTCGCCGGCTTCTTCCTGAACCGCGTGCAGCGTGAGCTCAACGCCCACCGCCATGTCTCGCGCAACGGCGCCACGGAGCTGTAGACATGTCCCTCGGCGGCAAGAGCAAATTCGTTTCGGAGATCAACGTGACGCCCTTCGTGGACGTTATGCTCGTTTTGCTCATCATTTTCATGGTGGCGACCCCAATGATGAGCCAGGGGCTCGACGTCGACCTGCCCCAGACGAAGCAGGTCGAGGTCCTGCCCACCGATGCCGACCACATGATCCTGACCGTGCGGCGCGACGGCAAGCTGTATCTGGACGAATACGCCGTGGACAACATCGAGGATCTCGAAGGCTACCTGCAGCGTCTCGTCAAGGAAAAGAACAAGTCCCTTT
>JAILMX010000229.1 GCA_024692205.1 Desulfovibrio sp. | reverse complement strand
GCCCTTATGGATATGATCTCCGTAGGGGCTTTTCTCGTCCCAGCACCATTCCTCGCACGCAGAAGAAAAATTGAACTCTGGCTGGCGTTTCGTGCGCATTGAAAAGGCTTCCCAGGGGAAATCATGGCGCCATGTATCGGGCAGCCGATATTTGCGGGGGCGGATGCTCGGTATCGACGGTGGTGGAAAGCCATGCATGGGGAGGGGAGAACAAAAGAAGGTCCGGAGGTCAAGGAAAGAGGCTGGTAGAACGTTCGTCAGCCGAAAGCTGCAGCGGCAAGATAATAGGGCGTGCCCCCTGGAACAGCGCGATTATCAAGGCGGTCAGCTGCCGCTGTCCTCCGCGTGTTCAGCAGCGGGCTTAAGCGACTGGGCAAACAGGGCTCCCGCCGCGGCGATGGCGGCCAACGTCTCAAACATGCGAACCATGCCGTAATTGTCCGCTATCCAGCCCAAAAGCGGCGCCGTTATGCCACCCAGGGTAGTGGCCAGCCCCAGTGTAACGCCTGACGCGAAACCGATATTTCTTGAAAGATACTTCTGTCCCAGCACGACCTGAGCGCTGAAGGGAGCGAAGAGCGAGAATCCCAACAGCGGCAGCATGGCCCAGGCCGCGTAAAGCGACGTGCTCTGGCTGAAGGCGAGCGCCGCTAGCGGCACCAGGGGAAACACGCTTCGGATGACGGCGCGGCAGCCAAACCTGTCCGAGAGTATGCCGCCGAACACATTGCTGACGACGCCGCAGATGCAGAAAAAGGTAAGCGCCATAGCGCCGGAAGCCTTTGTCTGGCCGAATGCGCTTACCCAGTAGAGGGGAATGAAGGTGTTGAAACCCACAAAGGCGATGGCCCTGGCCACAATGACCACGGTGAGGCGGGCAAACTGAGCCCAGTCGTTGGTTCGCGCATCCGTTTTTCCGGCCGGCGCGCCTACAATCTGGGCTGCCCCGGACGTGACGGGAAAACGCATCCGCGCCACGTTCCACAGCAAGCAGCCAGCCGTGACGCAGGCCAGCAAGGCAAAGACCGTGGTGCCTGCCAAGCCCAGAGTTCCAAGCGCAGCAGTGGCCAGAAGCGGTCCCAGCACAAATCCGCTGTTGCCACCGATAGAGAAAATACTCATGCCCACGGCCTTGTGTCCACTGGAAACCTTGTTGGCAAAGCGCGCTCCTTCCGGATGGAACAGGGCTGAACCCACACCGCTGACGGCAATGGCGGCGAAAACGCTCCAGTAGCCGGACATCCAGCCCACGGCCGCCAGGCCGCAGCCGGCAAGCAGGACGCCTAGGGGGATGAACCAAGGCCGGGAAAATCTGTCCGCCAGAAGACCGAACAGGGGCTGTATCAAGGAGGAGAGACAGGAGTAGGCGAACATCAGACCGGCCGTAGCTTGGTAACTCAACCCGTACCCGGTCCGCAAAAAGGGCAGGACAGCGGGCAGAGCTCCGCCATTGACATCACACGAGAGGTGCCCCAGTGACACCAGCAGAATTTTTTTCTTATCCATGCGCCGATAGTACACGGAAAGCGTATTGAAACCAATCGGGAAAAACGTGGGAGATACGGCAGGCCGCATCAAGCCTGGCCTGTGGGAGCGCTCCATGGAAGAAAAAGCACTTCTTTGTTGTACCACCCTGTGAAGTCCTGCAGCTGGACAATCTGCGTCTGGATGATCGCGCTCGCGGTGTAGAGCTTGGTCTGGATCAGGGCGATGAGCCATTCCGAGATTCATCTGCCAAAGCAAGGTGTTTTACAATAGGTATCTATCCACCTATAATAGAATTGGCATAACCAAAGGGAGCACCACTGGCGCGACGGCCCGGAATGGCACCGACCATCACAACGCGCTTGAATCTTACCGCGGAATTCTCAAAACAAACAGCGGAAGCCGTCAGTTGCAGTGAAGAATTCAGGACAGTCAGTCAAATGCGGCAGGGAGATATGTTTGTTGCGCTTTATCTTTTCACCCTTCGCCGCACCTTAGTCGGCAAGAGGGTATCCGCGCTTTGTGAATCCGATTCATGTTCTGGCAGACAGTGTTCGCGAAATAGCCTCTGGCAATCTGGAAAAAAATACATGTCGACACAGGGGACGAGATTGAACACCTAGCAAATTGCTTCAATGACATGACAGAAAGTTAGACAGAACATATTGAAAACATTGCTCAGGCTACAGAAGAAAAGGAACGACAGCATGCCGTTCTGAAAAAAGAAATGCTGAGCTCCCCGTCGCTCTTCATAACGTGGAACTGATGCGCATCGCGAGAGATAACTACAGAGAAGAATCTGAAATTGACAAATTGACGAATCTCTATAATAAAGCAACAACGGAACGTATCTGTAAAAATTTGTGTGAAAACCTGAAAGATGGCAATCATGTTGCACTGTATATCATTGATCTTGACCATTTTAAGAAAGCAAAAAATAATACGTTCTGGCATCAATACGGCGTCGGATCCTTTCGGAATTCGCTTTGCAATTAAAGCTTATTTTTCGTACGCAAGACTGTGTTGGGATGTTCGGCGGAGACGAGTTCGTTATCATGATTATGGGATCATTGTCGGAAGATGTTATCAGGAACAAGGCTCAGGCAATACTGCAAGCCACCCGTGAGTTCCACATTGATGGAAAACCGTCATGCATCACCGCCAGCATAAGAATTGCCGTTTCATCCTTACACGGAGCGGATTACCAATCTCTGTTCCTGACGGCGGATAAGGCTCTTTACTCTGTGAAAAACAAAGGGCGCGACAACTTTTGTTTTAGTGTGCCGTAATATTAGTGGGTTACACAAATTTTCTTACAGAATTAACAATCTGGAAAGGGACTTTGCAGGAATAATTGCGCATTGTTCGGCGGCTCGCAGAAGAAAGGCAATGCGACCACGCTCCTGGAAAACGATACCATGTCAATTCCGCAGGATTGAAAACCCTCCATTTCGCTGGTATTCCAGCGTCATGATCCCGCTCCTTGCGTGGGACAGGCAGTTCCCACCGGATGCATGGGAATGCGCGTTGGAAATTCGGATAGCCAAGGTTCAGGGAAACAGGAACGAGGTCACGGCGAGGCAGTGCCGATAGGCCTCGCGGCAGGTGAAGTCTGATCTTGCGGGCCATAGCGCTGAAACTGACCCTCGACGATCCTGTCGTTGCTTGACTTCTCACTAAGATATGATGCTAAATAACCGGGAACAGCGAGAACAGTAAAAATCTGATCGACATCTTTGCGGAGCCGGTTTCCCCTTCAATTCCGTGGGTGGGCATAGAAAGGCTCCTGCTACTTGCGGCGCTGAAATCAGCGAAGGACTGGGCTCCCTAATCCGCGTGGCGCTGCAGGGCGGTGCTGGCATCCTCCAGATCCTTCGATGATCGGCCCTGCTACACGTCAGAAAAAACGTCCGGCTCATACCCATCGGGCGTGAGAGGAGGGATTCAAGTGAGACGCGACCACACCGACACATGGTTCTTTTTTGGAGACTCCGTCACCCTTGGCGTCAACGACAGCGCCGTGCCTGGTGGCTGGGTGAGCCGGCTTGCCATCAAGGGCGCAGCGCGCGGCTACTACGAGTACCCGCCTGCGACCTTCTATAACCTCGGTGCCAGGCGCCAGAAGCTGGCGGACGTCGCGGCCCGTTTCGAAGCGGAGTACACCGCCCGCCTCATGCCCGGCATACGGCCTCGCTTCGCCTTCTGCACGGGCACTGTCGACGCCCTGCAGGGCGCCGATCCTCAGAGCACGGTGGAGTCGCTCGCTTCTCTGCTCGCTAGGGCCAGGGACATAGCCCCCATCCTCTTCATCTGTCCCCCCCCGCTCGCCGACGAACAGGCCTCCGTCCGCCTTGGCAGCTACGCGACTCTCGCCCAGGAGGTCTGCAGAAAGCTCAAGGTGCCCTGCGCCAACCTCTTTTCCGAACTCATGGCCAGCGGCTTCGTCGGCATGCTGACTGACGGCATCCACCCCGGCCCCGAGGGCAACGACCTCTTTGCGTCCCTGCTCATGAACAAGCCTGAAACGGTTACCTTCCTGAGCGTCAAGTAAGGGGGGAAGTGATGCACAATCAGGAGGGTGGAGCCGTCCGGGACCTTCTCCGCGCATCCGACGATGGGCTTCGTGTCGTCGCTGATGACGAACGTGCACTTTTCCACAGTGGCGGCAAGTTCGCCTGCGACGTCGGGTTCTCGCAGCCCGTCGGCCATGTCCGTTCGCTATGCTCTCTTGACGAGCGGGGCAATTTCCCATTTTTCAGTGCAGGCCAGCCTGCGTAGCATGAAGCATAAAAACTTCAGGAATCATGGTGGACTTGATGACTTCAAGCATGTCAACGACACCCATGGTCATGATGTCGGGAACCAAGTATTGAAATGGGCAGGACTGGTGCTGCGGAACAATATCCGTCAGGTGGGCCTCGCCCGCACGGCAGGGCACATCCTCTACCTCGTGCTCTGCATCGACAGGGAGCCACCGTGGGCATGGGCCATGTGTGGAACCACCTGCCCCACGGCGCGGGGACTTCACGGGCGGCCGGCCCTAAGGACAGGTGAAAACAAGGAACCGCCATGAATGCAGACATACGCCATGCCTATGCCGCCAAGCCTTCCCGGCAGGCGCTTCAGCCTGCACTGTGCTTTCCTGCGACCATGCAGGGTTGTCCGCCACGCTGAGCGACGATTCGCCCGTGCACGTCCTTTCCTACGGCGTCGTGTCCGCGCCTGTTCGCGCGGCGGCCTGCTTCTTGACAACGGCAGGCGCTTTGCCGCCGTTGCCATGCTGGCCTGCGCCCTGCAGATGGCAGACCTCGAATCTGACGTCTCCTCATGGGCGCTTTCCGCCGGCCTGCGTGCCGGCTACTCCTTCCGCACGGCATGGCTGGACGTGATTCCGCACGTCGGCGTGCGCTAAGCGCACCTAAAGGTCAACGGCTACGCCATGGAAAGCGGCGGCCTGAACGTGCTGGAAGGCGACGCCATCTACCAAAATATCTGGTCGTTCCCTGTGGGCGTGACCTTCGCTAGGGATTTCGAGACGGGGAACGGCTGGCATGTCAAGCCGAGCCTCGACCTGCGCGTGACGCCGAACGCGGGAGACATGAAATCCCGCTTCGACGTGCGCTTTACGGGCGTGGGCGGCTCGACAACCATGGAAACCCAGACCATGGACTATCTGACCCTGGGCGGCACGGTGGGGCTGGAATTCGACAGAGACAACGTCAGACTGGGCCTGAACTACAGTCTGGAGGCGGGCGCGCGCAGCACCCAGCACGGCCTGTTCGCCACGTTCCGCTACGAATTCTGACCGGAGTCGTACGGCGGCCCTTTTGGCATCGTCGTACGGGATGGTGAAGCTCATGGACAGACCGCCCGACGAAATGCTATCTTGATGAACGACATGCAACGGCCGCATCACGCGGCAGGGCCTCGCGAGATTCGCTTTTTTTTGCTAGAGGGCATTTCGTCTTCCGTATTCGATCTGCTAGGATGGAAGGTCTCGAATAAGGACTTACGAAAGGACGGAATGAAAGTCGAGAAGAAAGAGGTAAGCGAAACTGAGCCTTGAAATTGTTTTTAATAATGGTTATTCAACAGCCTAAATC
>JAILMX010000211.1 GCA_024692205.1 Desulfovibrio sp. | reverse complement strand
CAAGCCTTGAAAAAATTTTGGAAAAAGCTTGCCAAGAGAGGGCAAATCGCCTATGTTTTTTGACGGCAAGGTAGCTCAGTTGGTTAGAGCATACGGTTCATACCCGTAGTGTCGTGAGTTCAAGTCTCTCCCTTGCTACCATTTAGCAATCCATATCAGTCCGCCATAGACCGTAAGGCATTGGCGGACTTGATTTTTCTGATTCCCCACTCACTAACAGTCCGAATGAGTCCGCTTGCATCAGGCAAAATTGTTGGTATTAAGTGTTGGTACGCACAACTTTTTCCGCTTCGGTTCGGAAAAATGGGGCTTTCGCTTGGCGGGCGGCTGTCAGCCTGAGGCAGCGGGACGGTTGCTACGCTTCGCCATACAAGCGAATCCATGAGTTTCACCATCGCCTCCTCATCGGGGCCCGACATGGTGACGGCGCAGAACTTGTCGCCGTCGACGTTGACCACGATCTTGAGCCTGAAGCCGTCAAGATCGATTTCCATGATGGACTGGTCAGGGCTGACGTCCTTGGCGAGCAGAATCTTTCCGCCCACCTCCTCCCCCATGAGTCTGACAAGTTCGGCGGCGGATTTACCAGAATCTGCACGCTGAATGACGACTTCTCGTCGTGAGAGACCAGCTGGCACCCGCCTGCCTGTGGAGTGATCGTCCAGCCTTCCGGAACGTCAATGGTGAACCTGAAGTAGCCCGGTCCGAATGTCTGGACGGCGGCAATGGCCGGACCATGGCGTGGCGCCTGTAAGGCACAAAGCGGTTACGAGTCTTTTCATAAGGATTATACTTTTCTCCCTGGCAGCTGATTGATAACCGGATAAGGTCGGCGGTGCAAGGGCCGCCCCCCCTAGGAAAGGTCGTTGTAGAAAGACGAAGTCCCGCTGAAAACAAGGATTCCCTGATTGTTATCGTGCCGCCCATGCGTAGGGAACATCCCTGCTGCAATACATTGGCGGGGCGTTTCTGACAAGCGACGGAGAATAGTCGAAACCTTAAGGAAACTGTTCGAAGGGGTACGAGCCGTTTCATAGTGAAACGCCAGTACAAATACCATTGGATTCTTTGACTTGGCAGAGACCACATGCTAGAGACAAGAAAACCCTAAACCGTGAGGTCACAAATGAGACTTGATCCGGTACAGAACCCCGATTGGAAAGTTGCACAGGCCGCCGAAGCCGACATGAAGACCATAGATCAGCTTGCCGACGAGCTGGGTCTGAAGCCAGAGGAGCTGCAGCCCTACGGCCATTACATAGGCAAGATTGAGCAGCAGCTCGTCCGTGAGCGCCTCGCCGACAAACCAAACGGCAAATACGTTGACGTTACGGCGATAACGCCGACCCCATTGGGCGAGGGCAAGTCCACCTCGACCATCGGACTTGTCGAGGGCTTGGCCAAGCGCGGTATGCGCTCCACGGCGGGCATACGTCAACCTTCTGGTGGCCCTACCATGGGTATGAAGGGCTCAGCAGCGGGCGGGGGACTCGCGCAGTGCATCCCGCTCACGCCGTATTCCCTCAACTTCACCGGCGACATACACGCCATCGGAGCAGCCCACAACCTCGCGATGACCGCCCTTACGGCGCGTATGCAGCATGAACGCAACTACAATGACGAAAAGCTCACGCGTCTTTCGAAAATGCCGCGCCTCAACATAGACCCGACCCAGGTCTCCATGGGCTGGGTAATGGATTTCTGCGCTCAGTCGTTACGCAACATTGTCATCGGCATGGAAGGCACGGGTCGCCGCAACGATGGCTACATGATGCGCTCGCACTTCGATATCACAGTCGCCTCAGAGGTCATGTCCATTCTCTCCATCGCGCACGACCTGGCCGACCTGCGCCGCCGCATGGGTAAGATTATACTCGCCATGGACAGAAGCGGCAAACCTGTTACCACCGCAGATCTCGAGGTCGACGGTGCCATGACGGCTTGGCTGCTCGAGGCCATTAAGCCTAATCTGATTCAGACGATAGAAGGACAACCGGTCTTCGTGCACACGGGGCCCTTCGGCAACATCGCCTTGGGACAAAGTTCAATTATTGCAGACCTCGTGGGTACAAAGCTCAGCGAAGTGCACGTCACAGAATCTGGCTTCGCCTCGGACATGGGCTTCGAAAAATTCTGGAACATCAAATGCCACCACAGCGGACTCGTGCCCGATACGGCGGTCATCGTCGCGACCGTGCGTTCGCTGAAGAGCCACGGTGGTGCGCCCCAGCCCAAACCCGGCCTGCCATTGCCCGACGCCTACATGCATGAGAACGTCGGCATGGTCGAAAAAGGTTGCGAGAACCTCTTGCACCACATCGGCATCGTGCGCCAGTCAGGCATACCGGCGGTTGTGTGCATCAACAAATTTCATACGGACACTCCCGAGGAGGTCCGCACAATACGCCGTATCTGCGAGGCCGCTGGCGCGAGCGTGGCTGTATCCGAGCACTGGGAGAAGGGCGGCGACGGCGCGCTCGAACTCGCCGATGCAGTCATGGACACCTGGAAGGAGAAGAACGCTTTCAGGCCCCTGTACGACTGGAGCGAGACGCTTGAGAACCGCATCGTGGCCATCGCGAAGAATGTCTACGGCGCTGATGGCGTTGATTTCACCCCGCTTGCGAAAAGCAGGCTCAAGACCTTCCAAGAGCGGGACGATGTCGCGGAGCTCGGCATTTGCATGGTCAAGACGCAGTATTCCCTCTCCGATGACCCCGCTCTCAAAGGTGCGCCCAAAGGCTGGCAGCTGCATGTGCGAGACGCCCTGTGCTTCGGTGGCGCCGGCCTTGTCTGCCCCGTAGCGGGCGACATCAGCCTCATGCCAGGCACGGGTTCGAACCCTGCCTTTCGCAAGATTGACGTTGATCTCGAGACAGGGAAGGTGACAGGCCTCTTCTAAAAATCGTATCGCCGGCATAGCGTTGCTGTATTCTCGCGCCGGCAGCTTTTGATAATGCAGACTGGGGCGATGCCCTCTGCAAGGCGTAAAAGAAAAGGGCGGCTCTTCAACATCTGGAAGAGCCGCCCTTGTTCGTGTGGGAAGAGTCTTTAGCCGGCTGCGGCGTCGTATTCCGCCTCAAGGGAGTTGATGAGTTTGGGTACGGTCGTGATCTCGTTGACGCGGTAGGCATTGGCACCGCAGAAGGCGAAGCCCCGGTCGAGATTGCCTTTCATGGCGTTGAGCAGAACCTGAGCGATGCAGTAAGGCGTCTTCTCGCGTTCGCATGTCTTCACGCAGTGAAAGATGCACTTAAAGGGCTTTGTGAGCCCCTTGCGTGAGGCTTTTATGAAGTCGTTGCAAATGGCGCGGCCGGGCATGCCAACAGGGCTCTGGATGATGGTGATGTCCTCTTTCTTTGCATTGACGATGGCCTGCTTGAAACGAATGTCGGCATCGCATTCCTCAGTGGCGACGAAACGGGTTCCTATCTGCACACCGGCGGCTCCCATGTCGAGGTAGCGTCGTATGTCCGCGCCATTGAAGACACCGCCGCCAACGATGACGGGCACAGGCCGACCGTATTTGTCCTCAAGGGATTTTGCAGTGTCAAGCACCTCGGGCAGAATGACGTCGACAGCATGGGCGGGGTCATCAATCTCTTCGCGTTTGAAGCCGAGGTGTCCGCCGGCCTTAGGCCCTTCAAGCACGAAAGCATCCGGTAGATAGTCGAAATGCGAAAGCCACTTGCGGGCGACAACCGAGGCTGCACGAGCGGAGGATATGATGGGTACGAGCTTTGTCTTGAGCTCTTCCTTTTTTTCATCGCAGAGATCGCGTAATGCGCGCGGCATATCAAGCGGCAGCCCCGCGCCGGAGAAGATGACGTCGATCTTGTTCTCAATGGCGGTGCGCACCATCTGCGTGAAAGTCGTCAGGGCGACCATTATGTTGACGCCGATGACACCATTTGAAAGGCTGCGCGCCCGGGTGATCTCGTTGCGCAGGGCGCGGAGATTTGCCTCAAGGGGATTTTTGGCGACGTCTGGCTCCCTCATTCCTATCATGGCACCGGCAATGACGCCGATACCGCCCTCATTCGCAACGGCGGACGCTAGGCCAGAGAGGGATATGCCCACTCCCATGCCGCCTTGCACGATGGGTTTTTTCGCAATAAGGTCGCCAATATGTAATGCGGGGAAAGGCATCTGTAACCTCCGATGCAGAATTCGCCGGCCACAGGCCATGCAGCCGCAGATTTTTACATTTCTTTTGCATCTTTTAAAATAAAACGAAACAGTTGTCAGTATAAAAATAAACGGCTCTATGCGCAAGACTCAGAGGCATCATTCTAACTTTCCCCCCAGCGCCCCCAGCGCCTGAGCGGTCGTCTCTCCCAAAATTCCACCGCCTGCCATGCGCACAAGCTCAGCGTGCCGCGCCTCTATATCCAGCATACGACAGGTCGTGAAGGTTTCTTCTCCACGGATGTTCTTGGATATTTGAAAATGCCGTTTAGCCCTCGCTGCGAGCTGCGGCCAATGGGTTATAAGCAACATTTGACGCCGACCCGCCAGAAAATCAAGCTTCTTCGCAAGGTTGCCCAAGGTCAGCCCGCCGACACCGGCGTCGACTTCGTCGAAGATGTAGGTGCTTTCATCAGCGTCGTTTCGCAAGCACACGAGTGCCAGCAGAAACCGCGAAAGTTCGCCACCCGAAGCTATGCGATCAAGGGGTTGCGGAGGCTGGCCAGGGTTCGGCCCCCACAAGAGGCGCATTTTCTCATCATTGACGCCGGGCCACAGCTCATGGGGCGAGAATTCGGGGATGACGCGAACCCCTTGTGAAAAACCCAGTTCGCGAAGCTCCGCCTCAAGCTTCGACGTGAAATTCTGCGCGAGACTGTGGCGCAGGGGGACGATTTCTTCTATTACAGCTTTAAGATTTTGTGCGGCTTCTGCTTCTTCACGCTCAATCTGCTTCATGTCGAGTGCACAGACGTCCAAAAAGGAAAGATTCTCGTCGATTTCCCGCCTCAGAGAGATGATTTCGGGCAGTGTGCGCTTAAGGCGTCGTTTCAGCTGGGCCAAGGCGTACAGACGTTCCTCGACGTCGTTGAGATCCTGTGCCTCATCGGATAGGGGAAGTCGTTGCAGACGTCCCGCAAGCTCGGAAAGCTGCTGGTCAAGGATGTCAACCGTTTCAAGCGTTCCCGAAAGACTATCATCATCCTCTGCCATGTCGCGGAGAAGGCGCCCGAATGCCCGCAGGTCTGCCAAGAGGCCCGAGGAATCACCTCCGTACAGACATTCAAGCGCGGCTTCAGTGTTTTTGCGCTTCTTTTCAGCAGACCGGCTGGCGGTACGGCGTGCCTCAAGCCTTTCCTCCTCATTCTCTTCGGGGGCGACTTTGTCTATCTCGCGCTGCTGCATCTCAAGCAGTTCGCGTTTTTCGGCAAGGGTACTCTGGCGGGTCAGAAGTGCATCACGGCGTTTGGCAATGCTTCGCAGTTCATCAAGCAGGGCGTCACGGCGTTCGAGAAGGCTCTTGTCGGGGAAAAGCCCCTCGACCAAGCGTGATTGGAAGGCGGAGTGCAAAAGCTGTTGCTGGGCATGCTGGCTTGTATAGGTTACGAGACGGTCACGCAGCCTGCTAAGCGCATCCTGCGAATGCAGGGTGTCGTTAACGTATACTCGGCTGCGTCCCTTTTCCGCCAGAAGTTCACGCCGTATGACGAGATCCTCGTCATCGAGAGAGAAAAGGGCTTCAACCTGAGCGCGTTCCGCGCCTGCACGCACCATGGATGCGTCGAGTCTATCACCCAAAAGGAAACCCAGGGCCTTTAAAATAAAGCTTTTGCCCGCCCCGGTCTCGCCAGTGAGCACGTTCATGCCCTCCGAAAACTCCAGGGACATGTCTTCGATCAGTGCGAGGTTGCGTATGTGCAGATATTCAAGCATTGCTTTAATATTCCACGTCAAGATTTCAGTCTGGGATCCAGTATGTCGCGCAGGCTTTCGCCAAGCAGATTGTAGCCGAGCACAGTCACGAGTATTGCAAGCCCTGGATAGAGAGAAAGCCAAGGGGCAGTCTCAATGACGTTTTTGCCTTCCATCAGCATGTT
>JAILMX010000201.1 GCA_024692205.1 Desulfovibrio sp. | reverse complement strand
GGGCTGCGGCAAAAGCACTCTGCTCAAGGTACTCATGGGCCTGAAACGTCCGCAGGACGGCACTGTGGCCTACGACGGCGTCGACTTCTGGGGCAACACCCAGGAGGCCCGGAGCAGGATAATGCAGCGTGCCGGCGTGCTTTTTCAGGGGGGCGCGCTCTGGAGCTCGATGACGCTCGCCGAGAATGTCGGCCTGCCCCTGCAGCAGTACACTGATCTGGAGCCGGAGGAGATTGAGCAGCAGGCGAGCCTCAAGCTTGCCCTTGCCGGTCTTGCCGGCTTTGAGGATTACTACCCCTCCGAAATAAGCGGCGGCATGCGTAAGCGTGCGGGCCTGGCAAGGGCGCTCGCGCTCGATCCATCCATACTTTTTCTCGACGAGCCTTCTGCCGGCCTAGACCCGGTAAGTTCGCGTCTTCTCGACGACCTCATTCTCGAGCTCAGGGACACGCTCGGCACGACATTCGTCATCGTCTCCCATGAGCTCGCGAGCATATTCGCCATCGCCAACAACAGCATCTTTCTGGACAACGTCACGCGCACGATGAAGGCCTCCGGCGATCCCAAGGCCCTTGTCGAGAATCCCGAAACCGCCCTCTGCGCCCTCGATTTTCTCACCCGGGGCGACGCTTCGCGCAAGGCCGCGGGCACGGCGGCAGAACGCAAAGGAATCCAGCAATGAACATTCAGGCACGCAAAACAGCCGTCGGGGCCTTCACCGTCTGCGGCATCCTCTTTTTCATCATAGGCCTGATCGCCTTGGGTGGCGGCAGGCTCTTCAGCAACGATCTCGAATACATCCTGTATTTCGACGGCTCGGTGAGCGGGCTCTCGGTCGGGGCGCCGGTGGTCTTTCGCGGGGTGCCCATGGGCCGTGTCACGCGCATCAGCCTAGTCGCCCATCAGAAAACCGCCGAGGTGACCATACCGGTCTACGTGCATATCAACGAGAAGAGCCTCATCCGAGAAAGCGGCTCGGAGGTTTCCGAATTCATGCAGACGGAGATTATCCGCCGCATGGTGCAATCCGGCATGCGGGCCCGCCTCGCCACTCACAGTTTAATCACCGGGCAGGCACTCATCGAGCTGGATTTCCACGACGACCAGCCCGCAAAATTCCGCTCGACAACGCCCGACCTTGAAATACCCACCATTCCCTCGCTCAACGATGAGCTGCAGAAAACTCTGGCCCACGTGCCGCTGGAATCCATATTCGCCTCGCTCAACTCCGTGCTCACCCAGCTCTCCGCAACCCTTGCGAAGGGGGATCTGGACAAAGGTCTGAAGGCATTCGCCGACACCTTAACCGAACTGCAGCAAACGCTCAGCGAAGGCAGCATGCGATCTTCGCTTGAAAGCTCTCTGCGCCGGTTCGACAATGGCATGGGCGTCGTCGAAAGCAACCTGCCCGTCCTCATGGGGGCCTTTCGAGACAGCCTGAAGAGCCTCGCGCTCGCGGCGACCGAGCTCAAGGCCGTCGCGGCCTCGGCCAACTCGGTCATCGACAGGAACTCGACTGTCATGCGTGACCTGCGACGCCTGTTAAAAGAAGCCGCCGATGCCGCCCATTCATTGCGCGAGATGGCGGATACTCTTGAACGCAACCCCGAGGTTCTGCTTACGGGCAAAAGAGGCAAACGCTGATGAAACGCTCTCTGTCACTCCTGCTTTCCATTCCCATGCTCTGTGCTCTCACCGCCTGCGGACGCAGCGTGCCCACGGCCTTTTACGCTCTTGAAAGCGCATCCGGCCCGGCTCTGGCGGATTCCCTGCCTGATCGTACCCTGCGCATAGCCCGTGTGGCTATACCCGCCTACCTTGACCGCAACGGCATCGTCAGTCGCAGCAACGGCAGGAGCCGTATCGACGTTGGCACAGTACATGTCTGGGCCGAGCCTCTTGCCGACGGCATCGCCCGCGTTCTCAATGAGGATCTGACTGCGCCCCTTCTTGCGAAGGGCCTCACTGTGCTGCCCCCCGCAAACGAGGACAAGGCAGACTACACCCTTTACGTCGACCTCCTCCGCCTGGACGGAGGCGTGGGACTCGCAACGGAGCTCGCCGCGCACTGGACGGTAGAGAAATCTGACGGTGAACGCTTGGGCAAGGGGCTCTTCGCTGCCAGGGACGATGCCATTTCCCGCAGTTATGAGGACCTGGCCGCCGCCCAGAGCCGCCTCGTACAGCAGCTTGCCGCCTATCTCGCCCGCCGCATCGAACCCAGGCACGAAAAAAGCCGTGCCCATGCGCGCGGATGACACGCAAAGACACGGCTGACATTCCCAACGGACAGGGAAGGTACAATTACTGAGAGATCATGACTTTCGCCGGGCGGAGCAGGCGATCGCCCAGCTTGTAGCCCCCCTGCATGACACGAGCGACCATCTCGGGCTCCAGATCCCCGCTGTTGTCGATACCGATAGCCTCGTGGATCTCAGGGTTAAAAGCCTCGCCGACGACGCCCACGGGGATGAGCCCGTGTTTCTTGACTGCCTCAAGCAAAAGCTTGTGCGTCATGGAAACGCCCTGCAAGAGGTCTCGGCAGACTTCGTTCTTGGTGCCGTACTGCAATGCAAGATCCAGATTGTCGAGGGTGGGCAGAAGGTCGCCCAGGACCTTCTCCGCAGCGTAGCGCATCTGCTCCTGATGCTCCCGGGCGAGACGTTTCTTGAAATTCTCCATCTCAGCGGCCTGACGCAAGGCGCTGTCCTTCATCGCTGCCCGCATGGCCGCGACCTCGGCAAGGGCTGCGGCCAGCTGTTCTTCAGGCGAAGGGGCAGCGGCTTCCTCCGCTTCAGGTCCGTCCTGCGCCGCATCTTCAAGGATTTCATCCGGCGCTTCGGCTTCCGCGCCGGCAAAGGCTTCGTTTTCAGCCTTTTCTTCTCTGTCGCTCATATCCTTTTTGGCTTGATGATCGTGTTTTGTGTGCAGATTATAGGGATGACGCATAGAGCCTCCTCAATTTTTCTCTTAAGTGAGTAAGTATGCATTCCCCGCATGTCAAGATGCTGGCCGGGATTACGTCTCGACATTCGCGAAAGTCTCGGTTATATTTCAGAGATTCAGTGAGGAAAAACCCCATGACATGCCGCAGTATCACAGTCCACACCATCCAGGAATGGGCCAAAGCATCCGAATTTCTCTCCGGGCGCAATCAGCCGGGGGGGTCTGTGGAAACGCAGGTTCATGAGATTCTCGACAGTGTCCTGTCCAAAGGCGATGAAGCACTCATCGCATACACCGCCAAATTCGACTGCCCCGATTTTGCGCCTCCACTTCGCGTGGCCGCGCAGGACATAGCGCGCGCCGCCGCTTCCGTCCCCGTGCAGAACCGCGACCAGATAAGCGCTGCAGCCGACAACATCCGCACTTTCCACGAATCGCAGCTTGAGAAATCGTGGTTTGTTACCCGCCCCGACGGCACGATACTCGGTCAGCGCGTCATACCGGTGGATGCCGTTGGCCTGTACGTTCCCGGCGGTCAGGGCGGCAACACACCTCTCATTTCCACCCTGCTCATGAACGCCATTCCGGCGCAGGTGGCGGGCGTGCCCCGTCTCGTCGTCTGCACCCCGCCCCGCAAGGACGGCACGATCAACCCGAACATCCTCGCCGCGGCGCACCTTCTCGACATCGACGAGGTCTACCGGGTGGGCGGCGCATGGAGCATCGGCGCCATGGCCTTCGGCACGGCCTCCATCGCGCCTGTCGACGTCATCGCCGGGCCAGGCAACATCTTCGTGACCACGGCCAAGCGTCTCGTGCAGGGCAAGGTCGGCATAGACATGATCGCAGGCCCGAGCGAGGTCCTCGTCCTGGCGGACGGCACCGCCCGCATCCCCTGGCTGGCGGCCGACCTTCTCTCTCAGGCCGAGCACGACCCGCTCGCCTCGGCGATATGCGTAACCGACGACAAGCGTATCGCTGAAGAGCTGCCCGCAGAACTTGACAGACAGTGCAAGGCCCTGCCCCGCGACAGCATCGCCCGCCAATCCCTTGAGGACTGGGGCGCCGTCGTGCTCACCCCCGACATGCGCCTCGCCGTCGCCATAGCCAACCAGGTCGCCCCCGAACACCTTGAGATCTACACCCGCGACCCTTGGGCCATCATGCCCCAGATACGCCATGCGGGGACCATCTTCATGGGGGCGAACAGCCCCGAGCCCCTTGGCGACTATTTCGCCGGCCCGAACCACGTTCTGCCCACTATGGGCACGGCGCGGTTCTCCTCGGCACTTTCCGTGCAGACCTTCTGCAAAAAAAGCAGCATCATCGCGGCTTCACCCACTTTTTTGCTCCAAAGCGCGCCGACCATCGCCGCCCTCGCCCGTCTGGAAGGGCTGGAAGGGCATGCGCGCTCCATCGAACAGCGTAGCAAGCGCTAACAGCTCCGGGACGTGAACATGAAAAGCATCACGCAGACAAACATCACGGCCTACCCTCTGCTCTCGCGCGGCAAGGTGCGCGACATCTACGACGTAGATGAGAAGACGCTGCTCATCGTGACGACCGACCGCATGTCGGCCTTCGACGTCATCATGAAGGAGGCCATCCCCTACAAAGGCGTTATCCTCAACACGATCACCCTGTTCTGGATGAACAAATTCAAAGACATCATCCCGAACCATTTGATCGAAAGCGACGTTGACCGTTTCCCCAAGGAGCTCGCCCCCTGGCGGGATGAGCTTGAAGGCCGCGCCGTGCTCGTGCGCAAGGCCAAGCCCCTACCCGTCGAGTGCATTGTGCGCGGCTACATCACGGGCTCCGGCTGGAAGGACTATCAGGCGACAGGCACTGTTTGCGGCCACGCCCTGCCCACAGGTCTGCGCGAATCAGACAGGCTTGATCCGGCCATCTTCACGCCCTCGACCAAGGCCGAGCTCGGCACCCATGACGAAAACATCAGCCGAGAACGCGCCGCCGAGATCCTCGGGGCCGGCATCGCCGAAACGATTGAGAAGACCTCGCTCGCCCTCTACAGCGCGGGGCGCGACCACGCAGCTCTCCGCGGAATCATCGTTGCAGACACGAAATTTGAATTCGGCATCGTTGACGGCGAGCTTCGCCTCATCGACGAGGTCCTCACGCCCGATTCCTCCCGTTTCTGGCCCGCGGCGCAGTACAGGCCCGGACAGTCCCAGCCGAGCTTTGACAAGCAGTACCTGCGCGACTGGCTGAAGGCGCAGCCCTGGAATATGCAGCCGCCCCCGCCGACGCTGACGGCGGATGTCATCGAGACGACTGCCGGCAAATACCGTGAAATCTACCAGGTCCTCACCGGCGAACGTTTTTCCGCCTGAAAGGACAGATTTTTTGTAAGGAGACATCATGTTACTCGAAGGTAAAAAAGCCCTTGTCATGGGCCTTGCCAACAACAAGAGCATCGCGTACGGCATCGCATCCTCACTCAAGGCCCACGGAGCCAGGCTTGCGTTCAACTACGTGGGCGACGCCATCAAGAAGCGCGTTATTCCTCTGAGCGAGGAACTGGGCGGCGAGTTCACCTTCCAATGCGACGTGAGCAAGGATGACGAGATTGCTGCCGCCGTCGACCTGATCAAGGAGAAATGGGGATCCTTTGACATCCTCATCCACTCCATCGCCTACGCCAACAAGAGCGACCTGAACGGCCGCTTCATCGACACCTCTCGAGACGGCTTCAAGCTCGCCATGGAAATCTCAGCCTTCTCTCTGCCGGCGCTCTGCCACGCCTTTGAGCCCATCATGAACGAAAACGGCTCGGTCATCACAATGACCTACTACGGTTCGACCAAGACCTTCCCCGGCTACAATGTCATGGGCGTGGCCAAGGCAGCGCTTGAGTGCTCGGTGCGCTACCTCGCTCACGACTTGGGCGTGAAGGGCATACGCGTGAATGCCATCAGCGCGGGCCCCGTCAAGACGCTCGCGGCCTCGGCCGTATCCTCGCTACGGGATCTTTTCAGCCGCGTCGAGGCACACGCGCCCCTGCACCGCAACGTCACGACCACCGAGATCGGCGACACCGCTGTCTATCTGGCATCCGACCTTTCACGTTCCGTCACGGGCGCCGTCATCTTCACCGACAGCGGCTTCAACCAGGTCGGCGTGTCCAAATAGGTGGCCGCATGTCGTACGGTCTGCTCAACGGCATCGGCATTACCCTCATCGCCGTCTTCGGCATCTGGGTTTTCGTGCGGGCCGCCAAAACGCATACGAAGGACTAACAGTCTGCGATTACGAAAGCCGAAAAATATTTCATGCAGATTTCACTTGCAATTTCGTCAGCTTTCGTATATAGAAAGTCGGTTCATTGCGTCAACCGCTGGAGAGGTGTCCGAGCTGGTTGAAGGAGCACGATTGGAAATCGTGTGAGCGTTAACAGCGCTCCCGGAGTTCGAATCTCCGCCTCTCCGCCACAAAGAAATCATCGAAGCCCAACAAAGTACACAAGTACTTGTTGGGTTTTGGTTTTTTTGTTTTTAGGTAGTCCAATATAGTCATAGTTCATATGACAATCTACGCCTACGGGTAGTACCACGGGTAGTACGAAGCTCAACTCACAGCAATTGAGTCAGATTCCGTACTACCCGAGGTGGAAAAGATGAG
>JAILMX010000192.1 GCA_024692205.1 Desulfovibrio sp. | reverse complement strand
GGAGACGACGGTGTCCATGCAGATACTCAGCAACATCATGGACGAGCCCCTGGAGGACGGCGGACAGAGCGGCAGCGAGCCGAAGATAACGGGGGCCATCAGGGGCGAGGGCATTTCCTTCCGCTATGCCGAGGACGCGCCCCTTGCCCTGGACACCGTGAGCTTCGCCATACCCGCCGGAGGCACGCTGGGCATAGTCGGGCGGTCGGGATCGGGAAAAAGCACGCTGACGCGCCTCATCCAGCGGCTCATCCCCATGCAGGCCGGACATATCTGGATAGACGGCATGGATCTGCAGACCATCGACATGCATCATCTTCGGCAGTCCATCGGCGTGGTGCTGCAGGAGAATTTCCTCTTCCGCGGACGCGTGCGCGACAACATCGCCATGACTAGGCCGCAGGCCACGCTGGAGGAGATCGTGAAGGCCGCGCGCATGGCCGCGGCCCACGAGTTCATCGAAAAGCTCCCCGAAGGCTACAACACGGTGCTGGAGGAGGGCGGCTCGAACCTCTCCGGCGGCCAGCGCCAGCGGCTGGCAATCGCGCGGGCGCTTCTGACGGACCCGAAGATCATGATCTTCGACGAGGCCACGAGCGCGCTCGACCCGGAGAGCGAGGCCGAGATTCAGGACAACATCCGAAGCATATCCACGGGCCGCACCATGATCATCGTGAGCCACCGGCTGTCCATGCTGCGCCACGCCGACAGGATACTGGTGCTTGAGAACGGCCGGCTCGTGGGCAGCGGAACCCATGAGGAGGTCTACGCGGGCTGCCCGCAGTACCGCAATCTCTGGGATACGCAGAACAAGGTGGGAGAGGGGGCGGCATGAACGCGTTCGCAATGGAGTCGTTTGCCGTTTTCCTGCCGCCGCAGGCCCGCACCGTGGTGGAGTTCGGCTGCGGAAACGGCGCCACCGGGCGCGAGTTCCTGCGTATCCAGCCGCAGTGCCGCTATGTGGGGTTCGACACCGACGAGGCGCTGCTCGCGGAGGCGGCGGGCTGTCTCAGTCAGGCGCAATGGGCGCCCTTCCCCGGCATCCGCCTGGAACGGCACGGCATCACGAGTGCGGACTGCCTTTTCTTTCATGGCGCTTTCATGGGCCGTCGCGACTGGATCAAAGAAGTGCGGCGCCACTGCGCCCTGCTTTCCGAAGGCGGACAGGCCGTGTTCGTCCTCGGCCATCCGGGATACGTGCGCCATGTCCTGTCGCTGATGCTGGGGCGCCCCCCGCTCTGGGACTCCTCGCTCACCTTGCCGGAGCTTTTGCGGGGCCTTTCGGAAGCGGGGCTCACGGTGGCGGACGTGCGGCCGCAGCGCGTGGCCGAGGATGCCGCCCTCAGGAATGATCCGGCAATCCAGCGCCTCATGGAGTCGCTTGTGGACTATTGCCGCGACCATGCCATGGAGGTGAAAACGGATGTCTGGGCGGCGCGGCATATCGTCCGCGCGGTGCGGGGCACGCCGCCGCCCAAACTCTATATTCAGTCGTCCGTGTGGGAAGCCCGCGTGACGGCCCGGGTGAGGCTTTTGGAACCGGCCGCCTTCATGGCGACACTGCCCGGCGTGACGTGCGCCACGCGGGTCATGTCGGCTGATTCCCAAGCCTCGGCGGGTTTCCCCGACAGGGTCATGATTGTCCAGAGAATTCTCTTCAGGGACGTGAAACCCGCCATGGATTTCCTGCGGCAGTTTCGCAGGGCCGGCTGGCTGCTCATCTACGAGATAGACGACAACCCCGCCAACTGGCAGGATGCCTTTGCCCTTTTCCATTGGCTGGAATTTGCCGGCTGCCACGCCGTCCAGGTCTCAACAGAGCCCCTGGCGGACATTTTGCGGCAGTACAACCCCCATGTGCTGGTCTTTCCCAACCATCTGCGCGAACTGCCGGATCCGAGGACGCCCGCGCCTGAAGACGCCCCGGTGGAGATCTTCTACGGCGCCCTGAACCGCGAGAGCGACTGGGCCCCCGTCATGCCGGAGCTCAACCGCGTTCTGGGAGAATACGGCGGGCGCGTGAAGATGCGGGTCGTCTATGACAGGCAGTTTTTCGACGCCCTTGAGACGGAGCACAAGACCTTTCTGACGGCGGAAGGGGACGGCCTCATCCCCTACGAAGCCTACGCCCGGGCAATGCATGCCTCGGATATCGCCCTGATGCCCCTGCTGGATACGGAATTCAACCGCATGAAGTCGGATCTGAAGTTCATCGAAGCGGCGGGGCACGGGGCCGTGGCCCTGGCATCGCCCACGGTGTACGCGTCGACCGTCCGCGACGGCCGCACCGGCTTTCTCTACGCAAACCCCGAAGAGTTCGGCGCGAAGCTGCGCATGCTGCTGGACGACAGACAGTTGCGCCAGGAGGTCGCGGAGACGGCATACGGCTATGTCCGCCGTGAGCGTCTCCTTTCGCAGCATTATCAGGGGCGCGTGGACGCCTACCGGGAACTGCTTGCCAACTTGCCGGAGCTGGAGCGGGAGGCTGATGAGCGCGTGAAGTCTCTGGCTGGGGATGCATCGTGCTGAGTGATCCGTTGCGGGGCAGTGGAGATGTCCTTTCCACGGGCCGCACCATGAGCATCGTGAGCCACCGGCTGTCCATGCTGCGCCACGCCGACGGGATGCTGGCATTGGAAATGGCCGGCTGGCGGGGCGCGGGACCCACTTGGAGGGTCGCGAGGGCTCCCCGCAGTACCGCAATCTCTGGGATACCCAGAACGTTGAAGAGGGGGCGGCATGAACGAGTTTGAACAGGTTTTCGGACGGGTGCTTCAGTCGACGGACATTGCATCGCAGGCGAAGCTGGCCGAAGTACTTGAGGTCGGCCGGTAAGCTGTGTCCGACGCCAAGAAACGGGGAAGTTTTTCGGCCGACTGGCTGCTGAGGCTGCTGAAAAAGTAGGCTCTGTTAAAGAAAATTTGTGATGGTTTTTTCTTGTGAAATCAACTGAGTATCAGAAAGCAGATGCT
>JAILMX010000135.1 GCA_024692205.1 Desulfovibrio sp. | reverse complement strand
CCGCTGTCGCGCAACAAGCACTGGCACCTTGTCTCCATCATCGAAAAAGCTGTGTAGGGAAGTGCCATGATACAGGTTGAATCAACGCTTCAGGTCGCCGATAACTCCGGTGCCAAACTAGTTGCCTGCATCAAGGTGCTCGGCGGTTCTCACCGCCGTTACGCCTCTGTCGGCGACATCATCGTTGTTTCCGTAAAGGACGCCATGCCCCACAGCAAGGTCAAGAAGGGCGACGTCATGAAGGCTGTCATCGTGCGCACGGCTAAAGAAGTCCGCCGCATGGACGGTAGCTACATCAAGTTCGACGGTAACGCCGCAGTGCTCCTCACCGGTCAGGGCGAACCCGTGGGCACTCGCATCTTCGGGCCTGTCGCCCGTGAGCTGCGCGCTCAGAACTTTATGAAAATCATTTCGTTGGCCCCGGAAGTCCTCTAGGAGATCAGCATGAAAACGTATCGTGTCCGCAAGGACGACAAGGTGATGGTGATCGCCGGCAGAGACGCGGGTAAGATCGGCAAGGTGCTCAAGGTCCTTCGCAAGAAAGATGCGGTGGTCGTCGAAAAGGCGAATCTCGTCAAGCGCCACACGCGCCCCAACCCCTATGCCCAGCAGCCCGGCGGCATCATTGAAAAGGAAATGCCCATATCGGTTTCCAATGTCATGGTCGTGTGCTCTGCCTGCGGCAAAGCCACCCGCGTCGGATATAAGTATGTCGAGGCCGATGGCAAGCAGAAGAAAGTTCGCTTCTGCAAAAAATGCAACGAAGTCATGGAATAAGGTGATACGATGACACGCCTCGAAAAGATATATAGAGAGAAAGTGGCCCCGGTGTTGCAGAAGGAGTTCAATTATGATTCTTCCATGCAGCTTCCCGGAATCGAAAAGATCTCTCTGAACATCGGGCTTGGCTCGCTCAAGGAAAACAACAACGCCGTGGAAGAAGCCGTCAAGGAACTGTCCGCCATCGCCGGGCAGAAGGCCGTCGTTACCCGTGCCCGCAAGTCCATAGCCGCCTTCAAGGTTCGCGAAGGTATGCCCATCGGTTGCCGCGTCACCCTTCGCAAGGACCGCATGTGGGACTTTCTGGACAAGCTGATGAACTTCGCCCTTCCCCGCGTACGCGATTTCCGCGGCATACCTGACCGAGGTTTTGACGGTCGTGGCAACTTCACCCTGGGCATCAAGGAACACACCATTTTCCCGGAACTGGAAGTTGATCGTGTCGAAAACCCCAAGGGCATGAACATCACCATCGTCACTTCGGCTTCCACCGACAAGGAAGGGAAGTTCCTTCTTGACCAGCTCGGCATGCCGTTCCGCAAATAGGAGAATTCCGTATGTCCCGCACTTCTCTTGAAGTTAAAGCCAAACGCAAGCCCAAGTTCAGCACTAGGGCCTACAATCGTTGCCCGATCTGCGGTCGTCCGCATGCCTTTATGCGCCAGTTCGGCCTGTGCCGTATCTGTTTTCGCAACATGGCTCTGCGCGGCGAGCTGCCCGGCGTAAGAAAGTCGAGCTGGTAAAATTTCAGGGCGCTTCGGCGCTCATGGCGCGGCAAAACCGCGCCCGCGGGAAGTGGCGGCATTGGGCCGCAAACCCCGCACGCAAACCGTCAGGAGTTATCAATGATGACTGACCCCATTGCGGATATGCTAACACGCATCCGCAACGCGCATTCTGCCCTGCACAAGGACGTGAATGTGCCCCGTTCGCGCATGAAGGAAGCGCTTGCCGGTATCCTCAAGCAGGAAGGATACGTCGAGGATGTGACGATCAATGACAACATGATCACGCTCACCCTCAAGTATCGTCAGGGCCGTCCGGCCATCTCCGGTCTTAAACGTATCAGCACCCCGGGCCGTCGCGTGTATGTCAACTCGCGCCAGATCCCGAGAGTGCAGAACGGCCTCGGCATTTGCATTTTGTCCACGTCCAGCGGCGTGCTGGATGGCATGACCGCCACCGAGAAGAAGGTCGGCGGCGAACTCCTTTGTGAAATCTGGTAGGCGGTGTATCATGTCGAGAATAGGTAAACTGCCCATTGCCATTCCCAAGGGAGTGGACGTCAAGATAGGTTCAGACAAGGTCCAGGTGAAGGGCCCCAATGGCACCATTGAGACCCCCGTATGCCCTCTGCTCAAATACGAAGTGGCAGAAGGCAACGTTACGCTGACCCGCATTGAGGAGACCCGTGAAAGCCGCGCCCAGCACGGTTTGCGCCGTACGCTTCTTGCCAACGCAATCGAAGGCGTAACCAAGGGCTTTTCAAAGTCGCTCGAGGTCATCGGCGTCGGCTACCGCGTTGCCGTCAAGGGCAATATGATAGAACTCAATGTCGGTTTCTCCCATCCCGTCATCATCGACCTGCCCGACGGCCTCAAGGCCAAGGTTGAAGGTCAGATTCTGACGCTTTCGGGCGCTGACAAGAACCTGGTTGGTGAAATGGCGGCAAAGATCCGCCGCATCCGTGAGCCTGAACCCTACAAGGGCAAGGGCATCAAATACGTGACCGAGACCATCCGCCGCAAGGTCGGCAAGTCCGGCGGCAAGAAGTAGGGGTTGATCATGATTGACAGCAAAAATGAATCCCGTCAGCGCCGCAAGATCCGCATCCGCAAGAAGGTGTCGGGTACGGCCGATCGTCCGCGACTTGTGGTCTTTCGCTCAAACCTGCACATGTATGCGCAGATCATAGATGATGACGAGGGCAAGACCCTCGCGGCTTCTTCCACATTGGCTCTTGCCAAGGAAGAATCCGGCCTGCACTGTAACAAGGCCGGCTGCGAGAAGGTGGGCAAGGATATCGCCCGTCTGGCTAAGGAAAAAAACATCACCAAGGTTGTGTTCGATCGCAACGGCTATCTTTATCACGGCCGCGTGAAAGCGGTCGCAGACGGGGCCCGCGAGGCCGGGCTGGAGTTCTAGTATGCGGCAGGAAAACTCGAACAATAGCGAAACCCAGACGAACGAACTGGGTGAAATCGAAAAGATCGTTTCCCTCAACCGTGTCGCCAAGGTCGTCAAGGGCGGCCGCCGGTTCAGCTTCAGCGCTCTCGTGGTTGTCGGCGATGGCAAAGGCGGCGTGGGTTTTGGCTTGGGCAAGGCTCAGGAAGTGCCCGAGGCCCTGCGCAAGGCCACTGAGAAGGCCCGCAAGAATCGCGTTCAGGTGCCTGTGCTCGATGGCACATTGCCCTATGAGGTCCTCGGCCGCTTCGGTGCCGGCCGCGTTATGTTGAAGCCGGCCTCCGAAGGTACCGGCATCATCGCCGGTGGCGCCGTGCGTGCCGTCATGGAAGCCGTGGGCATCCGCGACGTCCTCGCAAAGGCCATCGGCACGAACAACCCCCACAACGTGCTGCGCGCCACAATGCAGGGCCTCACCTCCCTGCGTAGTGCCGGGACCGTCTCGGAACTGCGCGGCAAGCAGCTTGAAGCTCCGAGGAAGTAGTCATGGCTGAAATCAAGGTCCAACTCGTGCGCTCGCGCATCCATACGACGCCCATTCAGCGCCGCCTGCTGGATTCTCTCGGTCTCAAGCGTCGAGAGAGGGTCAAGGTCTTCAAAGACACCCCGGCCATTCGGGGCATTATCGCCAAACTTTCGCACCTCGTCGCCATCGTTGACTGATGGCAGCGAGAGGAGTTCCTATCATGCAACTGCATAATCTCGTTCCTTTTGAGCACGAGCGCAAAACGCGCCGCAGAGTAGGCCGCGGCGGAGGCTCCGGCCTCGGCGGCACCTCGGGCAAGGGCCATAAGGGCCAGAACGCCCGTTCCGGCGGCGGTGTCCGCCCCGGTTTTGAGGGCGGGCAGATGCCCTTGCAGCGTCGTCTGCCCAAGCACGGCTTCAAGAATGCGCCCTTCAAGCTCGTCTACGCCGTCGTCAATTTGGATGTGCTTCTCAACGCTTTCGAGGGGAAGAGCGAAATCTCTCTTGACGACATCTACGAACGCGGCGTCGTGCCCATGGGCAGCCCCGTCAAGATCCTTTCCCGCGGAGAGGTGAAGGCTGCCGTCACTGTCGAGGCGCATAAGTTCAGCAAGTCCGCCGCCGAAAAGATCCGTCAGGCCGGCGGTCAGGCGAAAGAGCTTGAAGCGGCCCCTGTTACCGAATAAAAGCCTTTAACACCGGGACAGTTACTTCATGGCACAAGCATTAGCAAATCCAATGGCAGCAGGACAGTCGGAACTGGGCAAGCGTCTTGCCTGGACGTTCTTCATCCTCTGTTGCTACCGTATTGGCGTGCATGTTCCTATCCCCGGAGTTGATGCCGCTGCTTTGGCCTCTTTCTTCGAAAGCATGTCGGGCACCCTTTTTGGGCTGTTCGACATGTTTTCGGGCGGAGGCTTGAGCAATGTCTCCATCTTTGCCTTGGGCGTCATGCCATACATTTCGGCGTCGATCATCATGCAGCTCATGCAGGTAATCAGCCCGAACATCAAACGTATTGCGCGCGAAGAGGGGCAGGCCGGCCGAAAGAAGATCACGCAGTGGACGCGTTACGCTACGGTGCTCATTACCCTCGTGCAGGGTCTCTTCATCGCCATAGGCCTTGAGAGCATGTCGAGCCCCGCCGGGACCTCCGTAGTCATGAATCCCGGTATGCATTTCCGGCTCGTGACCATGATGACGTTCACTGCCGGTTCCGTCCTTGTCATGTGGCTTGGTGAGCAGATAACCGACCGAGGCATAGGCAATGGCATTTCGCTCATAATCTTCTGCGGCATCGTCGTGGGCATACCCCGCGGTATAATCCAGTCAATAGCCTTGATCGAGGCTGGCGACATGAGCATCTTCATGGCGATCGTCATCCTCGTTTTCATGGCCGTGGTGACGGTGTGCATCGTCTTCATCGAAAGGGCGCAGCGCCGCATACCGATAAGCTACGCTAAGCGGCAGATCGGGCGGCGCCTCTACGGCGGGCAGAATTCGCATTTGCCTCTGCGCCTCAATACAGCGGGCGTGATTCCGCCCATCTTCGCTTCGTCGCTTCTGCTCTTTCCCGCGACCATAGGGCAGTTCTCCTCGAACGAACTGGTCAAGCGCGCTGCGGAGTTTTTTTCTCCGCACGGGCTTCTCTACAACGTGGTCTATGTGGCCCTCATGGTTTTCTTCTGCTATTTCTACACGGCTGTCATCTTTGACCCGAAGGACATGGCGGAAAATCTCAAAAAGTCCGGTGGCTTCATCCCGGGGATCCGTCCCGGAGGAAAGACGCAGGAATACATTGACGGTGTGCTTTCGCGGCTGACCCTTTCCGGCAGCGTGTATATCTCCGTCGTCTGTCTCGTGCCCATGCTGCTTATCAGCAACTTCAATGTCCCGTTCTATTTTGGCGGCACGAGTCTGCTGATCTTGGTTGGCGTGGCAATGGACTTTATGAACAGGGTCGAGTCATTCATGATCTCGAACCAGTATAAGAACCTGATGCAGAAGACGCGCACCGGCGGCAGGGGCTAGCGCGAGGCGTTCGCAATGAAAAAGTATCACGGCGCATATATCAAGAACGAGCGCGAGATCAGCTGTCTCAGGGAAGCTGACAGGCTGACAGCAAATATCCTTGAGGCGGTGGGCGATATCCTCAAGCCCGGACTCAAGACCAAGGTCTTGGACGAGCTCGCTCGGGATATGTGTGCCGATTACAAGGTAAGACCTGCTTTTCTCGGCTACGGCGGATACCCCTTTGCCATCTGCACGTCGGTGAATGAACAGGTCGTACACGGGTTCCCCTCTGAGCGCGAGCTTCAGGATGGGGACATCATCAGTGTCGATATGGGTGTCGAATTCGAAGGCTTCATCGGTGACTCGGCTCGTACCTATCCTGTCGGAGAGGTGAGCGCCGAGGCCAGACGACTGATGCAGGTAACCGAGGACAGCCTTTACATCGGCATCGAGCAGGCCCGTGCCGGCAATGATGTATACGCCATCGGCGCGGCTGTGCAGGCCTTTGTCGAGGCGCAAGGTTTCGGAGTCGTCCGGCGTTATGTCGGCCACGGCGTCGGGGCCCGCATGCACGAAAAGCCCGAGGTGCCGAACTTCAAGCCGGCTGTCCGTGGGCTTACGTTGCAGAACGGTATGGTGATCGCTATCGAACCCATGGTCACCGCGGGAACCTACGAGATCGACGTCCTTGACGATAACTGGACGGCCGTGACCCGCGACGGTAAATGGGCGGCACATTTCGAACACAGCGTCGCAATCACTTCGAGCGGGCCGCGGATCTTGAGCATATCTGACCGCGGTTTGAACAGGCACACAATCAGTGCTTGACAGAACATGTAAAGGCAGATAAAAATTCTCTTTCGCCTAGCCTGCGTTTGCAGCTGGTCGGAAACTAGTTCAGCATGGCTTCATGCCATATGTGGAGACGAAAATGAAAGTCAGGCCTTCCGTCAAGAAAATATGCCCGAAATGCAAAGTGATCCGACGCAAGGGAGTGCTTCGGGTAATTTGTGAAAACCCCCGGCATAAGCAGCGCCAGGGCTAGGGCAGGAGTATAACTGTGGCGAGAATAGCAGGTGTTGATTTGCCTCGCGGCAAACGTGTTGATATCGCGTTGACCTACATCTACGGCATCGGGCGCACGACCGCCCTCAAGATCCTCGATACTGCCGGCATCAACTGGCAGCGCAACATTGATGACCTGTCGGCCGATGAAGTCAATGAAGTTCGTAAAGAGCTTGAGCAGAACTATAAGGTCGAAGGCGACCTCCGCCGTGAGGTTTCGAGCAATATCAAGCGCCTTATGGATATAGGCTGCTACCGTGGCCTTCGTCACCGTCGTGGTTTGCCTGTGCGCGGACAGCGTACCCACACCAATGCGCGTACCAGAAAAGGCCCCCGGCACGGACTGGTGGGCAAGAAAAAGTAGGTTGAGGTAAAGACATGGCCAACGCCAGAAAAGTAGTCAAGAAGGAAAAACGCAATATCCCCGTGGGCATTGCCCACATTCTTGCGACCTTTAACAATACCATCGTCACGTTCAGTGACACCCGCGGCAACGCGGTTTCTTGGGCTTCGTCGGGCCAGAGCGGTTTCAAGGGTTCGCGCAAGTCGACCCCCTTTGCCGCCCAGGTCGCTGCCGAGACGGCAGCCCATAAGGCACAGGAGAACGGCATGCGCACCGTGGGCATTTACGTCAAGGGCCCCGGCACCGGCCGTGAAGCCGCCATGCGCGCCATCGCCGCGGCGGGATTCAAGGTCGCTTTCATCCGTGATATTACGCCTATCCCACACAATGGGTGCCGTCCGCCCAAGCGTCGCCGCGTCTAGCTGGCGACTGCCCGTGCCAACAAGAGGAAGTTTTCATGGCCAAATATACTGATGCCAAATGTCGCCTGTGCCGCCGTGAGGGATGCAAATTGTTCCTTAAGGGCGATCGTTGTTTCACCGAGAAGTGCGCTCAGGAAAAGCGCGCCGTCGCTCCCGGCCAGCATGGCCGTATGCGCAAGAAGATCAGCGAATATGCGGTCCAGTTGCGAGAGAAACAGAAGACGAGGCGCGTCTACGGTGTCTTGGAGCGCCAGTTCCGTGGGTACTTTGAGAAGGCCGAAATGCAGAAGGGGGTCACAGGTACCAACCTGCTCGTGATACTTGAGCGCCGTCTCGACAACGTGGTTTATCGTTTGGGTTTTGCGAACTCTCGCAATCAGGCCCGCCAGCTCGTCCGGCACGGCATCTTCACGCTGAACGGACACAAGGTGAACATTCCTTCCCTGCAGGTCAAGGTCGGAGATACGGTAGAGGTCCCCGAAAAGAACCGTAAAATCCCCGTTCTCGCCCAGGCCCAAGAGGCCATCGCGCGTCGTGGCTGCCCCGCATGGCTCGAAAGTGACGGTGTCGCTTTTAAGGGGACCGTCAAGGCTCTTCCGCAGCGCGATGACATCCAGTTCCCCGTCAACGAACAGCTGATCGTCGAACTTTACTCGAAATAATCGGGGGCGGAATGCTAAGTAAACAGGGTGATCGCCTTATTAATTCCCGCAACTGGTCAGAGCTTGTTAAGCCTGACAAGATCTTGCGCGATGACGATTCCGTAAGCGATACTTACGGCAAGTTTATTTGCGAACCCCTTGAGAAGGGCTACGGCACGACAATCGGGAACGCGATGCGTCGGGTTCTGCTTTCTTCCCTGCAGGGCGCCGCTTTCGTATCCGTTAAGATCGCCGGGGTTCAGCACGAGTTCTCGACCATTCACGGCGTACTCGAGGACGTGACCGATGTCATTCTGAATATTAAGCAGGTTCGTCTTGCGGTGGATACCGATGAACCGCAGCGTCTGACGTTGAAGCTGGACAAGAAGGGGGAGGTCACCGCCGCCCTCATTCAGACCAACCAGCACGTGCAGGTTCTGAACCCTGAGTTGCATATTGCCACCCTCACCGAGGATATCCCGCTCGACATGGAGTTCGAGGTTCGGATGGGCAAGGGTTATGTGCCCGCTGACATGCACGAGGACCTTGATGACGAGATCGGTCTCATCAAGCTTGACTCCAGCTTCTCGCCGATACGCAAAGTGGCCTATAGCGTCGAGCAGGCCCGCGTCGGCCAGATGACTAACTACGACCGGCTCATCCTTGAAGTGTGGACGGACGGCTCGGTGACCCCGGAAAACGCAATCGCCTACAGCGCCAAGATCATCAAGGATCAGATTTCCGTCTTCATTAATTTTGATGAACGCATTGCCGGTTCCTCCTCGAGCGGCGGCAATGACGGCGGGGAGCTGAATGAAAGTCTTTTCAAGGACATAACCGACCTTGAACTCTCTGTGCGCGCGACGAACTGTCTGCGCAGCGCGAATATCGCTCTTGTGGGCGAGCTCGTTCAGCGTACGGAAAGCGACATGCTGAAGACGAAGAACTTCGGCCGCAAGTCTCTAGATGAGATAAAGAGCGTCCTCGTTGGAATGGGGCTCGATTTCGGTATGCGTGTAGACGGCTTTGAAAAGAAATACCAGGAATGGAAAAGGAAGCAGCAAAATGAGGCATAAAAATATTGGGCGTAAGTTTTCCCGCACGCCCTCCCATCGTAAAGTATTGATGCAGAATCTGACCAAAGCCTTGCTGCTTCATGGCAAGATCCGCACCACTCTCATGAAAGCAAAGGACTTGCGCCGCGTCTTCGAGCCTCTGGTCACCCTTGCACAGAGAAACGACCTGCATTCCCGTCGTCTCGCCTACAAGGTTTTGAATGACCATGCTCTCGTCAAGCGTCTTTTCGACGTCGTCGCGCCCCTTTTCGCCGGCGTTCCGGGGGGGTATACGCGTGTACTGAAGCTTGCCATGCCCCGTAAGGGTGACAATGCCCCCATGGCCATTATCGAGCTGACCCGCGCCCTTCCCGATGGCAAGACGACCGAAGTCAAAGCCGAAGAGGCCAAATCCTCTGAGACCGCTCCCGCCGAGGCTGCCAAGGTCTAGTTGCGAAGCATCTGCACTGCTTTTCTTTGATTAATGGGGGGACGCAAGTCCCCTTTTTTTGTAGGTTTGCCATGTCCGCATCTGCAAGACTGCTTGAAAAAAGCCGCGCGGCCGGCTGAGCGGCTAAGCTCGCTCCTGAGGCTCTGGAGCGTCTTCTGCTTGGCTTAGGGGCATCGTCTGATGTCAGTCTCGAGTCGCGCGTCCTCGCCGGCCGGGCTACGGCGGAGGACGCCTGCGTGCTGAGCGTGCCGCAGGGTCGTGCGATTGTGCAGACGGTGGACATTCTGGCCCCCATCGTGAACGATCCCTTCCTTTTCGGGCGCATCGCTGCGGCAAACGCCCTTTCCGATGTCTATGCGCTTGGCGGCGAGCCGTGGTGCGCCATGAACATCGCCTGCTTTCCCGATCCTTCCGCGGCCGATGACGGCATACTCGACATGCTGACCGATATTCTCCGTGGCGGGCTCGACGCCCTCCGGGAGGCTGGCGCGGTTCTTGCCGGGGGACATACCGTTCAGGATGATGAGCTGAAATACGGCCTTTCGGTGACGGGCATCATTGATCCTGGCCATGTCGCTACCAATGACGCCTTGGTTCCCGGTCAGATACTTGTTTTGACAAAACGCATCGGGACAGGCGTTCTCGCAACGGGTGTGAAGGCTCGCTGGGACGGTGCCGAAGATGCGGAGAAAAGTATCGCAGAGATCTGCGGCCGTCTCAACAAGAATGCCGCCGCCGTTATTCGCGCCTTCAGCATCGATGCCGCGACCGACGTTACAGGCTTCGGTCTTGCCGGCCATGCCATTGAAATGGCCGTAGCTTCACGCGTTTGCGTGGCTCTTGATACAGGGCATCTGCCGCTTTTGCCTTTGGTCGAGGAATATGCCGCCGACGGACTCATCCCCGCCGGAACGCACAGGAATCACAAATTCGCTCTCTGTCGGACGATCGTCGAGCCCGGGGTCGACGACCTCGCCGAGATTCTCGCCTTCGACGCACAGACATCGGGCGGGCTGCTCCTTGCCGTTGACCAGGCGAAACTCCCCCGTGTCGTCGAGCAGCTTAAGGCAGGCGGTGATGAGGCTTTCTTGGTGGGTGAGGTCCTGTCTGCGCGTGAGGACGGAAAGGCACTCATCCTCCGTCCCTGACCGTTGAGGAGGTTTGTCATGTACGCACCTATTCCCATGGTTCCCGGCCCCGTCAGCCTGCACCCGGACGTCCTTTCCGCACTTGCTCGGGATTATCCGTCCGGTCAGATAGATGACGATTTTATGCCCCTGTACCATGCGGTATCCCGCAATCTCGCCCGCTTTTTCGATACGGATGACGATGTCGTCCTCATGAGCGGCGAGGGCATGCTCGCCCTGTGGGGCGCGCTCAAGAGCACCCTGCGCCCCGGTGACGCCGTCCTGACCGTGGGCACGGGCGTTTTCGGCGATGGCACCGCCGACATGGCGGCATCCATGGGCTGCCGGGTCGAGAAGCTGTCGCTGCCGTACGACCATACGATTGTTTCCCGCGATCTTGAGCGCATTGAGGCGGCAGTCCGCCGAGTGCGCCCTGTCATGATAACGGCTGTCCATTGCGAGACCCCATCGGGCACCCTGAATCCTCTTGAGGGGATTGGCCGCATAAAGCATGACCTTGGCGTTCCCCTTTTCTATGCCGATGTCGTTTCCAGCCTGGGCGGCGTGCCTGTCCACGCGCGCGACTGTCACATCGACCTTGCCCTTGGCGGCTCGCAGAAGTGCCTTGCCGCGCCGCCTTCCATGTGCTTTCTGACCGTGAGCGAAACCGCATGGGATAGGATGGCGGAGATCGGCTATTGCGGATACGATGCCATACTGCCCTTCAGAAATGTGCAGCAGGACGGGCGCTGCCCCTATACGCCGAACTGGCATGGCCTGGCCGCCCTTGACGCCGCAACGCGCGCCCTGCTTGCGGAGGGGATAGAAGCCGTATGGGCCCGTCATGCGCATGCGGCCGGGATATGCCGGGCGGGTCTGAAGGAACTCGGGATTGCTCTTTGGCCCGAACCTTCAGCAGTTCAGTCGCCTACGGTGACGGCGGCGCGCATACCAGCCGGATTCACCTGGCCTCAATGGCGTGAGGCCCTTCGCCGCCGCGGTCTCGTCGTGGCGGGCAGTTTCGGGCCGATGGCCGGCAGAGTCTTCCGTTTGGGACACATGGGCACTCAAGCGCGAGAGGACCTTGTGCTCTCGGCCTTGCAGGCGATGGAAGACGCCCTGAAAGGCAGGCGACTCTAGCCTGACAGCTTGATGCCTTTTCGGGAATGGGGTAGGAATGCCCATACCGTTACGATTTTTCGCATAGTCATGCTCGAACCGGGGCTTAGCCGCCTTCTTGTTTGTTCGGGGGAACAGTAAGGAGTTATCGATGGAGAATGAGAAGAACGACAGCAGGGTCGAGAGAGAGGTTCAGAAAACGACCAAGATTTACTCTGGCAAACGTGGCCAGCTTTCGCGCCTCATTCTCTGGTTCGCCGCGATGGCTCTCGGCGCCGTGCTCGCTATGCTGCAGAACCCGCAGATCAACGAGCTCTTCAATTTCGTGGCGACCGTGTTCACCCGCCTCTTCCAATTCGTGGCCGTGCCTGTCATTGCCCTCGCCGTCATGACGACCCTGGCTTCCCTCGGCGCACGGCGCGAGACGGGACGCATTTTCGCCCATGCCGTCTTCTACACGCTCATGACGACATTCCTCGCCGCCTTCGTGGCGCTCGGACTTTTCATCTGGATTGCGCCCGTGAACGTCCCCGTCTCTCCTGACCAGGCGGCGGCCATTCCCCAGAAGCTGGGCAACCTTTCCTATTACCAGCATTTCTTGAACGTCATTCCGTCGAACATCCTGCAACCTTTCGTTTCGGGCAATGTTCTGTCGGTGCTTTTGATCGCGACTTCCGTCGGGCTGGCGCTTGCCTTCATGCCGCCCTCCGAGAACCGTGACGCCCTGATTCGCATCATCAACGGCCTCCAGGAACTGCTTTTTACGCTCATCCGAGCCCTGCTTTTCATTCTGCCCGTTGGCATTCTCGCTTTCACCGGCCAGCTTGTCGCCGAAATCGAAGCGGGCATCATAGTCGGCGCCCTCGGGCAATACACGACCGTCGTCATCGGCGGGAACCTCCTGCAGTTTTTCGTGGTCCTTCCGCTCATCATGTTCCTGCGCGGGGTCAATCCCTTCAAGGTGTTCCGTGGCATGTCGCCGGCGCTCGCCGTGGCGCTCTTCTCCAAGAGTTCTGCGGGCACGCTCCCTGTCACGCTTGCCTCCGCCGAGGAAAACCTCAAGCTTGACCGCCGCATTACCCGTTTTGTGCTCCCCATCTGCACGACCATCAACATGAACGGCTGTGCTGCCTTCATCTTGGTCACATCGCTTTTCCTCATGCAGAATGCCGGCATCGTGCTCACAGGCGGCACGATTCTCGTTTGGGTGTGCGTGGCCGTGCTCGCCGCCGTCGGCAATGCGGGCGTGCCCATGGGCTGCTATTTCCTGACGCTTTCGCTCATGAGCTCCATGGGCGTCCCCGTGGACATCATGGGCATCATCCTGCCCATTTATGCCGTCATCGACATGATCGAGACCTGCGTGAACGTCTGGAGCGATTCCTCCGTTGCGGCCATGACCGACAACGACCTCAAGGGGCAGTTGCCCGGCAGGCCCATGGAAGAGGGGGCGCTTTAGCTCTTTCCCTTGTTATCACAGACGGGACGAAAGCAGAAC
This sequence comes from Desulfovibrio sp., assembly GCA_024692205.1. Taxonomy (GTDB): domain Bacteria; phylum Desulfobacterota; class Desulfovibrionia; order Desulfovibrionales; family Desulfovibrionaceae; genus Desulfovibrio. Next base: position 8,165 of record JAILMX010000135.1, on the reverse strand, counting down.
CGCCGCCCTTATGGACGGCGCTTCTGCGTGAAATGGAATTCTATGGTGGCTTTGGCGGGAAAAAGATCTTACGGCTCTTGCGAAAACGATTGCATTCGTGCAATATGAAACTGCTTGTGAAATGTTTGATGCCGGGGAACATCCTCCACGGTCCCGTTGCTCCGCGAGGGTAGGTCCTGTAACCAGAGGAGAATGCCATGAAACCTGTTCGCAAGGTCGTCATCCCCGTTGCCGGATGGGGCACACGGTCGCTGCCCGCATCGAAAAACATCCCCAAGGAGATGCTCCCCATCTACAACAAGCCTGTCATCCAGTATGTTGTGGAGGAGGCGCAGCGCTCCGGCGCGGAAGACGTTATTTTTGTCACGAACAAGGAAAAGAGCGTCATCGAAGACCATTTCGACTACAATTTGCAGCTGGAGCGCGTCCTGGAACGCGCGGGCAAGGTCGAGCAGCTTAAGGCCGTCCGCGAAGCGGCCGAAATGGTCAATGTCATGTCCGTCCGTCAGAAGCAGCAGCTGGGTCTCGGGCATGCCGTCCTGTGCGCGCGCAAACTCGTCGGGGACGAACCCTTCGCCATAATGGTGGGCGATGACGTCCTGTTCGGAGCCGTGCCAGGCATCCGCCAGCTGATCGACGTGGCCATCGCGGAGAACATGCCCGTCATCGGCGTCATGGAAGTGCCGCAGGAAAAAGTGAGCCGCTACGGCATAATCGACGGGGAGGAGATCAATCCCGGCGTGTACCGGATAAACAACATGGTTGAGAAGCCGAAGCAGGAGGACGCCCCCTCGCGCATGGCGATCATTGGCCGGTACGTGCTGACGCCCGATATCTTCGACTATCTTGACAAAGTCAAGCCGGGTGTGGGCGGCGAAATTCAGCTTACCGACGCCCTGCAGGCGATGGCGAAAGATCGGGGGATGCTCGCCGTGCGCATCTACGGCGCGCGGTTCGATGCCGGAGACTGGGCTGAATATCTGACGGCGAATATCTATTTTGGGCTGCAGGACGAGAAGTTGCGCTCCGATCTGATCACGCATCTGAAAAAATACGTGAATTTTGAATGATTGCGCTTACAGCGCAAAACGCTGTTTGGAACGGGCCCTCCCCTCGCGGGAGGGCCCTTTTGACCTTAGCTGGAATCGACGGGAACGGAGAGGACAAGGAATGTCGTTTGATGATGCAAAGGCCGTCGAAACCTTTCGCCTTGCGGCGGAAAAGGGAGATGCCCGGTCGCAGTTCGCCTTTGGCATAGCCTGCGCCAACGGCATAGGGGGCCTTGAGAGTGATAGGGGAAAGGCGGCAGATTACTATCGTCTGGCGGCCGAACAGGGCCTGACGGATGCGGAATACGCAATGGGGATCGTCTGCTATCAGGGCGACGGCGTGGCCGAGGACCGCGCCGAGGCCGCGGAGTGGTTTCGCAAGGCGGCCGGCCATGGACATGTGGAAGCGGCCCGCTCCCTTGCCGAGATGTGCTTGAGCGGCGACGGCGTGCCCCTGGATACGAAGGAGGCCGCCCGTTGGTTCCGCGCGGCTGCGGAAAAGGGCGACGTTTCGGCACAGTCCAATCTGGGACTGCTGTGCTACTGCGGCGAGGGCGTGAAGGAAGACAAGAAAGTCGCTGAGAAATGGTTCCGCAAGGCGGCGGAAAAAAACGACGCAAAGGCCTGCTACTATCTTTCGCGCATCCTTTTCTTTGGCGAGGGGGGCGAACCCGACCGTGAGGCCGCCCTTGATTTCTGCCGTAGGGCCGCCGAGCAGGGGCATGTGGGCGCCCAGTTCAATCTCGGGCTCATGCACTGTGTGGGAGAGGGTCTGCCTGTCGACAAGGCGATTGCCGCCCGCTGGTTCGAGGCTGCGGCAAAGCAGGGGCATGTCGAAGCCGTGTTCAATCTCGGACGCCTGTATTTCGCGGGGGACGGCGTTGAAAAAAACGGCGACAAGGCTCTCGACTGCTTCCGCTCTGCGGCGGAGAGCGGGCTTGCGCGTGCCCAGACGCTTCTGGGCTCTTTGTATGAGCAGGGGCGTCTTGTGGAGAAAGACAGGGATGCGGCCGAAACCTGGTACAAGAAAGCTATGGGGCAGGGTGACCGAAAGGCCATGAAACTGCTCAAGCGTCTGCTCAAGGAAAAGCTCGCCTCAGGAAGCGCGGATTCAGACAGGCCGCAGGCAGTGGACAAAAACGATGCAAACGCGCCCGATGAGCCGGGTGCGGATTCCTCAAGGCGGTGCCCATGAAAATAGTTCTGATTCTCGTGATATTGGCCATAGGGGGCTACATGTTCGCCAAGTACGCCATGACGCAGCCGCCCATGCAGGGCCTTGTGCAGACATCGACTGCCGATGCCCCCGTCTTGGTCTCACTGGCACGCCCGGCGGTCGTGTTCGAGCCAGCCCGTGACATGCGCCTTGAGGCTGCGGGCTGGCGAACACTGACTCCCACGGGCCGCGTCGCTGACAATGGTTCGCTTTCCGCCAGGGTGTGGTTCGCCGTTTACGGCAACGGAACCGGCCGCCTTGTAACGGCCCTGGCCGAAGCCGACACCCAGTGGGAATGGGAGGCCGGTCAGCATTGTCCCTATCATGTCATCTGGAAGAGTGAGGGTTTCTACAAGGACAAGGTGCTCTTCGAGCAGATATTCGTCCTGGATGCGGAAAGTGAACCGTTCGTTGATGCCGCTGCAAAGCCCGGCCAGTGGAGCCTTGTGTGCCGCGCGAAGATGATGCCGTTTTTCCGCAAGATGCAGGTGATAGGCGAATACCGCGAACCGATATCCCCCGAAGAGGCGCGCACCGTTGATATGGATGCGGCGAGGCTGCGGGCGTTCGAGGGAAGAGCACGGGCGAGCTTCGAGATACTCTTTCCCGACAAGGAAGCGATGAAGCGTTTCGGGGAGAGGCTGCAACGCATGGAAGCGGATACGCTTTTCTCGCGCAAGCGCCTTTCGCGCTGGGTGGGCCAGTTGCAGCATGAGAACGCCCAGAGGTGAGGAGACTGCCTTTTGTCGGCAGCGTATTGACATCGCGCTTTTTTCACTGCATAGTCCGAAAAGTAAAGGGTGATATTTTTCACGAGCCTTTTGCGCTGATTGGGACGGGCTTGCGCCGTCTGCGCGGGGACTGTGAAACCTTCAATTTTTCCCTATAAGGAGCCTGCATCATGAATATTCTGATTTTCGGACCCAACGGCAGCGGCAAGGGCACCCAAGGCAACCTGATCAAGGATAAGTACAATCTCGCACACATCGAATCCGGCGCCATCTTCCGCGAACACATCGGCGGCGGCACCGAGCTTGGAAAACAGGCCAAAGCCTATATCGACCGCGGTGATCTGGTGCCCGACGACATCACCATCCCCATGGTGCTCGACACCCTCAAGACAAAGGGGGCCAACGGCTGGCTGCTTGATGGTTTTCCCCGCAACATGGTGCAGGCAGAGAAGCTGTGGGACGCTCTGCAGAAGGAAGGCCTGAAGCTCGACTACGTCGTCGAGATCCTGCTGCCCCGCGAAGTGGCCAAGAATCGCATCATGGGGCGCCGCCTCTGCAAGAACAACAACAACCATCCGAACAACATCTTCATCGACCCCATCAAACCCAACGGCGACAAATGCCGCGTCTGCGGCGGCGATCTGTCCACCCGCAGCGATGACCAGGATGAAGCCGCTATCAACAAGCGTCACGACATCTACTACAACACGACGGACGGCACTCTGGCCGCGGCCTACTACTTCAAGAAGCTGGCCGGCGAAGGTAAGACGAAGTACATAGAGCTCGACGGCGAAGGAACAATCGACGCCATTAAGGAGCAGCTCCTTTCCCAGCTCGCCTAGTCTGTGCGTTCCATGAATTCAACGAAAATGCCCCGGCAGGGGCATTTTTCTTTTTGTCGGGTTTTTCCAGGTGCCGTTGCCGACGCACTCCCCGGGGGGGGCGAACTGGCAAGCCTCGCGGTTCGCTGGACTTCTTTTGTGAGCTGTCTTTCCCGGTGTCCTCATCAATGCTTACGGGAAAACCAGCCAAAGGGCATTTGACAAATGACTTCAGGCAGGCCTGGAACTCACTTCTGTCCGGCGACGAAGATAAAATAATAGTCCAAAAATTCCAGATTTGCCATTCTGCGACCTGATCGTGTTCAGCAGCGCCACAGCCTCGCCTTCCTCGGACGCATCGACCGCTCCGCAGAGAGCCATGAAGAACATACTAGGCGCTATGAGCAGGGCCGCAGTGAAAGACGTCATTATCATATGAACCATCCGCTAATCCCGGAAAAGACGGAATTTAGAACGCCTCACGTGCTTTGGATTGTCCGGATTGACGGCGACATGAAAACACATGCTGCTTCGTCCAGTGCCCTTAAGCTCAAGGGTTGACGGCGTCCACACTTCTCCGTTCCGGCCTTTGGCAGTTCCTGTTTTAATGATTATCTTCGTACCGGAGAATCGGGCTCTAGCCTTGCCGCGGAAAACGTTGTTCTTTCCCTGTCTCGCAGTGACCGTGAGGCTTCCTTCGCCATTCCGGTTAAAACAGAGCCTGTCTTGAGACATGAAATGCACTCGGTTGCTCCATTCAGAAGACCTCTTCCATTCGCTCACCCAGCAGCCCTCAAGAATGGACAGTACTCCGTGCAAATGCCATACTGAAAGCCGGCATGCAGCGAGGTGCATCGTGCAGTCGGGGTTCACGTAAGGCTGGTTCTGGACGATTTTGTCGACTGGAGCTTGAGATATCTGCCTTAGCGTACAAGAGCGTAACGCGACCATTTATTTCATTTCGCCGGAATTGACAGGGGGAATCCGTGAAAAATGTTTTCTTTTCTCTCCTAGTAGCCGCCGTAGTCATACTTGCCGTTTCAGGTGCCATGGCTGCCGAACAGACTTTTGATACCAAGGCAGGAAAACTCTTTATCGAGATTCCAGATGGGTGGACCGGAAAGGGGCTTTCCGATGGATGTAAGATTGCTTCTGCCGACGGTAAAAATACCATGACCGTCAGGATTATTCTGCAGAAAAGCCTGTCTGCCATGGATACCGCAAAAAGAATAGCTGATTCCATTCATATGAAAATTAAAAATGAAAACGTGGAAGCTGAAATTGCCGCTCTATGGGGAGAAGCCAATGGAAATCAGATAGCCGTTTTCGTTGCAACAGACGAAGAGATGGCCATTACGGCAATTTTGAAAGGGCCGGAAGTGATAACGATGGCTACGAGTTTTACTTCCATAGAGGTTGAATGATGTGTTCATTTGATTTCAGCAGTCACGGTATCGAGCCGACTTCTTATTTCCGCATCCGCAGCCAAATCTCCAGCGGTATCGGTCTCATCGGCAGGGCATTCGAGCCGAGTTCCGCGCCTATGACGTTGTTATTGGCGTCGAAAAAGTTCAGGCGGTAGCAGCCTTCTTCCCGTGCGTAGCCGATGACGTTGCCGAACCTGTCCCTGTAAATAGCTCTCGGACCGTTAATGTTCTTTGGCGGTGGTATGCTTTCGGCTATTCCTGCGGGGTTTCCGTACTTGTCGAAGTAATCCCAGCCACGAGAAGAGTAGACAGCGGAGCCGATACGGTTGCCGTTCGTGTCCACGATTTCGGTGTGGTCTTGGTCTTTGCCTTGGCGCAGAGAGGCAACAATCTTGCCGTTCACGATATAGTTAGTGCCTTTTTCGGAGTAGTCGCCTTCATATGTTATGCCGTCAACGGTTATCCTGAAATCAGCCTGCGCGGGAGCGGCGAATAGCAGCAAGGTAAGCAGGGTTCCAATGAGGATGCGCATTGGCGGCCTCCTTGTCAGTGTCGATTAGTGCATAAGTCGCGATGGTCAATCCTCGTAATCAATCCTTTCAATCTTGAAAATAACTGGACGGGTGCCGTCGGAGCAGCAGCAAATCATTTCGTTCTCCTTCGCCATCCAGCCTTTCATTATCGAGCCGCCTTGAAGACCGGCATAGATGTAGCGGCTTATCGCATCCCACGCTTCGGAGCAATGAGGCATCTTCGGGCCGCCGGCAACCGTATCAGGGTCGGCGGTAGTGCGTACAAGAGTGTTCAGTCCTCCATGCCAGAAATGGTCATTCTTCTCGTCACGAAAGAAAACGAACTCGTCGCCGACGTTATAGCATGGGCAAGGGCCGGAATTCGGGTCAGCGCAATACTGCGCCTGCAATTCAGGGTAGAGTTTCTTGTCTATTACAGTGACTTTCACTTTATGCCTCATTCTGCTTCCACCTGATTATTTTCGTTGACGTACTCTTTTAGTTCTTTCCCCGCCTTGAAGAACGGCATCCGTTTCGGCTTCACTTCCACCTTTTCGCCCGTCTTGGGGTTGCGGCCTGTGTAGCCGCCGTAGTCCTTCATTTTGAAGCTGCCAAATCCGCGAATTTCGATGCGGTTCCCTTCGAGAAGCGCCTTTTTCATTTCGTCGATGAAAATCTCTACGCACATGTCGGCATCGTCATTTGACAGATTGCATTCGTAGGACATTTTTTGAATCAATTCGGATTTGTTCAACGGCATAACCCACTGTTTTTCTTACTATACATTCTGAATGGGTTTTTGGCAACGGGCTAAAATGCCACAGACGAAAAAATGTAAATTTTTCGTGACGGTCCTCCACGTTGGCAACCGTCAGAGCGTTTCCTGCGGCATCGACCTGCGCTACGATTTTTGATATCGTCTCCGAGAGGAAATTTCAGAAAATCGAGTAAGGTATGCTCTATCTTGTGAAAATCGACGATTCCAATAGGAAGCTCGCGGAAGAACTTTTCGAGGCGGGCCGAGTCCAAGTGCAGTTCAAGGGGCACGACGATGCCATCGTCTGGACAGCGGACAAGTCCGCGCTGAACACCACCGATTTCGAAAGCGGCAATGCGTGCGTATTCGCGCAAGGCGGACTCGACGAAATCTGGAAACGGATGCGCAAGCGCGCGAAGGAAAAGGACGGGCTGTACGAAACTGCCGACAAGTGGATGGAACGGACGCGGCGCGAAGTCGTTGAAGATATGATTGGAAAGAAATCAGGTGTAGTGGTTTAGACTTGATCTGACAGTAGTCTCCATTTTGATGGGCCGTTGTCCGGTTAGTTGAGCTGTCCGACTTTCTCCATCCAGATGGCCTTTCCGTCAAGCAAAGTTTGCATAGGCGTTCGTCCACAGCACATCTTGCCCTGATGGGTCCGCTCCGTGTTGTACTCGTGTAGCCATGCGTCCAGATCGGTTTGCAGTTCCTCAAGATACAGTTCATAATCGTGCGTTTCAAGCTTGCCGCAGTATTCCGTGCCCCTGTCCCTCAGCATGCGGATGATGCCCATTTCCTGCGAAGCAAAGAACGGCAGTACGCGGTCATTAAGCAACTCCGCAGCAGTGATGGGCGTCTTGGTAGTGTAACGTTTAGCCGTCGCCCATTTGCTGTAAGTATCCACAAAGAGAGGTGGAAATACACCTTAAACTTCGCCCCCGGGTTCAGCCGCAGGATGCGGTAGGCATAGAGCGGCTCGCTGCGCTTTCGCCCTCGCCTTGTTGAGCTTTTTCCATCGGCTTCTTCCGACTCAAAGCCACGCCGGGCTTCTCCGACAGCCGCCGTACGGCGTCGGTGTCGCTCAGGCGGTCCTGAAAGCCGGCGACAAATCTCGCGTGCTACCAGCTGAATTCCGCCCATGCCATGGCGACAAGCAGGGCGGGCAGCATGTTGGAGACGCGGATTTTTTGATTCCAAACAAGGTTGACGCCGATGCAGAAGATGAGAAGTGAGCCTACATACGACAGATTGTCTAGCATGGACGTCGTAAGGGCCGATTCCATGAAGCACGCCAGTGCGGTCACGGAGCCCTGAAGCAGAGCAACGGGAATAGCGGAGAAGACGCATCCTTTCCCCATAGCCGCCGTCATGATGTTTTCAGGATCTTCGCACTGCCCGCTCTGTGGGATTTAACCGAAACAGGCGGCAGGAAACCCCGCGGTGTATTCTTTCCGCGTGCCCCGCAATGCGGCATGTCCTGCCGGTTTTCCGACATGCCATCAAGGCGTTCGAATACAGCGTGCCGGATTTCTAGACTTTTTGTAGAAATGGCACGAATAATGCAAAATGATGAGTACCTTTGCTCATCAAGACAACTTTCCGACAAGGAGGACATCCTTAACAACCTGCAAGCCCGCCATTTCTTCATG
>JAILMX010000097.1 GCA_024692205.1 Desulfovibrio sp. | reverse complement strand
CTAGGCGCCCTGCCCGCCTTCCTTCTTCTTCACGCGGAAGGGCGCCCTCGGGGCATAGGTCGTGTGCAAGAGCTCATGGGCGAGGTGCGAATTCGGTTCGCCCAAAAACTGCTTGTAGAGCGCCTGTATCTGCGTGTTGTTGTGCGACTGGCGCACCACCTGCCGCTCGTCCTCGGAATAGAGGGCCGCAGCGCGCTTGGCGATGTAGGTGTCCATGATGTTCACTTCCTCGTTGGGCAAAAAGCAGCGGCGCACCGGGGGCTGACCGCCGCCGTTCACGCAGCCGCCGGGGCAGCACATGATCTCGATGAAATGGTACTTGCTCTTGCCTTCGCGTATCTGGTCAAGCAGCACCCGGGCGTTGGCCATGCCGCTCGCCATGGCGACATTGAGCGTGAGCCCGCCCATGGTGAGGCTCGCCTCGCGTATGCCCTCAAGGCCGCGCACCTCGGTGAACTGCACGGGTTCGCGTTCCTTGCCTTCAAGCCAGTAGTAGGCCGTGCGCAGAGCCGCCTCCATCACGCCGCCTGTCACGCCGAAGATGACGCCCGCGCCGGAATACTCGCCCATGAGGTCGTGGTCGTATTCGCGATCTTCCAGGCGGTTGAACTTGAGGCCCGAACGGGCGATCATGTCGCCGAGCTCGACCGTCGTGAGCACGGCGTCGACGTCCCGCACGCCGTCATGCTCCATCTGCGGCCTGTCTTTCTCGTACTTCTTGGCCGTGCACGGCATGATGGAGACAACGAAGACATCCTTCGGGTCAAGCCCGTTCTGCTTGGCGTAGTACGACTTGATGATGGCCCCCTGCATCTGGTGCGGAGACTTGCAGCTCGACAGGTTCGGCAGAAGGTCGGGGTAGTAGGTTTCGCAGTAGTTGATCCAGCCGGGCGAGCAGGATGTGATCATGGGCAGAACGCCGCCGTTCTTGATGCGGCCGACAAGCTCCGTCGCCTCCTCCATAATGGTCAGGTCGGCGCCGAAATCCGTGTCGTAAACCTTGGCGAAGCCCAGATGGTGCAGGGCGTTCACCATCTTGCCCGTCACCGGCGTGCCTATGGGCATGCCGAACATCTCGCCCAGGGCGGCGCGCACAGCCGGGGCCGTCTGCACGACCACATGCTTGCCCGCGTCCATGGCGGCGTCTACCTTGTCCATGTCGCTCTTGGCCATGAGGGCGCCCGTGGGGCATACCGAAACGCACTGCCCGCACATGAGGCAGGGAGATTCGGCGAACGATATGTTGCCGGCGGGGCCCACGACCGTGTCGAAGCCGCGGTTGATGAAACCGAGCACGCCGTTGCCGTGCGCCTGCTTGCAGCGCTCGATGCAGCGTCCGCACAGAATGCACTTGGACGTGTCGCGCACGATCGAGGGCGTCACGTCATCGTAAAAGGTCTTGGTTTTCTCGCCCTTGAAGCGGCCCTCGCGCGCGCCCACGAGTTTCGCGACATGCAAAAGTTCGCAGTGTCCGTTCTTGGAACAGGCCTGGCAGTTCGTCGCGTGGTTGCTCAAAAGCAGCTCGACCGACGTACGCCTCGCCCGCACGGCCAGGGGCGAGGAAACCTTGATCTCCATGCCCTCGCTCACGGGGTAGACGCAGGAGGCGACAAGCCCGCGGGCGCCCTTCACCTCGACGAGGCAAACCCGGCACGAACCCTTGTTGCACGTGCCGTGATGGAAAGAGCACAAGGTCGGTATCTCGTAGCCGCAGCGGCGCGCGGCCATCAGAATGGTCATGCTCGCGTCAACTTCATACGGGCGGCCGTCTATCTTGATGTTCACGGTTTTCATGACATTAGCCTCCCTATTCCTTGACGATGGCGTCGAAGCGGCAGGAGCTCATGCAGGTGCCGCACTTGATGCACTTGTCCATGTCGATGACGAACGGGGTCTTGCCCGGTTCGCCGCTGATGCACTCCACGGGACAGTTGCGGAAGCACAGGCCGCATTTCTTGCACTTCTCGGCGATGATCGTGTACGAGAAAAGGTTGCGGCAGACCTTGGCAGGACATTTTTTGTCCTTGATGTGGGCGAGGTATTCCTGCTTGAAGTGCGCGATGGTCGAGAGCACGGGGTTCGCCGCAGTCTGGCCGAGGGCGCAGAGCGAGTTCGTCTTGCAGGCGCTCGAGATGTCCTCAAGGTCGTCGAAGTCCTGCATGGTGCCCCTGCCTTCCGTGATGCGGTCGAGGATCTCGAGCATCCTCTTGGTGCCGATGCGGCAGGGCGTGCACTTGCCGCAGCTTTCGTCGCGGATGAAGTTCATGTAGAAGCGGGCGACATCGACCATGCAGTTATCCTCGTCCATGACGATGGCGCCGCCCGACCCCATCATGGAGCCGTGGGCCACCATGTTGTCGAAGTCGATTGCCTCGTCCAAGAACTCGGCCGTCAGGCAGCCGCCCGAAGGGCCGCCCGTCTGGATGGCCTTGAACTTGCGGTCGTTCTGTATGCCGCCGCCGATCTCGTAGATAAGCTCGCGCAGGGTCACGCCCATGGGTATCTCGACCAGGCCAACGTTGCGCACCTTGCCGCCCAGGGCGAAGACCTTGGTGCCCTTGGATTTCTCCGTGCCGTACTGCGTGAAGGCCTCAAGCCCCTCGCGCAGGATGTAGGGCACGGTGGCGAGCGTCTCGACGTTGTTCACGATTGTCGGCTTGTCCCACAGACCCTTCACAGCCGGGAACGGCGGGCGGGGTCTGGGCATGCCGCGCTGGCCCATGATCGAGTTCAAAAGCGCTGTCTCCTCGCCGCAGACGAAAGCCCCCGCGCCGAGGCGCACATGCGCCCTGAAGGAAAATCCCGTGCCGAGTATGTTGTCGCCGAGCAGCCCCAGGCTTTCGGCCTGCCTGATGATGGCGCGCACGCGCGCGACGGCCCTTGGGTATTCCGCGCGAATGTAAAAGTAGCCTTCCTTCGCGCCGATGGCGTAGCCGGCGATGGCCATGCCCTCGACAACGGCGAGGGGGTTGTCCTCAAGCACGCTGCGGTCCATGAAGGCACCGGGATCGCCCTCGTCGCCGTTGCAGACGACGTACTTGGCATCGCTTTCCTGATCGTAGGCGAACTGCCACTTGCGCCCCGTGGGGAAACCGCCGCCGCCGCGCCCGCGCAGGCCGGAATCGAGGATGAGCTTTATCACGTCCTGCTGCGACATGGACAGCGCCTTGATGAGGCCGCGATAGCCGCCGCAGCCCAAGGCCTCTTCTATCCTGTCGGGGTCAATGATGCCGCAGCCGTGCAGGGCGATGCGCCTCTGCTTGCGGTAGAAGCAGATGTCCTGCATCTTCGCCACGCGCTCATGGGTGACCGGGTCTTCGTACAGCAGGCGTGTGACGACCGCGTTCCCCTTGATGTCGCGCTCGACGATCTCCTCAATGTCGTCCTCGGAGACGAGGCAGTAGAGGGTGTCTTCGGGGAAGATCCGCACAAAAGGCCCCTGCGAGCACATGCCGAAGCAGCCGACGACGCGGATCTCGCACTGGTCCTCAAGGCCCTCGCGCCTGATGCATTCCTCGAACTTCTCCTTGATGCCCAAGGAGTTCGCCGCGATGCAGCCCGTGCCGCCGCAGAGCATTATGTAGCGCTTGCCGTCGCGACCGTTGAATTTCGACTCGAGCTCCTTCGTGTACTGGTCGATCTTTGCCTGAAGTTCTTCGCAGGACTTAAACATGTGCGGTTCCCTCCTTAGCGTTTTCCCCCATCTTCCAGTATTCGGCGAGAATGTTCGGGACCTCGCTCGGTTTCACGCGGGCGTAGATCTTGCCGTTGATGGAAACCGCCGGGGCCGCCGCGCATGCGCCGATGCAGCGGAGCGCGTCAAGGGTGAACAGACCGTCCTGCGTGGTCTCGCCGGGCTTTATGCCCAGTATCTCTGAGAACTGATCGATGATCTTCTGCGAACCCTTGACGTAGCAGGCCGTGCCAAGGCAGCAGCCGATGACGTACTTGCCGCTCGGCTCAAGCGTGAAGAAGGAATAGAAGGTCACGACGCCGTAAATCTCGGCGACGGAGATGCCCGTCTTGCGCGATACGACCTCCTGCACCTCAAGGGGGATGTAGCCGTACTCTTTCTGAATGTCGCTGAGAATCACGATGAGCGGCGTTGGCTCCGCCGCATGACGGTCGCAGATCCCCTCAATCTTCTCGACCGCCGTCTTGCTCAACTGTGCCATACAGTCCTCCCATTCCCGCCGGCGGCGGGATGTTGGAAACTGGCAGGCCGCGGCCGCCTCCCTGCCGGTCCCCTTCGCACCGGCATCTCGAGAAGAGGCGCACTGCCTGACCCCGATATCGAACTCACGAGATTTCTTTTCCCATAACAGACCGTCGGCGTATTGCCAAGTGATGACGCGAAAATCCTCCGAAAGAGGTACTGTCCGCGCTTCCCGCGAAAAAACCCTTTGTCCCCTCGGCATTTTCAGGATGCTGACGGAGACCGCACCCCGCAAACTCTCCGCCGGGGAAAAGCGCTCCCGCCCCTGCCGGGTAAAAAAAAGCCCCAGGTGCATCACCGCGGGGCTCACTGAAACATTCAGCAAAAAAATGAAGGGCTCACTCCGGTGCCTTCACTGGTTCCCGAGGTTTGGCCCCGCCCTCTTCGTAACTCCTGATGAGATCCGCCGCGCGCCTGGCGAGCGAGCCTACCTCGGGCTTGGATATCTGGCCGTCCGCGCCCACGCTTTCGCCGCGATGCCTGAGCTTCTCCGTCACGAGCGAAGAGAAGATGAGCACGGGCAGATTCTTGAGCAAGGGATCGCTCTTGATGCGGTTGGTCAGGTTCAGGCCGTCCATCATGGGCATCTCGATGTCGGTGACGACGATCTGCACGAAATCGCTCAGGGGGCGTTTCTCCTCCTCGACGTGGCGCTTGCATTCGAGCAGATAGTCCCATGCCTCGCGGCCATTTATTTTGACGACCACCTGATAGCCCGCCTTTTCGAGCAGATCCTTCTGCATGCCGCGGATGAGGGGGGAGTCGTCTGCAATGAGGGCCCGGTAGCCAAGGGAGGCATCCCAGTCCTCACCGAGGGTGTCGAGGTTGAGGCCGAGCTTCGGGTTCAGCGTGGCGACAATCTTCTCCAGGTCGAGAAGGAAGACGATGCGCCCCTCAAGCTTGACGACACCGATGATGGTATCGCTCGACACGCTTGAGACATAGCTGTTCGGGGGTTCGACCTCCTCCCAGCTGATGCGGTGGATCCGGTTGACCCCCGTCACCATGAAGGCCGTGTTCACGTTGTTGAATTCAGTGACGATGGCCTTGGTATCCTTCTTTTTCAGGCCGGGGTCGATGCCGAGCCACATGCCGAGGTCCACGAGGGGCACGATTCGTTCGCGCAGGTTGAAGGCGCCGAGCACGCTCGGATCCTGCATGTCCGGCAATTCGGTGACGTGCGGCATGCGGATGATCTCCGTAACCTTTGCGACGTTCACGCCGTAATAGCCACGGTAGATCGTACCGGGTTCAATATCCTCTCCCGGCAAGGGGACAACGGCCTCATCCAGATGAAACTCGACGATCTCAAGCTCGTTCGTACCGGCTTCAAGCAAGATGTTGGTTATAGCATTCTCAGACATGCTCCCTCCAGACGACGCATTACCGCAGCCCCCGCATGCCGCCCATCACGCGTTGAGCGAACCCGGCATGCCTGCCAGACGAGCCTCTGCTGCATCAATCAGTCTTTTCGGCGTGGATGCGCCTGCCGTTAGACCTGCGCAGCATTTTTCTGAAAAAATATCCTCCGACAGCTCCTCGGCCGTCTCAACAAGCAGCGTGTCGATGCCGCACGAGGCCGCCACGTCGGCAAGCCGACGGGTGTTACCGCTCTGACGGCCGCCCACGATAACCATCACGTCGACGCGCTCTGCGATGGCGCGGGCCTCTTCCTGTCTTTCGCGTGTCGCGTCGCATATGGTCGAGAGAACCACGACACCGGGGTAGCGCGCCTCGGCTGCGGCGCGTATCCGGGCGAAAAGCGTGCGGTCCTGCGTGGTCTGAGAGGCGAGCACAGGCGCGCAGCCGCTTTTGATGGAAAGCCCGTCGAGATCGGCGAGGGAGCCTATGACGAAACGATCGCCCCACGCGTAGGAAACGAGTCCCCTTACCTCGGGGTGATCGGCCTCGCCGAAAAGGATGAGAGGAGCCCCCCCTTCCGTGGCGCTGGCTATGGCGAGCTGGGCCTTTTTGACCTTCGGGCAGGTCGCGTCCACAACAAAGGCCCCGCTTTTGCGCAGACCCTCCTCCAGCTGACGCGGTATGCCGTGGGCGCGTATGACCACGCAGTCGCCGGGCGCTACGTCGGTAGCATCCTCAATGCAGGCCACGCCCTTTGCGGCGTACTCGTCGAGCACCTGCGGATTATGAATGAGAGGGCCGAGCGTGCATATGCGCACGTAGCCCTTCACACCGCCTTCGATGATGGCCCTGTCCAGTTTTTGCAGCGCGAGCCCCACCCCCATGCAGAACCCCGCTGTCTTCGCGCGAATGACTTTCATCTTCCTTCCCCCTGCGGCCAGGCAAGGCCGTTTTTCTTTCTTTCCAGGGCGATTTCGGCAAGGGCGTTGACACAGGCCGCGGCAAGCGCCGACCCCCCCCTGCGTCCGAGCACGGTGAAATGCGGCCAGGGCCCTCCGTGCAAGAGAGCCTTCGACTGGGCGGCGTTCACAAAGCCGACTGGCATGCCCACGATAAGCGCCGGTGGCGGGCAGCCGCGCCCGAGAGCATCCAGAAGCGCCAGAAGGGCCGTGGGCGCGTTGCCTATGACGACGATCTGCCCGGCGAGCATGCCCTCAAGCGCGGCCATGCCGGCACGCGAGCGCGTGGTGCCCATGGCCCGTGCCTTTTCCTCAAGACCCGGCAGGGACATGATCGCCGTGACGGTCACGCCGAGCGGCCTCATGCGGCGCAGGGGCATGCCGTCCGCCGCCATGCGCGTGTCGGTGAAGACGGTGCAGCCCATCAGCAATGCCTCGACACCCCGGACAAGCCCCTTTTCATCCAGGCGCAGATCGGACAGTATGCCGATGTCGCCCACGGTGTGAATGCAACGGCGCGCCACCTGCCACAAGCCGCCCGAAAAGGGTCTGGGCTCGGGGACTTCGTCATCGATGATGGCGAAGGACCTGGCCTCTATCTCCTCCGGCGTGCTTGCGGGGTCAAGCTCCGCAGCTGAAAAACCGTCCTCACAGAAAGCCGGCATGGACTTCCCCTTTTTGTTCATGCGTGCGGCCTCCTCCCTTTTTGCGGTGTGCACAAAGCGACCCATGCACGCCAAAACGCCCTGCTCCCCTCCGGAAAAAGATGCAGCCAGCTGCCAGCGACGCTCCCTGAGCGGGCGCCAAGCGCACCGCACTCCCGTCCCGCGCTGTCGAGAACCGATTGCCAGAGGGGTATGCAGCCGGCGGGCCTTTCCTCGGTAACGAGCCGCGCGTAGTGGAATTCATGGGCGCGCACGGCAATGGGCGCATCGCTGGGAAAGCCCGTCGCCGAAATAGCGCGGCGGTAACCCAGGGCGGCCCAGCGCGCCTCCATGCGGCAGGAAAGCGGCAGAAGCCCCGCCATCGGCATTTCCCCCTCCTCACAGTGCAGCGTGCGCATGAAATAGATGAAGCCGCCGCACTCCCCGTAGATCGGAATGCCTCGCCCGGCAAGCGCGTGCAGTGCATGGCGCATGGCCCCGTTGCCGGAAAGCGCCCCGGCGAAGAGCTCTGGGTAGCCCCCCGGAAAATACAGGCCGGTGCAGCCCTCAGGCAAGGCGGCATCCGCAAGGGGCGAGAAGAAGACGACTTCGGCCCCCATCTCGCGCAGAAGGGCCGGCAGATCGGCGTAACAGAAGCGGAAGGCATCGTCCCGGGCTATGGCGATGCGCGCCCCGCAGGGGGAACGATGCCGCAAAGGCGCGAAGAATGAGCGCACCCAGGCGGATTTCTCTGAAGAAAGCGTCAGAGGGCTTTTTGGGGAAACGGCAGGCTCTTCTGATGCGCCTGATCGACGCAGGGGCACGCCGAGGCGCCGCAGAAGTTCGTCCACGCGGCAGTTTTCCTCAATCCAGCATGCGAGCGCGCTTCGATCGATCGCGCAGGCGCCCTCCTGCGCCCCGACGAGTCCAAGATGGCGGGATTCGAGTTTCGGTGCGCCGAAGCGCGGCAACGTGCCGAAAAAAGGCACACGCCGCGCGCGGCATACGGGCAAAAGCGCTTCCGCAAGCAGGCGCCTGTGCTTTTCGCCGCCGGCATGCGAGCAGACAATGCCCGCGAAAGTGAGGCCGGGCACGTTCTCACGGCCCCAGTCGATGAAACCCTGCGCCTTTGCCGCCACGGACTGCGCCATGCCCGTTGCGTCGAGCACGAGCAGGACGGGCATGCCGAGCCTGACCGACGTTTGCGCCGTGCTGCCAGCGCCACGCGCGCCGCCGTCGTACAGGCCCATCGCCCCTTCGACGATCACTATGTCGGGCGGACATTCCCCGCCCTCGGGCGTGTCAGAAGCCATGGTCGTGCGGCGCAGAAGGCACCGCAAGCCTGACGCGCCGCCCATCCATGCGTCCAGATTTGCCGCTGGGGCATCCGTCAGTTCGGCATGCCAGGCGGTGTCGATGAAGTCAGGGCCCGTCTTGGCCGCCCGCACGGCAAGGCCCCGCGCCCGCAGCGCGCAGACAAGGGCGAGCACGGCCGTCGTCTTGCCCGCACGGCTTGCGTCGGCGGCGATGACGACCCCGGGGACGGACGGGAGCCCCTCGCAGGGGCTAATCCTGCTCGCGCAGGGCATCGCCGATGACGGCTGCGTCCTTTTCGGGGCGCGCGGCTATGCCGAGCTCCTTGTCGCCGCCCGAACAGACGAAACCGTTCGGCCCGAGGCAGACCACGCCGGCAGAAATGATGTCCCCGTACGGCAGCTGATCACGCATATCAACATGGGCAACCGTTTCCGGAAAGATGAAAGGAATCTCCCTGCCCGAAAAATGCTTCACGATAAGGTAGTTCATGGCATGACCTCGCTTGCGCGGACCCGAAGGCCGCGTCTCTGTTCAGCGCTTTTCGCCGCGCCTCTTTTCCCTGTACTCTCGCACCGCGCGGTTATGCGCGTCAAGGTTCGTCGAGAAGACATGCGCCCCACTGCCGTCGGGTTTGGCAACGAAATACAGATACGCGTGCGTCTCGGGCTTCACGGCTGCCCCGAGCGCCGAAGCGCCGAAGGAACAGATGGGCCCTGGCGTGAGCCCCGGCCGCTGATAGGTGTTGTACGGATTGGTCGCGTCATCGAGGTGCTTGTAGAGCAGACGCCCGGAGAATTTCTGCCCCAGCCCGTAGATGACCGTGGGGTCGGCCTGCAGGAGCATGCCCTTGGCCAGACGGTTGGCGTACACCCCGGCGACGCGGGGGCGTTCCGCCTCCACGGCGGTTTCCTTCTCGACGATTGAGGCCAGTATGACCCAGCGTTTCAGCTCGCCCGGCGCGGGACGGCGACCGCCCGGCCAGACGGCCTCGGCCTTGCGCCAGAAATTATCCACCATGCGGCCCGCGACGCGCCACGCCTGACGCAGGCCCGGCTCGGCGGGCAGGGGCGAGGGTTTCGCCTTCTGCTGTGCGGCGGCATTCGCCCCGGTTGCGGGAGACGTCGTCGCCTGCTGTGAACCCGCCGCGTCAGGAACGGAAACCTGCGTGGCGGCCGCAGGCTGTTGCCCGGAAGAGGCGGCGGGGGCATTCGCCGATGGGCCTGAAGCCCCGTTCCCGGTTGAGGCGCCCTCCCGCGGAGTTTCCCCGGCAGGCGCATCGCCCGCGGGGTCGTCGGGCTTCTTCAGAAGATAGGTGTCGGGCATGAGAAAGCCCTCTGCCGATGCGAAGGGAATGCCGTAATGGCGCAGGAAGGCGGGGTCGGTTATGATTGCCCGGAAATCCTCGTACTTCACGAAACCCGCGTCGGCGAGCAGCCGGGCCGTCTGCCACCAGGCAAGGCCCTCGGGCACCGTGATTCGCGAAAGCGCCGGCTTGCCGTTGACGAGCGCATCCAGCACATGCTCGGGCTGCCAGCCCGTGTGCAGGGCAAAGCGGCCTGCCTGAAGGCGGTTTTCCTGCTTCTTCCAGCGGGCCAGAAGCTCGAAACGCAGGGCATCGGTGACGATGCCCTTCTCCGCCAGACGCTTCGCCGTAGGGCCGAAGCGGGCCCCCGGCGGAACGTCAAAAAGCACCGTATGCCCCGGGCTTTCCGGGGTTTTCGCCAGAAAGGTCGAAGCCTCGTGCCACAACCATCCCAAGGCCGCAGCCGCCAGAAGCAGGAGCACGCCGATACAGCAGAAAGCCTTTCTCATGCGGGCACCCGCCTTTCCTCATCCTGCTCGAGAAAGGAGGCGAGGATGCGCACGGCGGCCTGCTGGTCGAGCACGGCGCGGCGCTTGTCGCGTTTTCTCCCGCTTTCACGCAGGTCGGCCCAGGCGGCCTCGGAGGTGAGAAATTCGTTCATGTACCAGAAGGGAAGATCCAGACGCCGCTTGAGACGCTCGGTCACGTTGCGAACCTGCCGTGTCGTCATGCTTTCCGAACCGTCGCCCATGAGCGGCAGGCCCATGACGACGCCCTCTGCCCCGGCAGCCCGGATCGTTTCGACGATTGCGGCGAGAAAAGCCTTGCGATCGGGGTAGTCCTCGAAGCGCACGGTCGCGAGAGGAAAGGCGAGGCGCCCGTCCGGATCGGAAACGGCCATGCCCGTGCGCGCCAGTCCGTAGTCTATGCCCGCAAAGAGCATGTCCGCCCCTTAGCCCAGCCCGAAAAGCGCGAGCAGGCCTTCCGCGCTGCCCCAGATAAGCGGCACGAGGATGCTGTTCAGAACGCCCGCCACAATGAGGACGATGAGGATGACAAAGCCCCACCGCTCCACCCGCAGATAGCGCCAGGCCCACTCCCTCGGCAGAAAGTACGCAACGACCTTGCTGCCGTCGAGCGGCGGTATGGGCAGGAGGTTGAGCCAGGCCAGGCTCAAATTGATGAGCACCCCGACCTGAAGGCTCTTCAGTAGGTATTCCGTCCCTCCCCACGATTCGAGAAAGGCCATGGGCACGGTGTGCAGGACAAGCGCGAGCAGAAGTGCGAAGGCTATGGCGAGCAGAAAGTTCGTGAGAGGCCCGGCCAGGGCGACGGCCATCATGCCCTTGACCGGATTGCGGAAATAGCGCGGATCCACGGGCACGGGTTTGGCCCAGCCGAAGACGAAGGCCCCCGAAAGGCTTGTGAGCACGAAGCAGAGCAGACCGACGGGATCTATGTGTGGCAGGGGATTCAGGGTGAGGCGCCCCATGCTCCGCGCCGTGGGGTCGCCCAGGCGGGCTGCCGCCCAGCCGTGCGCGACCTCGTGCAATATGATGCCGAGCATGGCCGGCACAAGGGCCACGGCGATGGTATTCAGGGAAGAGGCTATGTCAAAATCAGGCATGGGGCCCCACATCGACGACGCGCACCTCGCCGCGCGTCTCGTTCGCCTTTTTGCGGAAGCTCTGACGCCTGTCCTCCCCGTCAAGAAGGCCGGCGAGCCACTCGGCCGCATGCAGAACGGGCCTTTTTTCACGCAGGTTGATGAGGCAGCGGCCTATGCCGATTTTGCACGATGGGCAGCCCACGATGACGGGGCCTTCGTACCCCTTCGCAAAGACGCCGGAAAGGGCCTTCTGCTTGCGCTCGCGCAAAATGTTGTAGATGGCGGGGCTCGTCATCGAGCCCATGCCCGACTCGCCGCAGCAGCCCGCATTGAGGCTGACGTCGCAGCCGCTGAAGGCCGAAAGCGCCTCGACGAGCTGTTTCTGGCCCTTGATGCGGTGCACGCCCGCCCATTCGCAGTGGCAGGCGCCGTGGTAGAGCAGGGGCCCGCGTACGGCGTCGGGGCGTATGGCCGTACTCTCCAGACGGGGCAGGACGAGCTGGGTGATGTCCTTGCGCTCAAGCCCGGGGAAGGAATCCTCAAGGCGCAGACGCTCCATGCTCTCACGGCAGGTGCCGCAGGAGGTGACAACGTAGCGCACGCTGAAGCCCTGACGGACGAGGCCGCGCAGATACTCGTTCAGATACTGGCGGTTCTGGGCCTCGTTGTCCTCGAAGGCCGTGTCCATGCCGGCGGCGAGCATGGGGTAGCCGCAGCACAGATGCTTGGGCGGCACGGCCACGGCGAGCCCCGCGCGCAGAAGCAACATGACCGAGCTCATGCCGATGCGGTCGTAGAAAAGCCCGCTGCCGCAGCCCGGAAAGTACAGGGCGAGTTCCATGCCGGGCACGGGATCGGCCGGGGCGAAAAGAGAACCGCGGTGCAGCTTGAGCGATTCGTAAATGTTGTGGTAGCCCATCTTGGGGCCGCGGCCGGAGAACAGCGGGCTCTGCATGCGGCGCTTCCACACGCCGGGCACAAAGCCCAGAATCTTGTTCTGAATCTTCTGGCCGAAGGAGGCCAGTTTCGCCGCCTTGGGCACGCGGTGAGGAATGTCCTGCCGCAGATAGTCCAGTGCCCGCGCCTTGATGGGATGGCCGCCCGCGTCCTCGTGATCGAGCAGGGCGCGCAGGGTCAGGGCGACGTCGCCCGACGGTATCTTGACCGGGCAGTTCGCCGTGCAGCGGCCGCAGGCGGTGCAGTGCTCGACGAGATCGCGCAGGGCGTCGAGCAGGCTTTCGCCTATGGAGCCCGTGGCCACCTGCGAATAATAGACGGCCTCTATCAGCATGCCGAGCACCATGTTCTTGTTGCGCGGATGGAACTGCATCGAGCGTTCGGGGTAGGTCATGGCGCAGACCTGCTTGCACTTGCCACAGCGGGTGCAGGTCTGGATGGACGTCAGAAGGCCGATGAGCTTCTCCTTGTCGGGCAGGCCGCTGTCGCTGATGTCGCTGATGAGCCTGTTGAAGGAGAAGGTGAAGGGCTTGACCGGCAGCTCGCGCATGACAAGCTTTGCCGGGTTCATCACGTCGCGGGGGTCCACGCGCGCCTTGAAGTGGCGCAGGGGCTCCATCTTCGCATCGGAGAGAAAGGCTATCTTCGTTATGCCGATGCCGTGCTCGCCCGAAACCTCGCCGCCCATCTCCTGGCATTTCGCCATGATCCGCGCGGCCGTCTGCTCGGCGTGCTCAAGCATCTTGGGGTCGTTCGAGTTCACGGGGATGTTGACGTGACAGTTGCCGTCGCCCGCGTGCATGTGGCTCGCCACGATGATGCGGCTTGCCCGCATGTAGTTGTGCAGGGCCGTGATCTTGCGCGCGAGCGCGGGATAGGCCTCCTTCAGCCGCTCGACGAAGGCGTCTGCCCGTTTCTCGACGTCGTTGTCGGAGACTTCGGCGGCGCTCACGTCGCCCTTGGCCATCTTGGTCACCTGCGCGTACTCGCGGTCGAGTTCGCCCTCCTCAATGGGAAAGCCCGGCAGGGCGCCGATTGCGTGCAGCATGCTGCGGTAGGACCTGGCCGTGCATTCAAGGTTGACCTGCTCAAGGTAGAGCGCGAAATCGGGTATGCGCGTGACGGGGATGACGACGTCCTCGTTGATCTTGAAACCCGAGGTGCGCTTGGCTATCACCGAAAGGCGGTGTCTGTCCTCCCAGAAGAGGTCGGCCTCCCGGTCGTCCTTCGCCACGATGATGTCGACGTTTTCCTGCTCCTCGACGACCTTCACGATGTCGGCGACGCAGCGGTCGAGCAGGGGCGCCTCGTCGCCGTCCACCTGGAGGATGATGACGGATATGGGCGAGCCATCGTATTTCGTCGACTTGCGCTTGTATTCAAGCGCCTGCACATACTTGGCGTTGAATTCCTCAAGAGCCGAAAGATGGGCGTAGTCGCCCGTCTCGCGTATGCGGTTGCGCAGGGCCACGAGCTCGCGCACCACCACCGCCGCGGCATCCATCGAACGGCCGAAGAACTCCAGCACCATGACCCGCTTCAGTTGCGGCTTCCTGTGAACGATGAAGCAGGCTTCGGTGATGATGCCGTCGGTGCCTTCCTTCTGCATGCCGGGCAGGCCGCCGAGAAATTTGTTCGTCACGTCCTTGCCGAGACCGGGAAGGCGTATCTCGTCGCCGCGCAGATGCACCACGTTGCGCACGCCGCCGCTCTGGTCCTTGACGGCGAAGACGGCCGTCTCATCCGGCAGGATCTTGTGGCGCGGATGATCCTCGCGCTCGACGGTGATGATCTCGCCCGTGGGCGTCACCATGCGCCACCACAGGAGATTGTCCAGGGTGGTGCCGTATTCGAAGGCGTGCGGGCCTCCGGCGTTCTCGGAGACGTTGCCGCCTATGGTCGAGGCCTGCTTCGAGGCCGGATCCACGGAGAAAAGAACGCCAGCCGCATCCGCGGCGTCGATGGCCGCCTGCGTGATGACGCCCGCCTGACAGGTCATCGTCATGTTCTCTATGTCGATGGGGCCGATATGCGTCAGCCGCGTCATGGCGACCACGACCGTACGCTTGCGCGCGGGCACGGCGCCGCCCGTCATGCCCGAGCCGCCCCCCCGGGGGACGATGGCGAACTTCATCTCGTTCGCGAGCCGGATCAGGCGGGCGACCTGCTCGGTCGAATCGGGGGAGACGAAGAGAAGCGGCAGCTCGAGGCGCAGGTCGGTCGCATCCGTTGCCGAACCGATGAGCGCCCTCGGATTCGCGGTGAAGCACTCTTCGGGCAGAAATTCGCGCAGGGCGTCGATGAGTTTTTCGCGGAACTCGGCCTCGGCCTCGTGGGCAGACCAGAACATGGTCATGCCCTCGCTGATGGCGGTGGCGTAGTAATGGGCGAGCGACACGCTTTCGCGCGCGAAGCTGTCCTCCACGCTGTCGCGCACCGTGGCCGCGTCGATGAAGGGATTGTAGGCGACGAGAAAGAGCTCCTCCGCAATGCCGATGGCGAGGTTGCGCACGGCTTCCGGCCATTCGGCGAATTCCTCGATGTTGATCTTCAGTATGCGGTTCACCACATAGTCTGGAGATATGGATATATGCGGTCCCTTGCGGGTCATAGGCGGTCACCTCGAAAGGATGTGTGAGCCGGGTTTTCCGGGGATAAAACTGTCTTTTTAAGCGCAATCATCCCTTTTTGCAAGCGTGACCGCATGGCCGCGCCCCGCGGCGCGGCCCCCGAAAGAAAAGGAATCAATGCCCGCCCATCTTGAGCAGGGCGTCCAGGGCGTCGAGCTCCGCCGAGAAATTGACCGTGTCGTTGCGCAGAAGCACGGCGTGCTCGTCGCGGAACGCCGCCTCTATTCTGCCCATGAGGTCGTCGGCCTTTGCGAGGGCCTCGGCTATCTCCTGCTGCTGGACGTTCTCGGCCGCCAGGCGCACGTAATCGTCAAGCACCATGTGCACCGCCGGCAGGGAGCGGGTGAGGAACTTGTCGCCGATGCGCCTGTCGTTCGCATCCTGCCGCATGTTCTTGAGTATCTCGAAGGATTCGGCGGCGATCGCCTCCACATGGCGGGCGA
>JAILMX010000080.1 GCA_024692205.1 Desulfovibrio sp. | reverse complement strand
CGTCGTGCGCATACTCGTGACCGACATACGCCCGCTCATCCGGCCCCAGGCGTTCGCGGCCGCACTTCAGCGGGTGGGCCCGGCAAGACGGCGGGAGGCCCTTCGCTACGCCCGTGCCGAAGACCGCTGCCTGAGCCTCGGCGCGGCTCTTCTGCTCGCGCACTGTCTTTCACGCGACGGCCACGACCTGACGACCGTGCGCGTTCTTCCTGAACACGGTCCGGGCAAGCCGTACTGCCCGGGCATCCCCGGGTTTCACTACAATCTTTCTCATGCGGGCCGCTTCGCCGCCTGCGTGACGGCGGCCGTGCCGGTCGGCATAGACGTTGAGCCCTTCGGACTGGAAGACGATTATCCGCTGGAGCGAGCGCTCACCCCGCATGAGACGGCATGGCTTGAGGCGGAAGGCCGCGGGGAACGGCCTGAGCGCTTCGCCCGCCTGTGGACGCGCAAGGAGGCCTACCTCAAGGCGATCGGCACGGGGCTTGCCGTATCCCCGGCTGGCGTGGACGTGACGCCGGGCAAAGATCCTCTTTTTCACGGCGGCGCCCTCTGGCGTCTGCGCGAATACCCCCTTGCGGGGCACGCGCTCTCCGTCTGCGCGGCAGGGGAGGAGCCCTTTGCGGAAGCGCAGAGCATCTCCGTCGCCGATCTTTTTTCCTGAAGTGCGGGAACCGCTTTTCTTGCTGCCCCGGGGCGTCTCCGCCGCCGGTTTCTGGTTGAATCGTCCGTATCAGCCGAGGTTCATGTCCTCGAGCGTCTTCAGGCCGGCCTGATCGGTGAATTCGAAGCAGAGCGGCGTCAGGGTGATGTAGCCCCGGTTCAGCAGATCCTTGTCCGAGCCGGCATTGATGGTGTGGGCGGGTATCTCTCCCTCAAGCCACCAGTAGGGGTCGCCGCGCGGGTCGCGCCGTTCAAGGTAGACGTTCTTCCACACAGCGCTCGTCTGCGGGCAGACGCGCAGCCCCTTGGCCTGGTCGAGCGGCAGGGCGGGATAATTGAGGTTCACCACGCGCCTGGGCTCAAGCTTCGACCAGTCAATGGCACTTGCCAGGGCGACCGCATGGCGGGCCTGCTCGGTCAGGTCGACGGGGGGGTAGCCGTCGTAGGAGATGGCCATGCTCGGCAGATTTTCATGGGCGGCCTCGGTCGCGGCGCCGACCGTGCCGGAATAGAGGATGTCCGGCCCGACGTTCGGGCCCAGATTGATGCCCGACATAACGATATCCGGAGCTTTCTTCAAAAGGGAGCCCAGCGCCAGCTTGACGCAGTCCGTGGGGGTTCCGTAAATGCCGAGTCCGCTGAAGCCGGTTTCCTCGAAGGGCATGGCCCGCAGGGGCTCGAAGACGGTGAGCGAATGCCCCACGCCGGATTGCTGGCGCATGGGTGCGACCACATGCACCGTATGACCCGCCTCGCGCAGGGCGGCGTACAGGGCGCGCAGGCCGGCAGCCCGTATGCCGTCGTCATTGGTCAGAAGCACATCCATTTGACAATACCTCGGAAAGAAGGAAAATGGAGGGCGCGGCACGCAGGCCGCACACCTTCAATCGCGTTCGCGGGCGACGCCCGCGTTTTCGGATGATATATGGAAAAAGGCATCTACGTCAAAGACATCCAGTCCGGCTCGGAGGCGGCGGGCTTTTTCGTCGTCGCCCAGGCATCCCTCGGCACGGCCAGCAACGGCAAGCCCTACTGGAACCTCACGCTCACCGACTGCACGGGCGACATCGACTGCAAGATATGGGCTCCCAAAAGCGCCGATTTCGAGGACATACCCGTCGGCGCCGTGCTTGATGTGCGCCGGGCCACGGCAAGCGTCTTCCGGGACAGGGTGCAGCTCAGCATAACCGATGCCGCGATCGCCGACGAGGCCGCGACGGAGGCCCTCGATCGGGGCTGGTTCATGCCGACAAGTCCCCGCCCCCGCGAAGACATGCTGGCCGAGCTCGACGCCGCCTGCGGGAAGGATTTCTCCCATGGGCCCTGGCGCACGCTCCTCAAGGCCGTCTTCACCGACGGAACCATACGGCCGGCATTCCGCGACTGTCCGGCGGCCAGAAGCGTCCATCAGGCATACATCGGCGGACTGCTTGAGCACAGCCTGAACGTCTTCCGCCTCTGCCGCCATTTCGCCGACGAGTATCCCGAACTGGACAGGCAGACCCTGCTCGCCGCGGCGCTTCTGCACGACATCGGCAAGATTCGCGAATATTCGTGGGACATGACCATAGACGTGACCACCGACGGCTCCCTTCTGTCGCACCCGGCCATGGGGGTGCTGATGCTTGAGCCCTTCATCGCCGCATCCGGCCTTGACGAAGGCCTTGCCCAGCATCTGCGCCACCTGATCTTGAGCCACCACGGACGGCAGGAATACGGTGCCGTAACCCTTCCGCAGACGCAGGAGGCCTTCGCCCTGAATTTCGCCGACGACATGGACGCGAAGATGACCGTCTTCCGCGATCAGATGCTTTCCCTTTCCGATACGGCGCCCTTCTGGTCGGCGAAGAAGATATTCCCCATCGACAGAAGGCTCTTTCTGCCCGTCCACACGCCCGGCCCCGCTGACGGGGAGGCCGACGCCGCAGACGAGGCCGGGTCGTTCCCCGGGCAGGCGCCTTTCAAGGATGACGCGTTCTTCGAGGACGACCTTGCTGAGCTGGCGCTCAACGATGCGGCGCAGGCAGAGGACGACGCGCGCGCACGGGCCCTTTTCGACGAATATCCCGACGCCTTCCCCCCCGAACCCTGCTTCGAGGATACTGCCGACAAGACGAAGAAAGACAGGCCGCACGCGAAGCACGCCGCGAAGAAAAACGCGAAGAAGCAGAACGACGACCGTCTGCTCAGCATGTTTCCCGTGGGGCGGGACTAAAGGGAGGGACGCCCGTGTTCGTCACATTTGAAGGCATCGAGGGTTCCGGCAAATCTACGGCCCTGAACGCCCTGACCGGAGCGCTCAGGGCGGGCGGCGAAAGGGTATTCGTCACGCGTGAGCCCGGCGGCTGCGATCTCGGCCTTGCCCTGCGCGCCCTTCTGCTCGACGCCCGAAAAGGGCCTCTCGCGCCGCGCGCAGAGCTCTTTCTCTTTCTGGCGGACAGGGCGCAGCACGTCGCCCATGCCATACGCCCCGCCCTCGAGGCGGGGGAGGTCGTGTTCTGCGACCGCTTCACCGATTCCACGCTGGCCTATCAGGGCTATGCCCGTGGCATCGACATGGCCGAACTGCGCCGCCTGAACGCCATGGCGACAGAGAACCTCGCGCCCGACCTGACCCTGCTCTTTGATCTGCCGGTCGAGACGGGGCTTGCGCGGGCCGCGCACCGCAATCGTGTCGAGGGCACCATTGAGAGCGAAGGCCGCTTTGACGCGGAGAAAACGGCCTTCCATCAGAAAGTGCGCGACGGCTATCTGCGCCTTGCGGCCGGGGAGCCCGCGCGTTTTGTCATCATCGACGCATCCGCCCCGGCGGATGCCGTTGTGCGGCAATGCCGCATGGCCCTTGCCGAAAGGGCCGGGAGGAGGGCATGAGGGGCATGGACGATAACGGGGCACAGGTCCTCAGGGCGGCGAACCGTCTTGGGGTGGTCTTCTTCCCCGCCTTCGACTGGGCCATTTCGCCCACGCATCCCGAGCGGGAAGAACGCCTGCTCTACACGCGCGACCAGCTGCAGGAAGAAGGCCTTTTCGACATACCGGGCATCACTGAATACCGTCCGGAGTTCGCCACGCGGGAGCAGCTCGCGCGGGCGCATTTCTGTCTGACCTCGGTTTCCGCCGTCACGACGGAATCGCACCTGGCCTCCGCAGGCGGGGCCATCCGCGCCGCGCGGCTTGTGCTCGACGGGCACGAGGATCGCGCCTTTGCCCTCGTGCGCCCGCCGGGCCACCACGCCATGCGCGTCGTGCACGGCAACAGGGGCTTCTGCAACATCAATAACGAAGCCGTGATGATCGAGTACATCCGCGACCATTATCCCCATCCGGAAGGGCGCCCCCTGCGCATCGCCATCGTGGACACGGACGTGCACCACGGCGACGGCAGTCAGGACGTCTTCTGGAACGACCCGCACACGCTCTTCATCTCGCTTCATCAGGACGGCCGCACCCTCTACCCCGGCACGGGCTTTCCGCAGGAATGCGGCGGCCCGGGGGCGCTCGGCCGCACCATCAACATCCCCCTGCCGCCCGAGACGAGCGATGAGGGCTATCTGTACGCGATCACGCATGCCGTGCTGCCCATCCTTGAGGAATTCAAGCCCGACCTCATCATCAATTCCGCCGGGCAGGACAACCACTTCACCGATCCTCTCGCGAACATGCGCCTCTCGGCCCAGGGCTACGCCGCGCTCAACGCGGCCCTCAGGCCCGACATAGCCGTGCTTGAAGGCGGCTATTCCATCCGCGGGGCGCTGCCCTACGTCAACATGGGCATCTGCCTCGCTCTGGCGGGCCTGCCCGCCGACGACATCCGCGAGCCGAACTGGACGCCCGAGATGACGCGGCAAAAACCCAAGGTGGGCGAATACATAGCCAGACTGTGCGATGCCATCGTCGACCTCTACCGCAACCCGCCGGCCAAACCGGACGAGGGCCGGGAGGAGGACGGCTGGTGGGTGCACCACCGCAACATCTTCTACGATACGGACATGCTGCGCGAAAGCCGTCTCGACGCTTGGCGTATCTGCCCGGAATGCTCGGGCACGGGCCGTCTTGAAAGCGGCTCTGACCGCACAAGGAACTCGCTGTGCGTGCTCATCCCCCGCCACGCCTGCCGCAAATGCCGCCTTGAAGGCCTCAGGCAGGCCCGCGAAGGCAAGAAAAGCGGCAAATACGCGCACGTGCTTCTGCTCGACGGCGACAGCGGCAGGGGCGCGCACGATCCGGATGACGAAGACTAACCCTCAACGAAAACAGCTCTTGGAAGAAAGGAAAAAACATGGCGGACATCCTCATCATAGGTGCCGGCGGCGTCGGCAGCGTTGTGGCCCACAAATGCGCCCAGGCTGCGAAGAAGGACGGGGCGTTTGCGCGCATAACCCTCGCCTCGCGCACACTCGCGCGCTGCCGTGACCTCGCGGCTCAGGTCAGGGAGCGAACCGGCGTGATCCTCGACACAGCGCAGGTGGATGCCGACGATGTGCCCGCGCTCTGCCGCCTGATCGAAAAGGTGCGACCGAGCCTCGTGCTCAACATCGCCCTGCCCTATCAGGACCTGCACATCATGGACGCCTGCCTCGAATGCGGCGTCAACTATCTCGACACAGCCAACTATGAGCCGCCGGAGACCGCGCATTTTGAGTACAAATGGCAATGGGCCTATCAGGAGCGCTTTGCGAAAGCCGGCCTGTGCGCCCTTCTGGGCTCGGGTTTCGATCCCGGCGTGACGAACGTCTTCGCCGCATGGGTGATGAAGCACGAGCTGGACCAGGTCGAGGTGCTCGACATTATCGACTGCAACGCGGGCGACCACGGCCAGCCCTTCGCCACAAACTTCAACCCCGAAATCAACATACGCGAGGTGACCGCCCGCGGCCGCTACTGGGAACGCGGCGAATGGGTGGAGACCGATCCCCTCGCCTGGCGCATGGACTATGACTTCCCCGAGAAGATCGGTCACAGGATGTGCTACCTCATGTACCACGAGGAGCTCGAATCCCTGGTCCGGAATCTGCCGGGCATACGCCGTGCGCGCTTCTGGATGACCTTCTCCGAGAGCTATCTCAATCATCTCAAGGTGCTCGGCAACGTGGGCATGACGCGCATTGATCCTGTCGAATTCCACGGCCAGCAGATAGTGCCCGTGCAGTTCCTCGCCAGGCTTCTGCCCGACCCGGCCTCCCTTGGTCCGCTGACCAGGGGCAAGACCTGCATCGGCAACCGCATGCAGGGCGTGAAGGACGGCAGGAAGAAAACCGTCTATATCTACAATGTCTGCGTGCATGAGGACTGCTACGCCGAGGTGGGCTCGCAGGCCATTTCGTACACGACGGGCGTGCCGGCCATGGTCGGCGCCAAGATGATCGTGGACGGCACATGGAACAAGCCCGGCGTGTGGAACATGGAGCAGATGGATCCCGATCCCTTCCTGAAGGATCTGGCCGCCTACGGCCTGCCGTGGCAGTGCGTCGACCTGACGGACAGGGAATAAGGAACGATGGCCACTGCCCCCCGCATCGCGCCTCAATTTCTCTTTTCGCAGAGCGTGCCCGCGCCCTGCTTCGTGCTTGACGAGGCCCGGCTTGACGAGAACGCCGCCGTGCTCGGGCGGGTGCAGAAGCGCACCGGGGTGCGGATACTTTTGGCTCTCAAGGCCTTTTCGGCGTGGGCGCTCTTTCCGCAGCTTTCCCGTGTCATGAATGGCCCCCTGTGGGGCACGTGCGCGAGTTCCGTCGACGAGGCACGCCTCGGTCGCGAGGAATTCGGCGGCGAGGTGCATGCCTTTGCCGCCGCCTTCGACGAGACCGAGATGCGCGAGCTGCTCAGCCTTGCCGACCACATAACCTTCAATTCGCTCGCGCAGTGGCGGCGCTTTGCCCCCATGATTGCCGAGCACTCGGCGCGCACGGGAAAGCCCGTTGTCTGCGGCCTGCGCATTAACCCCGAGCACTCCGAGGGGGCCGTGGCCATCTACGATCCCTGTTCGCCGGGATCGCGCCTCGGCATACGGCCGGCCGACTTCGAAGGCCAGGTCTTTGAAGAAGGCATAACCGGCCTGCACATGCATACACTCTGCGAGCAGGGCGCCGACGCCCTCGTCCGCACCCTCGCCGCCTGCCGGCAGAAGTTCGCCCCGCATCTTGCGCGTTGCCGCTGGATGAATCTGGGCGGCGGCCACCACATCACCAAGGCCGATTACGACAGGGAACTGCTCTGCCAGTCCCTTGAGGAATGGCGTGCGGCCTTCGGACTCGAGACGCTCTATATGGAACCGGGCGAGGCCGTGGCTCTCGAGGCTGGCTGGCTGACGGCGACCGTGCTCGACATTGTCGGCGCAGACATGCCCGTGGCCATACTGGACGTCTCGGCGGCCTGCCATATGCCCGATGTGCTCGAAATGCCGTACCGCCCGAATGTCTTCTGCGAAAACGGGCGGGCCATCGTGATGGCCGGCGGCGCGGGAGATGCCGCCCCCGGTGCCTGGAAATGCCGGCTCGCGGGCAAGTCCTGCCTTGCGGGGGATGTCATCGGCGAATACGCCTTCCCCGCCCCGCTGAAAACGGGGCAGAGGGTCGTCTTCGGCGACATGGCCATCTACAGCATGGTCAAGACGACGACCTTCAACGGCCTGCGCCTGCCCTCCATAGGCGCTTTCCGCGACAGAAGCTTCCGTATGCTGCGAACCTTCGGCTACGAGGACTTCAAAACGAGGCTTTCCTGACGGCATTCCACGATGAACGGCGGCTCATGAACGAAAAAGACGGCGGTTTCCCGAAGGAGACCGCCGTCTTTGTCTGCTTTGGCAGGGGGAAATGCTATTTCGTCTGTTCGGGGGAATCTGCCTTTGCCGCAGGGGGTTGCATAAGGCTCAAATCAAGCTCCAGAGCACCTGTTCCCGCTGATTTGCGGCCCGCGTCGTCATCGGCTGCTGGGGCGCCGGGCGCTGCATCATTCGGCAGGGAGGCCGCAGGAAGGTCGGCCGGCTGGGCATTGGCCGGCGGCAAGGCGGCGGAGGCTCCGTCAGCGGAAGGCACCAGGGGCAGGGATGCGGCCGGCTGTTCCGGCGGCGTATCTGCGGGCCGCACGGGATGGGAGATGTCGGGGCGTCGCGTCATGAGCAGGGGCGGCTCGGGATCGGGCAGACCCGCCATGTATTCGCTCACGGTCACGAAGCGCTGGCAGCCGCCGGCCTTCAGCTGTGCGATGATGCGGGGCAGATCGTCCACCGTGCGCTTGTGGATGTCGTGGAACAGAAAGACGCCGCGCAAGGTGCCCGTCTCATAGGGTTTGCCGTTGGGCGCGGGGATGCGCGCGTAGTTTTCAGGCAGGCGTTTCCAATCCAGGCTGTCGAGCGACCAGATGACGATGGAAAGGCCGAGCTTTTCGGCCGCCTGCTTTGTCCTCTCATCGAAATTGCCGTAGGGCGGACGGATGAGCGCCGGGATGACGCCTCTGTCGCGCAGGGCATCGACCGTGCTCTCTATCTCCTGCAGCTGCTTCTCGTAGGAGAGCCTGCGCAGATTGGGATGCGTGTAGGTATGCACGCCGATCTCATGGCCGGCGTCGGCCACCCTGTCGACGATCTCCGGATAATAGCGCACGTTGCGCCCCAGCATGAAGAACGTCGCGCGCACGCCGTACTGTTCCAGCATGTCGAGCAGATGGGGGGTGTATATGGAAGGCCCGTCGTCAAAGGTGATGGCGCACAGGTTTTCATCCATGTCCGCATCCATGAGAACATCTCCGCTCAGGACGAGCGGGAGCTGCGGCCTGACCGCGAGGGAAGGAGACGGGATCCACAAAAGGCACGTGACGGCCAGCAGGACGGATAGACACAATTCTTTCATGACAAAGCGACCTCGATAACGTATCGCAGTGGTCTATCACTCATGCCCGATGGCCGCAAGCGTACGTCCACCCGGATTGTTTTTGCTTTGCTTGGAAATATCCTTGAGTTACGCATGGTAACGGCATATTGGTATGTAAAAAAATTTTTACTCTTTTTCCCTTGACCTCAGTTTCCGATTTGCGTAAAAATTCGTTTTGCCAACGAGGGCAGTTAGCTCAGCTGGTAGAGCACCGCCTTCACACGGCGGGGGTCGTAGGTTCAAGTCCTGTACTGCCCACCACGGAACGGTAGTTAAGTCGGTTATAACGCCGGCCTGTCACGCCGGAGGCCGAGGGTTCAAGTCCCTTCCGTTCCGCCAA
>JAILMX010000017.1 GCA_024692205.1 Desulfovibrio sp. | reverse complement strand
GCCGCCGTTGTGCTCGCGGAGGATGACGCCGGATACGAGGTCGGCGTGATTGTACTTGTCCAGGAGCAGGTTGCCCTGGGTGCCCTTGCCGCTGCCGTTGGGTCCGAAAATCAGAATATTCATGATGCAGGCTCCTTTTGCGGAAAAATTGACAGGTCTTACACTCCCCCGCGCGGACGGCGCAAGGCCGTCTCAAGCGGAGCGAAAGGCTCGTGAAAAATATCACCCTTTTCTTTTCGGACTATGCAGTGAAAAGAGGGCGATGTCAATACGCCGCCGGAGAAAGGCAGGCTTCTCAACGCTGGGCGTTCTCATGCTGCAACTGGCCGACCCAGCGCGACAGGCGCTTGCGCGAGAAAAGCGTATCCGCTTCCATGCGTTGCAGCCTCTCACCGAGACGCTTCATCTCATCCTTGTCGGGGAAGAGAATCTCGAAGCTCGCCCGCGCTCTGCCCTCGAATGCCCTGAGCCTCGCCGCATCCAGATCGACGTTGCGCGCATCTTCGGGCGATATCGGCTCGCGGTACTCGGCTATCACCTGCATCTTGCGGAAAAACGGCATCATCTTCGCGCGGCACACGAGACTCCACTGGCCGGGCTTTGCCGCGGCATCGACGAACGGTTCACTTTCCGCATCCAAGACGAAGATCTGCTCGAAGAGCACCTTGTCCTTGTAGTGGCCCTCACTCTTCCAGATGACATGATAGGGGCAGTGCTGGCCGGCCTCCCATTCCCACTGGGTGGCGGCTTCGGCCAGGGCCGTGACGAGGCGGCCGGTTCCGTTCCCGTAAACGGCGAACCACAGCCTGGCGGAGAGCGCGCCGTTGTCCGCGACCCGCCCCGAGGGGGTCAGGCTGCGCCATCCCGCGGCCTCAAGCCGCATGTCACGGGCGGGCTCGAACATGACCGCCGGACGGGCCAGGGAGACGAGGACGGGCGCCCCAGCGGTCGATGTCTGCACAAGGCCCTGAATGGGCGGCTGCGTCACGGCGTACTTGGCGAACATGTATCCCCCTATGGCCAATATCACGAGAATCAGAACTATTTTCATGAAGCACCGCCTTCAGTTATCCGCGCCCGACGCTTCGGGCGGTTTTGCAACGCTTTTGTCTTCAGCCTGACTCCGTTCCGTATCAGCGCTTTCGGAGCCGAGCTTTTCCTTGAGCAGACGCTTGAGCAGCTTCATGGCCTTTCGGTCCCCCTGCCCCGCGGCTTTCTTGTACCAGGCTTCGGCCGCATCCCTGTCTTTCTCCACAAGACGCCCCTGCTCATACAGGGCGCCCAGAAGCGTCTGGGCACGCGCAAGCCCGCTCTCCGCAGCAGAACGGAAGCAGTCGAGAGCTTTTTTGCCGTTCTTCTCAACGCCGTCCCCCGCGAAATACAGGCGCCCGAGATCGAACATGGCTTCGACATGCCCCTGCTTCGCCGCAGCCTCGTACCAGCGGGCGGCAAGCGCCTTGTCGACGGGCAGGCCCTCCCCCACGCAGTGCATGAGCCCGAGGTTGAACTGGGCGCCCACATGGCCCTGCTCGGCGGCCCTGCGGCAGTATTCAAGGGCTTTCTCACGGTCGGGCTCGCACCCCTCGCCAAGAAAAAGAATTCGCGAAAGATAGTAGCAGGCCTTCGCGTCGTTTTTCTCCGCGGCCTTGCGGAACCATTTCTCCGCAGCCTTCTTGTCTTCCTGCACGCCCTCGCCGCAGTAGCACAGCAGTCCCAGATTGGACTGCGCCGAAACGTCGCCCTTTTCCGCCGCCGTGCGGAACCACCGCGCGGCCTCCTTCTTATCCTGGGGCATGCCGTCGCCGCTCCAGAACATTTCGGCCAGGGAGCGCGCCGCTTCCGCATGGCCGTGGCCGGCGGCCTTGCGGAACCACTCCGCGGCCTCGGCGCGGTTCTCGGCAACGCCGTCGCCCTGATGGCAGGCTACCCCCATCGCGTATTCTGCATCCGGCAATCCCTGCTCGGCAGCCAGACGATAGTAGCCTGCCGCCTTTTCCCTATCGCTCTCCAGGCCGCCTATGCCGTGGGAACAGGCTATGCCCAGGGCGAACTGCGAGCGGGCATCTCCCTTCTCCGCCGCAAGCCGAAATGCCTCGACGGCCTTTGCGTCATCCATCGCCATCCCCCTCCCTCTCCGTCCTCGTCGATTCCGGCTGAGGTCAAAAGGGCCCTCCCGCAAGGGGGAGGGCCCGCTCCATATTCCTTTTGCGCTG
>JAILMX010000257.1 GCA_024692205.1 Desulfovibrio sp. | reverse complement strand
CGAGCTTGCGCACCTCGTCGGCGACGACGGCGAAGCCGCGCCCGGCCTCGCCGGCGCGGGCCGCCTCGATGGCCGCGTTCAGGGCGAGCAGGTTCGTCTGATCCGCGATATCGGAAATCACGTTCATGATCTGGCTGATGTTATGTGTGTGCTTGTTCAGCGTGCCCATGTCGTCATGCAGCTCGGTGGAGACGCGCTGCACCTCGGCGATGCTCTGCATGGCCCTGTCGAGGATCTTCCGCCCCTCTTCGGCATTGCCGCGCATGGTGGCCGAAAGCTGCGAGGCGGATGAAGCGTTGCGGGCGACTTCCTGCACGGTCGAGTTCATCTCGTTCATGGCCGTGGCGGCTTCGGCGAGCCTCTCCGACGATTCGACGGCGCCGCGGTCGGACTGCTCGACCTGGGCGGAGAGCTGCGTGGCGGCGGCGGAAATGGCGCCCGCCATGGCTTCGAGCTGTTCCGCTGCGGTGTGCATGCCTTCGGACTTGGCGGCCTCGGCGCGCCGGGCCGCTTCCTTGGCTGACGCCGAGGCCTCCTCGGCTTTCTTCATGGCGGCCTCGGCAGCGGCGGTCTTTTCCTCACTTTCTCCGATAAGCCGGCTGAGGCTCTGCATCATCGTCCGCATGCCTTCGCCCATGACCCTGAACTCGTCCTTGCGGGTCGCCGCCCTGTCGAGCAGCGCCTTTTCCTCGGCGGACTCTTTGAGCCGCCCGCCTGCGACGGCCGCGGTGATGCGGGAGAATCCGCCAACGAGGCCGGAGATGCCGCGAGCCATGAAGAAGATGACGCAGCCGACCACGAGGCCGAAGCCCGCACCGAGCAGCATCATATTACGCAGGAAGGCATGCGTGGGACCGAGAATCTCGTCGGCGTCGAGCTCCATGGCGAGATACCACTGCTCTTTCGGCTGGGCCTTCCAGTAGACGATCTTGTCCTTGCCGTCCTCGCCCTTAATCTCCATGCGGCCCGTCGGCGAGTTCTTCATGGCGAGAAAGAGGGGCGTGCCGGACACGTCGCGACCGATGCGGTCGCCCTTTTGGTGGAGGACGATGCGGCCGTCATAGCCGAACGCATAGGAATGGCCTTTGCTGCCGACCTTGATACGCTCAAGGGTCATTGAGGATACGACGGAGTTGCGGATGCCCACGGCGACGACGCCGACGACCTTCTCATTGATGCGCAGCGGCAGGGCTATCATGGTCGAAATGACGCCGGTGGATTTTGAAACGATGGTTTTCTGCACCGTCTGCCCGCTGTCGATGCAGGCCTTGAAATAGGGACGCGAGGAGTAATCCTCGCCAACGGTCTTGTGCAGGCCCTCTCCCTGCCCGTCGAGGCGGTAGGCGAGCACCTTGCCGTCGGTTCCGATGAGCATGGCCAGGTATACGGCCTTGCTTTTATCGACGAAACCGCGGAACGCGGCGCTGCCGTTATTGAGAACGTTTGCGTCAAGGGCCTTTACCCCTTGGGCTTTCACGTCAGGCGCAGCCTCCGCCCATGCGGTGGCGAGCTCGCGCACGCGCCGGTTTTCCGTGAACGGCAGCAGCGCTTCGTCCAGGCCGGCGAACACGGCCACCAGTCCGACTGCCTCGGAATCGAGTATCGCGGCGGCATCGTCGCGGATCTGCTCGCGGATAAGGCCGCCGGCCATCCAATAGCCGATGCCCGAAAGGAGCATCAGGCCGACAACGGCCGGAAGCAGGATGAACACCATCATGCGTCCCATAAGTTTCATTGGAAGGTCTCCTTTTCTGGGCAAAAGGTATTTATTCAGCTGTACGGATGCTTTTCGGAAATATTTAGGGCCGGCCCATAATTATCGTCACAATATGAACCAAAGAAGTGCGAGAGGAGATGGCTCGCGGGCTCCGGTACGCCGCCTCATGGCAGCAAGGCGGACGAATTGACTTTTTCCGCGTCTTTGACGGCCATCGATACGTCGTCCTCCGCTGCGGACGCAAAAACCTTTTCAAGATCGAAGGCATGGACTTCGATGCGCAGAACGCCTGAACGGAGAAATTCATGGACAGCATTTTCACCATTTATGGCGTAGCGGCAGCTGCGCCTTGGCGATTTCAAAGCGCCTGTTTCATGAAGTCGGCCATGCATCACTTCCCTTTCATTGCTGTTTCAGGGTGACGGACTTCGCCGGAAAAGATCATCGTTTTTTCCTGTCTGCGGCCAGGCCGCGAACCCCGCCGAATATCAGCCGCAATCCCAAAAGAATGGACAGGACCAGGAGTGTCCATTGCACCCATGCCCACATGCCCGCGACAGGAGCAAGCCTGTATTCTTCCTTGCCGTTCCTGTACAAAAAGAGCGTTCTGTCTGCCTTTGAGGATGACGACCTGTCCTTTGCGACGAACGTGTGTCGCTTGCCGTCGAGAATGTATTCATACGTTATGTTGTAGAAATAGACCGGGGATACATGTCCGTCGGAATTCTTTTCCGTGAGATTGGTTGCGTAATGGCTTTCGCTCACGTACTTAGCCGTGGTCGTGAGCTTCTCATCCGCCATCAGATACTCGACGTGCTGAAGAACGTCATTGAGCGAATACAGCCCGAGGCCGACTAAGATGGCAAGTCCGATCACGATTTCCGCGAGGTCAATGCCGATGAGAACGGATTTCGATCCTTGCTGCTTTGACATGTCTTTTTCTCCGCAAATCCGTGTGGTTCAGCACTTCGCCATCGGCAGCTCGTCCCATTCGGGACGCTCCGGGCATTTTGGTTTCACGACGCGTCGTTGACGTGATCCTTCAGTTCCTTGCCGGCCTTGAAGAACGGCATGCGCTTCGGCCTGACCTCGACCTTTTCGCCCGTTTTCGGGTTGCGGCCCGTGTATCCTTTGTATTCCTTCATCTTGAACGAGCCGAACCCGCGGATTTCGATGCGGTTGCCTTCGAGCAGCGCCTTCTTCATCTCGTCGACGAAGATATCCACGCACAGCGCGGCGTCATCATTGGACAGTCCGCACTCCGTTGCGAGCTTCAGGATGAGTTCCGATCTGTTCACGGGCAGGCTCCTTGCTTATGAGGGCGTCAAAAAACGGTCGAATCCTATCCGAAAAGGATGGCGCCGTCCAGAGACGGGGCTTTCTGTCTTCGCCGCTACCGGTTGGGGTCAGAACTCGTACTTCACCATCAGATTTCCCATGATGCCGTGGCGTTTGCGCCGAGCTGCTCGGTGACGTTCCAGTAGGCGCGATGACATCGCCGATGGCGAAGAGGAAGCAGCGGCAAGGCCATGTCGCATGCGCGGAAAATGAAAAGCGCCCCAAAAGGGGCGCTGACAGGGTCATGCGTTGGGGCGAGGCCTCAGAACTCGTTTCAATCCACACATCCACGCTTTCGCGGACAGGACTGATATGTCACATAATTCCGGGCGGTTGTCAAGATTTTCCTGCCGCTTTCGAGAACGGTATGACGTTCGGGCCGTGCTCCTGAACGCCTCGCCCGGCTCTGGCGAGCCTGGCGACGAGGCGCTTTAACGCTGGGCGATGATGTCAAGGAAAACAAGCGGCTCCTTGCCGGTGTTCTTGAGGGCGTGGGCATCTCCGGGGCGGGCGATGGTGACGTCACCAGCCTTCACGGGGGTCTCCTTGCCTGCAGAATCCGTGAATACTCCTTCGCCGGAGATGATGATGTACGAGTCCTCATTGTTCTCGTGCTTATGCATTCCGATGGAATCCCCCGGCTTGAGGGTCATCCAGCCGATTTCCTTGATGACCATGTCCTTCGAGGCATCGTTGCGGGTATAGGCGAACTGGCCGAACAAAGTGCCCTGTCCCTTGGCCACGTTGTCACGGTTCCACGTTTTCAGCTTGTCCTTGGGATAGAGCTGAGGCTCGCCCGCCATGGCGGATCCACCGAAAAGCAGGCCGCACAAGGCGGCAAGAAAAACGAACTTTTTCATGATAACCCTCGCTGTATGGCTCAAAAGCCGTTTGATTGAAACAGGGTCTACAAGAATACCTCGGAATCTTCAATACCATTTAGCCCGTCGGAGTTCAAGGGATTAGGGCCGTTGGCTCTTTGCGGCTCTGCCGCGCTTATGCGGGGTTCGGCGAATCCCGCGCACGCCTTCCCTTACTCGCGCCCGCTGGCGATGGCGATGGCGCGGGAAACGGTCATAGGGAAAGGGTATTTGCCAAGTGGCGAAAACGGGCACCGTTTGCCGATGCACTGATTATTCTTTGTGGAATAGCCGCATGTGATATCGGGCTTCTCCATCTTCACGCCGAAATTGTCCGTCACGAAATCAACTGCCGCAAGAACGGAAAGCCAGGAATTTCGTTTGCAGCAGCGTGGCCCGCCGATTTCTCCTATGTCCGTGAGGGACTTTGCCGTCATCAGATTTGAGAGGCCGAATGATTTCTGTGTCAGCGGCGTGGCTTTCGAAATGATGGATACGAACATGCCTGAACTGATACCCGCGCCGCACGCACCCCAGAATCCGCAAGCTCCTCCCGGAACGCTTTTTCCTCTGGCGAGCATTTCCATGACCGCCGAATCCAGGTCGATGTCTCCGCCGGCGTTCCTGTATGCCGCGAGAAGCGCCGCACCTGTCATGACATGATGTTCCGGCCCGTGCATGTGACAGAAAGGCAACGACATCATCTTCGCAAGTATCCGGACGGGATTCTTCGATGTCTCGTTCAGGCATGCTCCGATGATGGAATCCATTCCCCTTGAATGGCATTCATTGCAGACGTAATGTCCGTTGACACAGCGCGTCTTGCTGGACTCTTTCTTGTGGCAGATCCGGCATTCCATCATCTCGCCCAGCTCGAGATATTCAAGCTTTTCCTTGCAAATCAGGCATTCGTCATTCATGGAAGTTCCTTATTCGTCCGACATGTCCGCCAGCGCGTCCATCTTTCCCACTCCGCTTCGCTCCCCGCTCCGTTTGCCGCCCTCGTCCGCGAGTCCGATTGGCGGCGTTCCCGCGATGACGGCGACAATCGATACGGCGGCCGCGGGCGAGCCGAAACGGTGATGAGACGGCATTTTCCGAGCACGGACCTGGAGCGGCTTATGAGGTTGCCCAAGGCGTTATTTGTCAGTACCATACGTTGCCGTATGTAACGGATCGCTCGGGTTGTCAAATGAAAACATATGGTTCGCTGAATGACGGAACACAGGTCGTTTCGACAGCCCCTTTCTGCTTTCAGGGAAAAGCCGCCCCGCGAAGCGGAGGACGAATACCGCATCCATGACTTGTGGCGTGCAGGTGATGCAATTTAACCGCAACAGTATTCGGAGGAGACATGCTTTACAGAATGTTCTTTATTGCAACATTTTTATTTGTTTTTGTCAATAACTC
>JAILMX010000087.1 GCA_024692205.1 Desulfovibrio sp. | reverse complement strand
GATGGTTTTTTCTTGTGAAATCAACTGAGTATCAGAAAGCAGATGCTGATTTCAAAGACCTTTTTGCCGTCATTGATACCTGACTCAGTAAAAACCTAAAATCATTCATCTGGCATCACTACTTTTCTTGAATAGAGCCTTTTGAAATATACGCCAGTGAGGAAGACTATCAATCGCATCGCACCACGCCGCACTTCAAGAGATATATCGAAAAAACAAAGGACATGTCCGTCTCCAAGTCGCTGCTGGAAACAATACCCGTGGAATTGAGGGACAAGTGGCATCAGGGGAATTGAGCATGAACCGGCGTCAATTCATCACCGCTTCGCTGGCCGTGGCCGCCGCAGGATTCGGCGGTGCGGCCTTCTCCAGTGACGCTCAACCTGCCGTGGAGGCAAGAAAACCCATGAAGATACTGGTTCTGAGCGGAAGCCCCAGGAAAAACGGCAATTCCGCCACACTGGCCGCGCAGTTCATCAAGGGGGCCGAGGAAGCCGGCCATGCCGTGACACGCTTCGATGCGGCGTTCAAGGACGTCCATCCCTGCACCGCCTGTAATTCCTGCGGCATGGACGGGCCGTGCGTGTTTCAGGATGATTTTCAGCTCGTGCGCGAGCATATCGTCCCGGCCGATCTGGTGGCCTTTGCAACGCCCATGTACTATTTCGGCTTTTCCTCTCAGCTCAAGGCGGTCATTGACCGCTTCTACGCCATCAACGGCAGCATCCATGCTCCCAAGAAGGCGGTATTGCTGATGACCTACGCGGACAGCAGCCCCCGCAAGGAGCACCCCATGCAGGCGCATTATGAAATGCTGCTTGACTATCTTGGCTGGACGGATGCCGGCCGCGTCATCGCCCCCGGCGTCTGGCCCGCAGGTGCCATCAGCAGCACGGCGTATCCCCAAAAAGCCTACGAGCTTGGGCACAGCCTTTAAAAAAGAGGAAAGGGTGCCATCTTGATGCCATTTGCCGTGCGCCCGACCATGGTTCCCGGCGTCACCATAGGGGATGAGGCCATTGTGGCAGCCGGCGCGATGGTTACGCGGGATGTGCCGCCCATGACCGCTGAGGGCGGTGTACCCGCGCGAAAAATCCGTGCTGTGCGAGGAAGAATATAAACGAGGACGGCACCTTAGAAAACCGGCGGACATGAAGGCGATTTTTACTTGGCGAGGCGAAAAACCGGGAATCGTGCGATGCCCGGAACGTACTTTTTTTCAGAAAACCTGTATCCTGCTTTCATCAAAGGAGTCTTCCCATGCCTGACACACACAATCGACTTCTCGGTAGACGCACCGCCCTCAAGCTGGCCGGAGGGTTCGCGGCATTCAGCGTTCTTTTTCCCGCGGCCTGCACGACGACGGAGGCAAAGGACATGAACGGCAAGATTCTCGTGGCCTATTTTTCCGCCACGGGCACGACGGCCCGCGTGGCGAAGAAGCTTGCGGAAGGCCTCGGCGCGGACCTTTTCGAGATCAGGCCCGAAAAGCCCTACTCCCGGCAGGACCTGGACTGGCACGACAAGAAAAGCCGCTCCAGCGTCGAGATGAACGATCCGAATTCGCGCCCGGCCATTGCGGCGCAGGTCGGGAATATGGGACAGTACGACACGGTCTTCGTGGGCTTCCCCATCTGGTGGTACCGCAGCCCGACCATCATCTCCACCTTCCTTGAAAGCTATGACTTCTCGGGCAAGATGATCGTGCCCTTCGCCACGTCGGGCGGCAGCGGCCTCGGCAAGACCGAAAGCATCTTCAGGGAACTCTGCCCCAAGGCCACCGTCCGCTCGGGCAGGGTGCTCAACGGCAATCCCGACAAGGCCGTGCTCGTCGAGTGGGCGAAAAGCGTCCTGAGGTAGCCGCGCCATGAAAAAGCAAGGTTTGCGAATCACCGCATCCGTCCTGCTCTTCATGGCGACGATGGGGACAACCGTCCTGACGGATTACGGCTTGGCCGCCGGAAACGATGCGAAAGGGGGGGGAACAGTGGTCAAACAAACAGCAGGCAGAACGGCTCTGGGGGATTTCGCCCCGAAATTCGCCGAGCTCAACGACGACGTGCTTTTTGGCGAAGTCTGGTCCCGCACGGACAAGCTCCCGCTCAAGATGCGTTCCGTCATCACGGTCACGGCCCTCATCAGCAAGGGCATCACTGACAGCTCGCTGAAATACCATCTGGAAAGCGCCCGCAAGAACGGCGTCACCCGGACGGAGATGGCCGAGATGCTGACGCATGTCGCTTTTTACGCTGGCTGGCCCAACGCATGGGCGGCTTTCCGCATGGCGAAGGAGGTCTATGCCGACGACGGCGGACAGGAGGCGCACGGCGGCTTTTTCGGCATGGGCGAACCCAACACAGCCTATGCGCGCTATTTCATCGGCCGGAGCTATCTGAAGCCCCTGACCGACGCCAAAAAGACCGTGGGCATTTATAACGTCACCTTCGAGCCCGGCTGCCGCAACAACTGGCATGTCCATCACGCGAAGGCAGGCGGCGGCCAGATACTCATCTGCGTCGACGGCGAAGGCTGGTATCAGGAAGCGGGCAAACCCGCGCAAAGCCTCAAGCCCGGCGATGTGGTTACCATCCCCGCCGGTGTGAAGCACTGGCACGGCGCCAAGGCCGGAAGCTGGTTCAGCCATCTCGCGGTGGAATGCCCCGGCAGGGAAACCTCGAACGAATGGCTTGAACCTGTGACTGATGAGGAATACGGAAAGCTCGGGCAATAGGACGGGTCGACGCACCCCTTCGGCGGTGCACACCGCAAGGCGGAATCCCGGCAGGATTCCGCCGAAAGTCATACGCTACGGAGGTACCATGAGCATTTCACGACGCGACTTCGTCCAGGGCGTAGCCGCCGCAATGGGCGCGGCATCTCTCGGCATTCTGCCGAAAACGCTTTCCGCCGCGGAGAATCCCGCAAACGGCAAGCCCGTCCCTGCGGTCGGCGGCGAGCGATACCTCCCCTACGAAAAGCGCACGGGCGCGGAATCCGTCGTCTGGTTCACCCGTGATCTTTCCGCGGAGGGGCTGCGCAGGATCGTCGCCCGCGTCGGCGGCGCGCTCACGGGCAAGGTGGGCATCAAGCTCCATACGGGCGAGAAGAACGGCCCCAACATCATCCCCCGCGAATGGGTGCGGCAGCTCATCGCGAGCGACCTGCCGAAGGCAGCCATCATCGAGACGAACACCTACTACGAGGGCGATCGCTACACCACGGCGCAGCACAGGGAGACTCTCAGGGTGAACGGCTGGACGTTCGCCCCCGTCGACATAATCGACGATGGCGGCACGGTCATGCTGCCCGTCAGGGGCGGCAAGTGGTTCACGCAGATGAGCATGGGCAAGGGCTTGCTCGCCTATGATTCCCTGCTGGCGCTCACGCACTTCAAAGGCCATGTCGCGGGCGGTTTCGGCGGCTCGAACAAGAACATCGGCATAGGCTGCGCCGACGGCCGCATCGGCAAGGCGATGATCCACACGACGCCGAACCAGCCGAACCAGTGGGACATCGGCAAGGAGGAGTTCATGGAGCGCATGACCGAATCCACCAAGGCCACGGTGGACCACTTCGCTCCGCGCATCGCCTTCGTCAACGTCATGCGCAACATGTCCGTCTCCTGCGACTGCGAAGGCGTGAGGG
The DNA here is from genome assembly GCA_024692205.1 of Desulfovibrio sp. Lineage (GTDB taxonomy): Bacteria > Desulfobacterota > Desulfovibrionia > Desulfovibrionales > Desulfovibrionaceae > Desulfovibrio. The sequence goes on along the minus strand of JAILMX010000087.1, from coordinate 8,283 downwards.
CCCAGCCCGTTGTGACGCCAAACATAGGCATCGTGGCCTCGCTCGACATTCTGGCGGCCGATCAGTCCGCGGTCGACCTCGTCATGGCCCTGCCTGACAAGGACCGCGCAGCTCTTGCCGAGCGTATGTGCACACGCCATTCCTTCCGTCAGCTGAGCTGCATGAAGGAGCTCGGCATGGGCAATGACCGCTACCGTCTGATCGACATTGACAAGGGGGACGCCCGCATACTGCCGCGTGACGCCGTGGCCGATGCCAAGCCCTTCGCGGGCTAGTCTGATACGGAAAAACACGAATGCTGGCACGCAAATGCCACCGACGCCCTCAGCACATGCCGGGGGCGTTTTTCATTTTACACCACTTCCTTGGACTCTATCTGGCCCCTCGTGTGCGCAATCATGCGGGGCTTTTATCCATTGAAAAAGCCCCTTGAAAGGGGCTTCAATCGCATTGGGCCATACGACGGTACGGTGCCGGCAACGGGAGGAAGCCGAATCCGGAAACCGCAGGGTATTCGCTAACCGTGCTTGATGCGGTCGTGTTCTTCGGCGCGCTTGGCGTTATTGAAACGATCGAGCGTGCCGACGAGATAGCCCGTGATGCGGCGGATGCGCTCGAACTTGACGCCCGCGCCGACCATGGTCTTGGCAACGGGGGACACAGCCTGTTTATACAAGTCGGATTTCATTAACATTTGAAATTTCCCCTCCCTTTGTGTCTGAAAATTTGCCAAACTCGGGGAGATTTGTCAAGTATTTCTCTAGAAACTCCGTATCTGTAATTTTGAGCTTTATCAAAACTGTAAGAAATAAACTATATATTTGTATTCATGCATGAGATAATGCAAAAAAAGAATACATCTTTTGTATCGCTCTATAGAATTTATATGGTAGATATAAAGTTATGAACGATTTTTTTGAATGAGGCTTTTAAAGAGAATATATCGGCGTTCATGCGACGTTTTTATGCCGGGCACTCCGTGGAATTACAGGCTCTTTAGAGAGGGAACTGTTAGTTCCTCTCCCGAGGCAAGGAATTTTGATGGCATTCAAAAGCGCGGGTTGTGCGCGAACCTTTCTGCCGATTTCAGGAAAGGAATGTCGGGTGAAGAGCGTGGCTGCAGAATCATTCTGGCATACAGGGCTCGCATTGCGGCGGTATGGCTATGCGTCTGTTTCGCAGTCGCCGTTGAGATGCTTCAGCGAGGTGAGCAGAAGCTCTTCTATTTCGTCCCAGCTGTCGAGGGCTATCTTGCCGATGGCCGGGTCGTACATGATGCCGAGGTTTTTCTTTATCTCTTCCCGGCAGTGCTTGAATGAAAGGGAATTGCGGTAGCAGCGGCGGCTGCACATGGCGTCTATGGAATCGGCTATGGCAACGATGCGTGCCCCGATGGGGATGTCGCTTTTCGCGAGGCCGTCCGGATAGCCTGTGCCGTTCCATCGCTCATGGTGGTGCATGACGATGCGGACGACCTCCTGCGTGCGGTTGGCCTTCATGAGGATGCGCGCCCCGATGACCGGGTGCTGCCGGATCAGGTTGAATTCTCCCATGGAAAGGCGCGAGGGTTTCGTCAGCACGCCGTCACTGATGCCGATTTTTCCGATGTCATGCAGATGGGCCGCATCGGTAACGATGCATACCGTTTCTTCCGAAAGGCCGAGCTTTCGGGCGAGCAGTTCAGAGAGTGTCCGCACGCGTTCCGAATGGTGGGCCGTATAGGGATCCTTCGCCTCCTCAAGGGATATCACGCAGTCGATAAGGCCCCGCAGGTCGCTCAAGTTGCTGTCCTTCCTCTTCTTATGACTGCACAACTTGTTGCGGTACATGGCGAGATCCGCATCCATCTTCCAATCGCTTATCGAGCGCTGCAGGTCGCAGGCGTTGTTCAGATGGCTTTCGCCCCGGGCAATGGAAAGCCGGTAGACGGAGGTCTTGTTGAACTCGTTCTGCGCGGCGTCGAATTCGGCATGGAGCTTGTCGAGCTCCTGCAGGGAGGCGAGGATGAGGACCACGAACTCATCACCGCCCAGGCGGTAGCATTCGCCCTGCTTTCCGTAGATCTCCTTGATGACGTTCGCCGCCGCGAGGATGAGCGAATCGCCGGCCGCATGGCCGAAGATGTCGTTTGTGTACTTAAGCCCGTTCACGTCGAGCATGAGCAAGACCCAGTCCCGGGGGGAGATGCCCTCGGCCGCGATCTCCTCGATTTTTCTGTCGAAGGCCATGCGGTTGCCGAGGCCTGTCAGTGCGTCGGTGATGGCGACCTCCTGCCACTGCTGGTTCATGGCCTGCAGACGGCTGTTCATTTCTTCAAGTTCGTAGGTCGTCTCACGGATGAAGGTGCCCATGCGGGAAATCAGGGGGATGTGCGCGGATGGTTGCGTTCTCGTCGGCAGAGGCCTGGCCGGCTGGTTTGGGGCCTTGCCCTCGCGCATTGCGGCGATGACGAGCGTCATGGTGTGCTGGTTCAGATGGCCGTTTTCGCGGATGAACTCGCCGTGAGAGAAGAAGCCCGAAGAGCGGGCTATGCCCTTGAAGGGCGTGAGCTCGTAGGCGGGATCCCGGAGAGACCAGAAGGCCTTGCGTGCCAGACAGGTGAAGAAATGGAGAACGTCGGGGCGGAATTCGTTCACCCTTTCGGCCGCATCATGCACGCAGTCCATGATGGACTGCGGGTCGCCGTAGGAGAGGCGCACGCGTGTGCCGATCTCTATCGGGCTGGCCAGGAGGAGCGCCCGATCCGGCGTGCTCGCGCCCGGAACGCGCATGATCGACGCCCCTTCGTTTTCGTAGATCAGGGGAAATTCAAGCGCGTTGAGGAAGAAGCTCTCGTCGTTTTCAATGTTGAGATACTTGTGGTAGATGTCGAAGGCAGGGGCGTTGTCTATCTCGTAGACCATCCTTCCGATGGCCTTGGTGACGCGAAAGCTTCTGCCCAGGGGCGTCCAGCCTGAAATCTTGTACGTTTCGACATGGAGATCCTCGCCGCCGTAGAAGACGGCGACCATGCCTTTTTCCGTGTAGGGCCCGGCAGAGGAGGCGACGAAGGTGGCCTTTGAGGACGGATCGGGGGAGCCGGAGATTCCCCCCGTTATGCGCACGTCGCGAGGCGCGGCATCCATGAGACGGCAGAAGTGCAGTACGGAGAATTCCTGCAGGGCCACATAGAGCTCGACCGCTTTGACGCATGTGTCGGAACGGATCTCATTCAGGAGCATCGTCGTGACTTCAGGCATATTGTCGGCGGTGATTTCGTACTGCGTCAGCTTGAAGAAGGTCTCGGGCGATTCGAAGACGGTGGCGATGACGGTTATTTCGGCGGCTATCTGGCTGCTGGCGATGTTGCCGGCAGTGCAGCAGGCGAACCAAGGCGCATCGGGGAAGACCCCGGCCAGCATGTGTGCGATCTCGCTGATGAGGGACTCGTCGTCGCGCACCGAGAGGATCTGGAAGAGGGGCCTTCGGTGCGCGTGGTGCGACACCTTGGCCTTCAGCCGGGAGAGCTGGTCGCGGAAGGATGCGCTGTCTTTGTAGACAATGCTGATCTGTTTCATGCCGTTCCCGGAAGGAGAGCTCGTTTTTTGGAAGGGTTACGTTCCGCCGCCAGAGCGGATGCCCTGCACGTCCTTTTGGCATTGACGCTACCACCGTCGTTTGTTGAACGCAATATACGGTGCCCGGGCAGATGGCAGAAGGGGGAAGGGATTGCGGGCACAAAAAAAGCCGGCGCTCAAAAGCGCGCCGGCCGGATGTCGCGAAGCGGGAAGAAGTTACATCTTGATGAAGCCGAGCGCCGCGAGTACGGAGGAGACGAAGACGATCAGAAGCAGCGGCGGGGCGATCCAGACGATGGAGATGCGGAAGAGCCCTTCGAGCTTGAACTGCGAGGACTTGCGTATCTCCTCTATGATGGCCTTGACGCCGATGAGCCGGCCGATAAGCAGACATGTGAGCAGGGCAGCGAAAGGCGTGAGCATGGAGCCCGCGACGAAGTCCATCAGGTCGAGAATGCCCATGCCGGCAATCTGGACCGATTCCCACGGGCCGAAGCCGAGCGAGCACGGCACGCCCAGGGCGAGCGCCTCGAAAGCCATCGCGTAGGTGGCCTTTTTGCGCGACCAGCGTAACTCGTCGCACAAGGTGGAGACGCAGGCCTCGAGGATGGAGATGTTCGAGGTGAGCGCCGCGAAGAAGACCATGAGGAAGAAGGCTGCGCCAATGAAGTTGCCGAAGTCCATGCTGTTGAAGACCTTTGGCAGGGTGATGAAGACGAGGCCCGCGCCGGCCTTGAGTGCGTTCGGGTCACCGTTGGAGAAGGCAAAGACCGCGGGGATGACCATGAAGCCGGCGAGTACGGCGACTAACGTGTCGATGACGCCTACGTTGATGGAGGCCTTCTCGATGTCGACCTCTTTCTTCATGTACGAACCGTAGGTGATGAGGATGCCCATGCCGATGGAGAGGGAGAAGAAGAGCTGGCCGCAGGCCGCGACGACCGTCATGATCGAGAATTTGGAGAAGTCGGGCACGATGAAGTACTTGACGCCCTCGATCGCGCCGGGTCTCGTCATGGAGAAGACCGCCACGCCGAAGGCGAGTATGAGCAGCATGGGCATCATGACGCGGGATGCCTTTTCGATGCCGGACTTCACGCCCTTGAGGATGATGCAGACCGTGGCGATGAGGAAGATCACGTGCCACAGGATGGGTTCAAGCGGGGCGCCGATGAAACCGCCGAAATAGCCGTCGGCCGCGAGGGCGGAGGCCTTGCCCAGGCAGCACTGGAAGAGAAATTTGAGGATCCAGCCGCCGATGAGGCAGTAGTAGGGCAGGATGATCATCGGAACGATGGCGTTGATGAAGCCGCCGAAGGTGAGGAAGCGGTGTTCCCTGTCAGTCGCGCAGGAGGTGTAGGCGCCGATCGGGCTCAGGCGGGTCTTGCGACCGAGGGCCGTCTCCGCCGCTATGAGGCCGAAGGCGAAAGTCAGAAGCAGGATTACGTAGACCAGAAGAAAGATGCCGCCGCCGTATTTCGCGGCGTAATAGGGAAATCGCCATATGTTGCCGAGGCCGACGGCCGAGCCCGCCACGGCAAGGATGAAACCGATGTTCCCTGAGAACATCCCGCGCGCAGCGGTTCCGGTCTGTTTTCCTGATGCTTCCGCCATACAATGCTCCTTCGCAAGACGACAGTCTTGAGCGTTAAAAGGTCGCTGTAAAAAAGCACATTACTGTGGAAGAACGGGAGAGTCAATGATGCAGACCAAAAAGCCGCGTCCTGCCCTGCGTTCTCAGCGCCAGCAGTCGATGACCTCGGCCCTGTGCTTTTCCAGCAGGGTTGCCGAGGCCGGGGGAAGGAGAAAATCGAGCGATCTGCCCTCAAGCAGGCGTCTTCGTATGTCGGTGGCGCTTATATCAAGCCGCGGTATCGGCAAAAAAAGTACCCGCCCATTGTGCGGAAGCCGCATGGCGAAGGGGTTTCCGTCCTCGGTTTCCGCCTCGGGCCAGAGGGAGCGGGTAACACGGACGAGAGCCTCAGGATCGGCTTCTCTGGGCACAACGATGAGGGTGCAGCGGCGGGGAAGCTCAAGCCCCCTGTGCCAGGTGGAAAGCAGGCTGTAATCCCCGCTGCCCAGGACGAAGAAAAGCTCGCGGCCCGGTTCGCGCTCGGCATAGATGCCGAGGGTGTCCCATGTATAGGAGAGGGCAGTCCTCTCCCCTTCAAGCGAGTTGCAGCGGAGCCATGGGTAGGGGCGCGCCGCCATGCGCAGCATTTCACAGCGCAGGGCGAAAGGCAGAAGTCCCGCGGCATTTTTGTGGGGCGGGTGGGCGCAGGGCAGAAGATCCACCCGGTCTATGCGCGCGCCCATGGCCTCACGCACCTCAATGGCGAGCCGCAGATGCCCTATGTGCGGCGGGTTGAAGCTGCCCCCGAGAATGGCGATGCCGCCTAAGGCATCACCGTTGCGGGCCGAATCGCGAGCCGCTAAGTCCTTTTCCGTAGTCATGTCGGTGAAACCGTTGCACGGCTTGCGGGAAAAGGCAAGCGCAAAGGGGCGCCAGAGAGGCGGGCAAGCACAGCTTCTGGCGGTATTGCCTACAGAAATACGGACAATGAGAAGCCCAGTGCTCTTTTGCATTGACACCGGTGTGCGTCGATTGTAGATTTTTTTGAAATCAGCGCCTTATTACTTCCGGGAAAAACAGCGACCACAATTCAGGCAAGAGCCGCCTGATCGCTTCCGACGAGAACGTGACGGCGAAACGCTGGCTTTTTCCCGGCGGTTGTCACCTGAACAAAAGCCCGCGAGGATTGTACCAGTGCCGAGCCTGATGCCATATTCCCCAAAAGGAAGTTTCGGGCAATCTGCCATGGGGCGAATAGCCGCTGCGTACGAAAAAGAACCTCTTCAAGAGCCAGGGGATACTTGATATTCTCCCGTACGATCCCATAAAACGTGAACAATAACTATTGGAGAATGAAATGCGATTTTTGATAATAATTCTGGCACTGGTATTTTCCCATTGCAATGCTTCTGCAGCAGAATTGACTTTGCGTCTTGGCCACATAGCAGAGGAAGATAACCCATACGCAATGGGGGCAGAATATTTTGCCAATCTCGTTCAGAAAAAAACTAATGGGCAGATATCCATTAAGATATATCCTTCCGGAGCTCTTGGGAATCAAGGCGATTTAATCCAAGGTATAAGTAATGGAACGATCGATTTGGCCCTTACAAGTTGTGCTGTATTGGCAAATTATATACCAGAACTATCTGTATTTGAACTCCCTTTTATTTTTCGCGATAGAAGTCATGCTCATAAGGCGCTTGATAGTATCGGAATGAGATTCAGCAGAAAAGGAGAATCAAAAGGTATTATAACTCTTGCATTTTGGGAGAACGGTATCCGTCAAATGACGAATAATATACGCCCAATTATAAAACCTTCTGATATGGAAGGATTAAAAATGCGTGTCATGGAACAGCAAATATGCATAGCAATGATGAGATTGCTTGGTGCAAAGCCAATTCCTATGCCAATCACTGAATTATATACAGCACTTAAAAATGGAATTGTTGATGGACAAGAAAATCCGTTGGCACATATTGCGACGAAGCATTATTATGAGGTTCAAAAATATGTCTCACTGACGTCACATACATATACAGCTGAACCTTTGCTGATTAGTAAGCATATATGGGACAAGTTAACACAAGAGCAACAATTAATTCTTATTAATGCTGCAAATGAAACCCGCGACTGGCAAAGAAATCTTTGTTTAGCCAAAGAACAGGAATATTTAAAAATTATTCGAGATAGTAAACAGTGTAATATTATTGAGAATGTTGATATTGATGCTTTTCGCAAAGTAACACAAAAGACATGGGAAATATATTCTATTGTATTTGGCGACAAAACACTTCAGGAAGTTCATGAACTCCGGTAATTCCATGCTCATTTCAAACGCCAGAAAAGTTTAATATTATGAAATCAGTTACATTTAAGAATTCAAGAATAATTATTTATTCAATAATTGCTTTTTGCTTTTGTTCGATATATTGTATTTATTTTTATTCATTAGAGAAAGATTCTCATAATGTACTTGAGAATAAAATTTCATTAAAAATGTCTGAGGTATACTCAGAAACCTGTCCATATTTGATGGAGGCCATCGAGACCACGAGAAAAATGGCCACCGATGGCTTTCTTGTATCATATCTTTCCGCAGACGATATCTATGAAATGGAGTCGTTTAAAAAAACAATTTTGCGTCATCTCGTTAGTTATTATAAATATAATAAATATGATGGAGTCTATTTAATAATAAAGAAAAATATGGCGTTATACACTCAAGATGGTTTTGCAGAAATACTTAAATCAGAACAGAGAACGAATTTTTGGTATGACTATACTTTTTCACAATTAAACGATTTTGATTTTGCTATAAGCGTTGATAAATCTTTATCTGATAAAAAGGAAATTGCTCTTTTTATCAATTATAAAATTAAAGACTGGTATGGCAATATACTTGGCGTTATTGGAGTGTACACAAATATTTTTAAATTCGTATCAAAAATAAGAGATATTGAATATCAATCAAAAATTATAGTAAAATTTATTGATGAAAAAGGAAATGTGAAAATATCGAATAACAATAATAAATCTAAAATAGGTAAATATAATTTATCCGATACGGATGAAATGTTTAAGGAATACTTTAGTGCATTAAAATTAAATTATCAGAAAACAAAAAACGATACAATTCAATATGAAGAT
>JAILMX010000198.1 GCA_024692205.1 Desulfovibrio sp. | reverse complement strand
AAAATTGCCTTGCTGCTGCTTCAAAGGGGCCTTGGGGCTCATCGGAATTCGACTCCTGTTCAACCGGGTTTTTGCATTATTTGCATCATTGCCTGTTGAAAAAGATACAATATTAAGGCGATTATATCAATATATTTTAATCGGTTACCTTGTTTTTAAGTGGCGACTATGTAAATGGTGCCACCCTCGGCATTGGCGAATGCGGCCATTTCCGCTGCCAGGGATTCTGCATTACGGATATCGGACTTGAACTGTCGGGAGCTGTCTTCGCCGGTGGCGATGCGGACGCGCAGGTCATGTCCGTCATGTGTGGGCCTCCAGGAAAAAGCATAGGTACTTCGTTGTTAGACGTAGAATTCGGGCCGTTTTCACTGGAACATCAATCTGGAATGACAAATTGCACGTCAGATAACGAAGGCTTCATATAGAAAAAACGCTGTCTTCAGGTATCTGATAATGTGACCGCTATTGCGAAACCGTCACCTTGCCAAGGGGGTCAACTCTCGTGACAAGATGTACGGGAAAGACTTCATCCCCTGCGTAGCGCAATTCCGCGTTGAGCGAAAACACCATTTGCAGGGGGGCGTCACTGTCCGGGGAAAACTTCACCTCAACGTTATGCAGGCGGGGTTCGCAGCGTTCGATGAAGGCGCTGATTTCCTTCTCCACGCGGGGCATGTCCTCCTTGGAAAAGGCCAGGCCGGCGCTGGTGAAATCGGGGATGCCGAAATCCTCGTCAAGCACGGTGCTGCCTTTGCGCGTATTGAGAATCTTTCCCACATAATCCGTGACGGACTGCAGCACTTCCTCCGGCGCTGCCGCCACGCGGCGTTCCGGGTCGCGTTGCATCTGCCGCAGCCGTTCCAGAAAACGTAAACCTGCCATAAAGGTCTGCTCTACTGTTTTCGTGAAAAGACAATGCGCAAGGACTTGAGGGTGGGAGCGTATTCCACTTTTGCCTCAAGTTGATCCGTTGATTCCCGGGCAACGCCCGAAACGCGCAACCACTCGTTGTGATCAGCTATCTGCACGCGCTTGAGCGCCCCTTTGCCCGGGCGCTTGTCCACGAGCAAGCCTTTGCCCCAGGCTCCCATGAGGTCAATGGATAAGGAGTCGATGTTGGCCGGGTGGAACTCGCGGAAATTGCCGGGCGCGTCCGTGCAGGCAAAACGCACTTCCACATCGCCGTTGTCCAGCACCGTGATTTCCGGCTTGCCCAGCGTTCCTTTGCCGGCTTTTTTTCCTTTTTGCAGGGCGATCCATTCCGTTTGCGGCTTGGGCGGTTCAGGGGCCGGCGGTGTCACGACCGGTGCCGGCACCGGAGCGGGTTGTTCCGGTACGACCGGCGGCAATGGAGCAGGTTGCTGCAAGCCGGGAAACAGAAAAGCGAACAGACTGCCGGAACCGTCCGAGCCGGAATTGTATGCCACGATGCCGCCCAGGCACAGCACCAGCGAGAGCCACACGAAAAGCATGATGCGATAGAGTGAGCGTAATGAATACATGGCGTCACCACACATACGTTATACGGTCAGGCAGAACCGGCGGTTCATTGCCTTCTTTTTGCAGCACCGTGACCACATTGTCAGGCAGAATGCGCACCGTGACGCTGTTGACGCCCGCAGATTCCATTTTGTCCGCCGCATCCCCGAAGTCATCCTGCGAGAAGTCGCGCTCCCCGTACTGGAAATCCTTGAGGAAGGCGGTAAACGTGCCGTAATTCCTCTTGAGCGTGAAGGACGGGAACGCTATTTCGAGCGTCGCGGGGCCGCACTGCTTCACCGTATACTGGAATTTCTCGTCGCGGGGGTAATTGCGGTTGATCAGTGTATAGGTCTTGTCCTGGCACTGCAGCGAGAGCGTCGTGGAATCGACGCGCTCGCGGGCATCGACATTGACCAGCGTTGGCTGGGAACGCAGCTGCACGTAATAGGTGTCCTCCGGCGGTTGCGCGGCTATCACTTCCGCCTGAGAGAGGACCTTTAGGGCGTCTGTTGTCAAGGGGAATTCAATGTCGCCCCATCTCGCCGGGGAAAGAGCCTTGCCCCTGCGCGTGAGAAACGGCTTGAGGCGCGCATCGACAAAGGTCTTCACCACGCCCTTGTCACCGAAAAGACCGGCGACATCATCCTGTCGGTAAAGGGCTGTAGCGCTGCCCAGAACGTCATTTTCCCATGACTCCTGCACCACCTTGGCCGCCTGGACGGTAACGCCCTGGGCGATGAAATCCAGGAAACCCGGCATGAGATCGAGCATGGGATTCTGGCCGCTGCCCTTGAACGGCGCGAGGATAATCTCAAGCTGTTTTTGGGCGTTGGCATAAGCGCTTTCCGTGGTATCCGTCTGCTGCCCAGACTGGTTTTTCTGAACGGCTTTGGCGTCCTGTTTTCCTGCCATTCTGGCCCCTCCGAACCATGTGGAGGCGAGCGTATAGGACTTTTCCGGGCTGATCAGCACCGGCAGCAGGGAAAGGGTGTCGGCAAAATAGGCATGAATGCTTTCGGCAACCTCCAGCATCTGGCGTGCCTGCCTGGCATCCTTTGTTTCGGCGCGCAGCCGCTGCACCAGATCCGGTGCGGAGGTGACAAGAGAAAGCAGCGTCCGGGCGCGGCTGGTGGCCACTTCCTGATGTTCGAAGACGGCGATGTCCACCACCAGGTCCATGAGCATGCAGCTTAACAGCCAGGGCGGGCTTTCCTTGGCATGCTGGAGCGGAACCAGCTCGCCGGCCAACCGCTGCATGGCGCGGTAATGCGGCATGTCTTCGATCTTGCGGATGTCCGCATAGGATATGAATACGTCGCCTTCCTGCATGGAAGCGCGAATCTTGGAAAAGGCTTTGGCGAAATTCAGCCAGCGGTCGGCATAGCGGCGGAAATATTCCGTGCGGAAGGCATTGGTGCTTTGCGTGATGCCCCCGCCGCCGTCATCCAGCGAATCCAAATCTTCCATGATGTCGCTGAACACCTTGTAGCCTGCGGCCGTATAGGAGGGCTGGACGCAGACATTATTGGGGTTCGCAGGGGCAACATGGGGCCAGAAGTTCGAGAGGCAGATCTTTGCGGCGGGGAAACGGCCATCGACTTCGGCTACGATATCCTCAAGGGTGTTGTTCCCTTGTTGCCTCATATATGCGGCCAGCAGTGAGCGCATCTCCCGCGTGAACATCTCCAGCTGGCCGCCGTCGGCCATCGAGTAG
>JAILMX010000186.1 GCA_024692205.1 Desulfovibrio sp. | reverse complement strand
CGCGTCATGGACAGCATGGACCTGGAACGCGAGCGCGGCATCACCATCGCCGCGAAAAACTGCGCCGTCACCTGGAACGGCGTCAAGATCAACATCATCGACACCCCCGGCCACGCCGACTTCGGCGGCGAGGTGGAGCGTTCGCTCTCCATGGCGACCGGGGCCATCCTTCTGGTCGACGCTTCCGAGGGACCACTGCCCCAGACGCGTTTCGTCCTGCGCAAGGCCCTAGAGGCCAAGCTGCCCGTCGTCGTGGTCATCAACAAAATCGACCGCAAGGACGCCCGCCCGCAGGAGGTCATCAACGAGATCTACGATCTCTTCATCGACCTCGGCGCGGATGACGAGCAGCTTGAATTCCCCATTCTCTACGCTATCGGCCGCGACGGCGTCGCCATGCGAGGACTGGATGACGAGCGCAGGGATCTGACGCCCCTTTTCGAGACCATCCTCGAGTCCATCCCCGGGCCCGCCTACGACCCCGAGGAGCCTTTCCAGATGCTCGTGGCCGATCTTGACTATTCCGATTATCTCGGCCGCCTCGCCGTGGGGCGCATCATTCACGGCACGGTCTTCGCCAAGGAAGCCCTTGCCTGCATCGGCGAGGACGGCACCCCCCGCCCCTTGCGAGCCACGCGCCTGCAGGTCTACGACGGCCTGAAGCTGGCCGAGGTGGAAAAGGCCGAGCCCGGCGACATCGTTGTCCTGGCCGGCATCGAGGACGTGACCATCGGCGACACCATCTGCACGCGCGAGAGCCCCCGCGCCCTGCCGCGCATCAGCGTCGACGAACCCACGGTGGCCATGCGTTTCGGCATCAACACCTCGCCCCTGGCCGGGCGCGAGGGCAAGATCGTGCAGAGCCGCGCGATCTACGACCGCCTCGTCAAGGAAAGTCTGCGCAACGTCGCCATCAAGGTGGAGCACACCGAAGACAACGACGCCTTTCTCGTCAAGGGCCGCGGCGAATTCCAGATGGCCATCCTCATCGAGACGATGCGCCGCGAGGGCTTCGAGCTTTCCGTGGGCAGGCCCGAGGTCATCCTCAAGAAAAACGAGGCCGGCGAGACCCTGGAGCCCATCGAGCATCTCTACGTCGACTGCGATGAATACTTCATGGGCGTCGTCACCGACAAGCTGAATCAGCGCAAGGGCCGCATGCTCAACTGCACCAACAACGGCACCGGCCGGGTGCGCCTTGAGTTCTCCGTGCCGTCGCGCGGCCTCATCGGCTACCGCGACGAATTTCTCACCGACACCAAGGGAACGGGCATCATGAACTCCTACCTGGAGGGCTACGACACCTGGCGCGGCGAGTTCGCCTCGCGCTTCACGGGCTCCATCTGCGCGGACCGCCCCGGCTCAGCCGTGGCCTACGCCCTGTTCAACCTTGAGCCGCGCGGCACGCTTTTCGTCGAGCCGGGCGACCCCGTGTACGAGGGCATGATCGTGGGCGAGCACAACCGCGACAACGACATCGACGTGAACGCCACCAAGGAGAAGAAGCTCACCAACCTGCGCGCCGCCGGCAAGGACGAGAACATCATCCTCACCCCGGTGAAGAAGATGACCCTTGAGCACGCCCTGCACTTCGTGCGTGAGGACGAGCTCGTCGAGGTCACGCCGCAGTCCCTGCGCCTGCGCAAGGTCGTTCTCTCCGCCCTCAAGCGCTACCAGATGGCCGGCAGGGCCGCCATGGCGAGCAAGGCGAAGGGCAAATAAGACCTTCGCGCGGCTTTTTCTTCCCCAATGGAAAAATGACGGCCGCTGGAGAGCTCTCTCCGGCGGATGCGGAACAGGCCGGGAACTCCCCGGCCTGTTTTTCGTTTACGGCTTGATGTAGGCGAAGCCGGCGTTCTGCAGCTTCACGATTTCGACGAGGCCCGCGGGCACGATACGGCATTCGGGCCAGAGGGTGCTTTTGTCTACCCCGGTCGCGGCTATGGCGTTGGCGCACAGCTTGATGCGCATACCGGCCTCGACAAGTGGTTTGGCCTGCGCGCGCAGGGCCTCGTTTTCTGACGTGAAGAGCGTGACGGCGGGGCCGTTGGCGACGACATCCAGCTGGAAGTGAGCGTCGGGCAGGCCGTTGAAGTAGTTCGCGGCGTTGCCGAGAAGGAATTTCAGCAGGGCGGGATCGGCCTGGTCGATATGAAGGCAGAGATCAAAGTTTTCGCTCATTGGGCGGCTCCTTTCCGTGTTTTCGGTTCAGCGATTCGCATTGCCGCACGGTAGCCTGATGAAGGCCGGGTGTCAAAGTGCACGCTGCGCGCCGCATGTACGCCCCGTTCATTTTCGCTGGAAAAGTCGGAGGGGGCCGGCATCCCCTTTGCTGGGGTCGTGAATTTTGTTACCGTGTCCGCATCGAATCGTCGATGCATTCCGCACGGAGGGAAGCTGCAATGGCAGAGGGTATGGAAAAAGAGTGGCACTACGCGAAAGACGGCAGGAGCGGCGGGCCGGTGCCCGAGAGCACCATCCGCGGCATGATTGCGTCTGGTGATCTCGGCCCCGATGACCATGTCTGGAATCCCGATTGCGTTGAGTGGTTGTCCATACGCAGCAGCCCGTTCGCGCGGTATGTGCGCAGGCCCGCCTCCCCGGTGCCGCCGGCTGCCCCGGCATCGTCGGGAAACGGCGACTATGCGTCGTCCGGTTTTTACGAGGCTGGGGCCAGTGATGGGCCGAGCCGCGGACCTGCGGGCGAGCCGATGGCTTTCGGCGAGGCGATAAAGGTCTGCCTCGCGCAGAAATACGCCACCTTCACGGGCCGGGCGACTCGCGCGGAATATTGGTGGTTCATGCTGTTCAACATCTTATGCTCTTCCGCTGCCGGCCTGCTGGGTCCCGTGTTGCCGGGCATCGTCAATCTCGTTTTTCTGTTGCCGTGCATAGCGGTATCGGTGCGGCGTCTGCACGACATCAACAAGTCAGGCTGGTTTTACCTGCTCTGGTTCATCCCGATCGTCGGCTGGATATTCCTGATCATCTGGTTCTGCACCCCCAGCGACGCAGGCATGAACCGGTACGGGGAATAACGACATCGTGGCCTTTGCCCCACGCCGATGAACATTCTTCTGATTGACTGTGCCCTAGGGGCGTTGCCCGGCCATACGGTGCGCTCGATCCGCCTGAAGAAGGGCGGCATAGTCCCTGTCGAACGTCTGCTCAAGGACCCGTCAGCCGAAGGGGGAAGATTTCGGCCGGACGTGCTGCTGCAAAAAGAGAACCTCGGTCCCAGGGTTTTTCTGCGCAATCTTTCCGAACTGGACTGCCCGAAGATATTCTGGGCCATTGACAGCCACCTGAATTTGTTTTGGCATCGCCTGTACGCGCAGCTTTTCGATGTCGTCCTGACGCCCCACAAAAGTCTTTTCGATGCTTTGCCGCCGTCCTGGCGGCACTACGACGTGCGGACGTTCACCGAACCCGGCTGCGCCAGGAAATGGCGCCCCCATGCCGCGCGCGGCCATGCGGCATCCTTTGTGGGGCGCATCGACGCCAACCGGCCGCAACGATCCCGTTTCGCACGGCTGCTGCAAGACCGCCACGGTGTCGTCCCCTGTGCGTTGCCGTTCGGCGATATGCTCGACCTCTATGAGGACACGCGCGTCCTGCCCAATGAATCCATCTGCCGGGAGTTCAATTTTCGCATCATGGAAGGGGCCTCCTGCGGCTGTTGCGTGCTCACCGAGGACATAGGCGAAGACCTCTCTGTCAACTTCGAACCTGGCAAGGAAGTCCTCACTTACAGAAACTCCTTGGAATTTGAGGAACTTTTTTCCTTTGCATCCACACGGCCGTCATTTACGGAAAAAATCGGCAGGGCCGCCATGCACAGAGTCGTGAACTGCCATCTGCCAGACAGACGACGCGACTTTTTCCTTGAAATGCTCCCCACCCTTACGCCCCGCGCCCGCAGTTCAAGCGAAACGGAACTCATTTTCGCGCTTGCGTTCATCCAGTGGGCGCGCGCCCATCCCCTGCAGGAAAAATACAGCTCAAGCATGCAGGACGTGCTTGAGCGTTCTGTCCATCCGGAAGCCATGGCCATGAAGCTGCGCCTTCTCGTTGAAAATGCCCGGCGGGAGGAAGCGCACGCTCTGTTGAAAACCCTTCTTGACGAGCGCGGGCCAGCCTCTTCGGCAGACGAAGACGGCCTGTTCGATCTGCATACGGCCTGCGCGGCAGCGGCTCTTCGATTGGGGGACATGCCGAGCTTTGCGCTTTGCTGGAATCGCGAAAAGCACCGCCATCCCGATGCGCGGATGCCGGACACGCCCTTTCATGCCTGCCTCGCCTGGGCCTCGCTTCTTGCCGTGACGGGGCGTATCTGCCAGCCCGGCTTTCAATTCGACCCCTTGCGCCATTGCCCTGAAACGGCTTTTGAGATGACCAGAATGGCGCAGCAGTGGATTACGGATTCCCCCGACGCCCATGAATGGGTGAAAGCCATGGCGAAATGCTGTGATGAAAGCCCGTTTCCGCATCTTGGACTGAAGTATCAGGCGCAACTCAGTCTGGATTCCGCCAAGGACTGGCGTGCGGGCCTTGCGTACGCGACTGTCTGCCTCGATGCCTTCCTTATGGAAGACGGATTGAAGGAAGCCGCCATCGCCCGCGAGCTCGCCCGCAAGTCGGGTGAGGAAGAGGCGTTTAGACTGGCGGCGGGAGAGTCGCTTTTCCGTCTGCTCTGACGGGAAAAGCACAAACGGGTCAGGGTTCCGCCCGAGGCGTGTTTGTCACCGCTGTTTCGCGGGAGCAGCCTTGACGTTTCCCGTGCATGGTTTGTATCGTTGCCCCGTAAGAGGCATTCCTGTCGATGTGTTTCAGCCGGGAGGATTCTGCAATGGGAGATACCATGGAAAAACAATGGCATTACGCGAAAAACGGACAGACGGGCGGCCCCGTTGCCGAAAGCACCATCGTCGACATGATAGCGGCCGGCGAACTCGGCCCCAAGGATCATGTCTGGAATCCAGAATGTGCCGACTGGCTGCCCATAGAACGGAGTCCGTTCGCCAAGGCTTGCGGAAAAGCTACGCCACCGGCTGCCCCGGCATCCTCCGGTGCCGCAGGCCCGGGCTCCGCCTACGGAAGCTCGGCGCAGAGCATGCGGAATTCGACTTCCCCCGCCGACAATCCCGGAGCGGCGTCATCCGCGTGGGGGGCGTCGTCGGGGAGTGCGCAGAACGGCGCGTCCTCCTCTGCCGCTTCCGCCTGGGAGAAGTTGTCAAGCGGGGAGGGGCGCGCTCAAAAAAGCGATTGGCAGTCCGCGCAATCGGCCCACGGCAACCCCGGACAGCAGGAGCATGGTGGCCCTTCGGGGCAGTGGGGGCATGCCTATGGACAGGGTGCCGGCCCGCAATGGGGCGCCCCCACAAGCGAACCGATGGGATTCGTCGATGCCGTCAAAGTATGCCTCACGAAAAAATTCGCCACGTTCACCGGCAGGGCGTCACGGTCGGAATTCTGGTGGTTTACGCTCTTCCATTGGCTGTGTGCGGCTGCCGCAAGCCTTCTGGGCAATCTTTTCGGCGGGTTTGAAACCGCAAGCGCCATGCAGGGGCTCGTCAGCCTCGCGCTCCTTCTTCCGGCCTTGGCCGTTTTTGTGCGGCGCATGCATGACATCAACAAATCCGGATGGTTCTACCTGCTGATTTTCATCCCGATAATCGGTTGGATCATACTGCTCATCTGGCTTTGCAGGCCCAGCGACCAAGGGCCGAACCGTTTCGGCGCGTAATCTTTCCGGGGTCGCGGCCTTCGCCGCGGCCCCGCATCCCTTGCGCCCGCACCGTCTTCGATATAGATTGGGCCATGCACCGCCCGCATCCGTCCGACTCCCCAAGTTCCGTCATCGCGGCCCGCTTTCTGCGGGTGATGTTCTTGTTCGCGGTTTGCATACTGTGTCTTTCCGGCTGCGGTCTGATGAAGGCAGGCCTTGAGGCAGGCGCGTCTAAGGCCGACGATGCCGCGGCAAAGGCAGCTGACGACGGTCTGAAGGCCACACCCGTGCCCTACACGCTTTCGATTGTCGTTCAGGGCGGCTCCAAGGATCTGAAAGCCAAGATGAAGGACGCGAGCGTCCTCGCGGCGTTCAGCAAGAAGCCCCCGGACAGTCTGCTCGGCCTGGAACGCCGCGCCCGCACCGATGCGGAGACCGCCGTGCAGCTTCTCCATTCCCAGTGCTACTATGACGGCACGGCGTCCTTCTCCATAGACAGCGCGAAGAGCCCCGCTGTCGTCACCCTGACTCTCGTTCCCGGAATCCGCTATACCGTGGGGCGGGCCAGCGTCGTCTGGAAACCCGAGCCCGTTGTGCCGGAATCCTTTCGTCATCGCGTGCGCGCCAACGGCATCTTCGGTCTGGATGCGCGGGAACTGCCCCCGCCGGAATTTCCGACGGAATTGCCCGGAGTGAAGCCGGGCGAAGCCATCACCGCCGATGACATGCTGGCGGCCGTCGAGGCCCTGATACCGCCCCTGCACCGGACGGGCTATCCCCTGGCGAAAGTCACGGAAGCCCTGTACACGCTTGACCGGGAGAAACGTCGGCTCAATGCGGACATTACGGTCGATCCCGGTCCTCCGTCCCGCCTCGGCGCACTGGCAGTCAGCGGCAATACCAAGGTAGGCGAGGCGTATTTCAGCGCGATGGCCCCGTGGAAGGCCGGCGTTGAGCCTTGGGACGACGAAGAACTGGATTCGTACGCGAACAGCCTGCGCGCATCAGGGCTTTTCCGTACCGTGAAGGCGACGCCCGCTCCGGACAGGATACATAAAGGCCCTGACGGCATCGCCGTGCTTCCGGTGGATGTCGTCGTGGAAGAGGCCCCCTTCAGAACCGTGGCCGCCAATGCCCGCTACGATACCGACACCGGTTTCGGCGTCGAGGGAATGTGGGAGCACCGCAACATCTTCGGCAACGGCGAGAAGCTCACGGTGCGTGCCCCTGTCGGCACGCAGGCCCAAGGCATAAAGACCTCGTTTGAAAAGCCCGCCTTCGGCGACAGAAATCAGCGTCTGCTTGCGCACCTGAACCTCATGCGCGAAGAGACGGATGCCTACCGCGAAACGGGCAGCGACGCCTTCGTCGGCGTGGAGCGCAGGCTTGCAACGAACTGGTGGGCAGGCGCGGGCCTTTTCGCCAAAGGCGGCTGGCTCAAAGAAAGCGACCGCGCAGAGGAGGCTTTTCTCGTCGGTGGGCCACGCGCCTTCATTCGGCACGACAGCCGGAACAATCCGCTCGATCCGGCGGAAGGCTCGGAGTGCAAGCTCTCGGTGAGCCCTTTCTTCGGCACGTATCGCGAGGACTTGGCCGCCGTCTCCGCCAAGCTTTCGGCAAGTCTGTATTACGCCCCCCTGCGCGGGGAGAACGGCAGGCCGGATGACAGCATTGTTCTTGCCGCCCATGTCGAGGGCGGGTCGATATCGGGCGCCTCGCTCGACAACATACCGTCGACCATGCGCTTCTTCGCAGGCGGCGCCGGTTCCGTGCGCGGCTACGCCTATCAGGCGATCGGGCCGCGCAACGCCAAGGACGAGCCCCTGGGCGGACGCTCCTACCAGATTGTCAACCTCGAGGCCCGGCTGAAAGTGGGCAAGAATGTCGGCATCGTTCCCTTCGTCGACGGGGGCATGGTCTACCGCGATGAAATGCCGCAGATTGTGGGCGACATGCGCTGGGGCGGCGGCCTCGGTCTGCGCTACTACACGCCCATTGGGCCTGTGCGCCTCGATGTGGCAACCCCCTTCAATCCGATAGACGGTGATCCGCCGGTGCAGGTCTATATCAGCGTGGGGCAGTCGTTCTGATGGCTGAAATTTTCGAACCGATATCCATGCCGGAGCAGGCTTCGGCAAGCGGCGGGAAAAGGCCCCCGCGCCGCGGAGGGAGACTTGGTCGTTTGGCGAAATGGACGCTCGGCGGCCTGTTCGGCCTTGTATTCTTCGTCGCGCTTGCGCTGACCGCCGCCTTCGGCTGGCTGCGGACGGATTCGGCCTCGCGCTATGCCGAGGACATGATCAATGAGACGCTCGTCACGGCTCTCGCCCCGCTGGGCCTGTCGGCACGGGTGACGAAGCTCACGGGCCCCTTGCCCTTCACCTTTTCGGCAGCCCTTGAGGTCAGCGACGGCAAGGGCGTCTTTCTCACCGTGCCGCAGGCTGACTACGATCTCGTCCTCAGCGGCCTGCCCGGAGAGCTTCGCCTGACGAATCTGCGCGTCCTTCGCCCTGTTCTGTCACGCCTGCCCGAACTCCCTCCGTCGCCGGCCGAGCCGCCTTCGCCACCCATGACGCAGAGCCGTCTGCGCGCCCTGCTGGACGAGGTCGAGAATCGTGTGCGGGAACTGCCCGCCGACCTTCCCACGGTCACGGTTGAGAACATTTCCATAGAGGATGCCGTCGTTGCGAAGGATGTGGCGGGCATGGAGATTCATGCCTCGGCCTCTCTCTCGGCGGGCTTCGCATCGGCGCACGGGGATGCTCCCGCCTCGATCTCTCTCTCTCTGGGCAGGTGCGAAATCCTCTCCGACGCCTTCGCCGTCACGGCAAAGGCCGGGTGGACGAGCGGCACGGCGCAGGGCCGCTGGCTCGACGGGCCTCTTGACGTGACCCTGACGACGCATGTGCCGACCCGCGTCGACGAAGCGCGGCTGAAGGCCCCCGTTGATTTGATTTTTTCCCTCAAAGGCCCTCTTTACGCGCCGGCAATGGCCTTGAAGCTCACATGCGCCCATGCCGAAGATGCCGGCCATGCCCTGAAGGACGCCGCTGTCGTGCTTTCGGCAAGCCCGCTTGACTGGAAGGGCTTTCTCGGTTCGGCCGGTGAACACAGGGAATTGCCTCTCGCCCTCGCCGTCGACGGAAGAGTAGATGGCGGTCCCGTGCATATGGCGGCGACGCTTTTCGCCCTCCTGACCGATGCCGAGGCGTTCGATGCCTTCACGGCGGGATTGCGGGGGCTCGATCTCTCCGCGCTCGGCGTGTCGGTGTCGGGCGATCTCAAGGCTCTCATGGAAGCCGCCCCGTCCGGTGGCGACGCGGAGGCGAAGACAATTTCTGCGGGCCTGCCGAGGCTTGAGGGGGGCCTGCACGCCGCCGTGAAGGATTGGAAGGCTCTTTCCGCCTTTGTGCCCGGCAGGACGCTTTCGGGTGAAGTCTCACTCGACCTCGCCCTGGGGGGCGTGGCTGCGTCTGCGGCGCAGGGGAACGGGGGGGCGCCGCAGAACGTGAATCTGACCTTTGCCGTGCCCCGTTTTACCGTGTCTTCCGGCAAGGGGAGCGAGCTTTCCGTCGCCGGGCTTACAGGCGGCGTGCGCCTTGACGATGTTTTCGGCAGGGCGGGCATCGATGCCGAGATTGCCTTGAAGTCGCTTGCCGCGGGTCCGCTGAAAATCGGCGCAGCCGTGCAGGTGAAAGGGGATGCGACAGGCCCCGTCGTTCTCAGGGTGACGAGCTCGGGCGGCGTGAAGAGCCGCATCGCCGCGCAGTGGCGGCCGGGCACTGTGACCATGGAGGAGCTGGAAGTGCAGACCTCGACGGCCCTCTTCATGCCCGGGGGCAAGGCGGGGGCGCTCGGCATAAAGGCCGCTCCCGGAGCGACAGTGGCGTATGGCACGGCCGGCATCGGCGTGAAGGGGCTTGACGTGCGCGTGACGCCCTCCGGCAGGTTGCGCGCCCAGGGGGCTTTGTCGCCGCAGAAACTCGATGCGGCGCTCTCGCTTGAAAAGCTTGATCTGAAAACGCTTGCGGCGATCATCGAAGGACTGCCCGAGGGCATTGCCGAGGCCGACGTGCGCGTGACCGGCAGCCCAGCGAAGCCGCAGGGCTCTTTCCGCGCCGGCGTGCGGCGGCTCGCCGTGAAGGGCGTGAACCTGAAGCCTTTCGATGCCGCCCTTGTCGGAAAGATCGCGGGAGATGCCTTGACGGCGCATCTGGAGCTTTCGCCCGATGCCGTGCGCACCCTCGGGGGCAAGGAGGTGCGGGTGGAGGCGTCCTTGCCGCTTGTCTTTGCGGAAAACGGCGTGCCCGCGCTCAAGATGGACGGACCCATGCGCGGCAAGATTCGCTGGCTCGGCGACCTCGCCCCCCTGTGGAAGCTTTCTCCCCTTGCCGACAGGCGGCTCACCGGAAAACTCAGCATCGACGCCGCGCTTTCGGGCTCGCCAGCCGCGCCGCAGTTCAAGGGGGGAGTGCATGTCGCGGATTCCCGCTTTGAGGATCCCCTTATTGGCCTGCTGTTGCAGAAGATGGATTGCCGTGTGGATGTCGACGGCAAAGCCGCTGGGGAAAAGGGCCTTGCCGGCAACGCGAAGCTCGCCCTGAGCGCCTCTGACGGCATGGGCGGCTCGCTGCGCGTCACGGGCGGCTGCCCGCTTGACGCGGCCAGTCTCGACATACGGGCGGCGCTGGACCATCTGCGGCCCCTGCGCCGGCAGGACGTGCGTATCTCCCTCTCCGGCGGGGCGCATGTGACCGGGCCTGCGACGGCCCCCGTCGTCAAGGGCGAGATAATCGTCGACAGGGGGGCGTTTTCGCTGGATGACCTTGAGACGGGCCCTTCGGGCGTCACCGTCCTGCCCATCGATGAGAAGAAAGGGAAGCAAAAGGCGAAAGCCGCGGCGGGGAATGCTCCTGCCGCGCGGGGCGGGGCCGATCACGGCACGGGTTCCATAGATCTGCGCGTGCGCGCACCGAGGGCTTTCATCGTTGAGGGACGCGGTTTCTTCAGCGAGTGGAAGGCTGACCTGCATATCGCGGGAGCGCTGACCGAGCCCGTTGTCTCGGGCGCGGTGGAATCCGTCAGGGGAACGATGGAGTTCATGAGCCGGCGTTTCATACTGACGCGCGGCAAGGTCGATTTCGTTGGCGGCAATGTGGCCGAGCCCCTGATCGATCTGCTGCTGACCAATGAGAATGCGGGCTTCACTTCGCATCTGGGCATTGCCGGCACCCCGAAAAAGCTTAAGCTTCTGCTCTCAAGCGAGCCCGTGATGCCTCAGGATGAGGTGCTCGCGCACATCCTTTTCGGGCGCAACGTCAATGAGCTCGGCAAGTTCGAGCTTTTGCAGCTGACGCAGGCCCTGTCCCAGCTCGCCGGTTTCGGTGAAGGCGGGCAGCCGCTCGATTTCACGCGCAATGCGCTCGGCGTTGACGTCTTGCGCCTCAAGACGGATGACGCCGGGAACGGAACGAACGTCGCCGTGGAGACGGGCAAATACCTCACCGACAGCCTGTACGTCGGCGTGGAGCAGGGAACCGGCGAGGGCGGCCCCGCGGCGAAGGTTCAGCTTGAGATAACCCCCCGCGTCAGGCTTGAGGTCAAGACCAGGCAGAACGACACCGAGGCGAGCCTGGGCTGGCGCTACGACTACTGATTCTTTTTGGAATCCCTGCCCTTTTTCCTGTCGGCTTTTTTCCTGTCAGAGGAGGCGGACGCCGGTTTCGCGGGCGCGGGGGGCTTGCGGTCCAGGGAGCGCACGACGGCCTTGGCATCCTGGTCGCCGTTTTTGGCGGCGAGCCTGTACCAGCGGGCCGCTTCGGTGAGATCCCGCGAGATGCCCGTGCCCTGCTCGTACATGAGGCCCAGGCTGTACTGGGCGGCGGGCTCGTTCTGCTCGGCGGCCTTCCTGTACCATTCGACGGCCTTGTTGTAGTCCTGCGGGACGCCGCGGCCCTGTTCGTACATGAGGCCTAGGCTGTACTGCGCTTCGGGGTAGCCCCGTTCGGCGGCGCGCGTGAACCAGTAGACGGCCTTCTGGGGATCCTGCGCGTAGCCGCGGCCCTCGGCGTACATGAAGGCGAGGTTGTTCTGCGCCTTGACGTGATCCTGCTGGGCGGCCTTTTCAAACCAGTGCACGGCGCGGGTGTCGCTCTGCAAGTCGCCCTGCGCGTTCAGGTAGACGTAGCCGAGCGAGAACTGCGCGTCGGCCAGTCCCTGATTGGCGGCGCGGCTGAACCAGTCTTCGGCGGCCTTCTCGTCCTTTTTCACGCCGCGCCCCGAGGCGTACTGATACCCCAGATTGTACTGCGCCATCGCGAGCCCCTGCTCCGCGGCCTTTCTGAACCAGCGGCAGGCCTCCTGATAGTTCCGCTTGACCCCCTTGCCCGACGCGAGCATCGTGCCCCAGGCGTTCTGGGCGCCGATGTCGCCGGCCTCCGCCGCCCTGCGGAAGAACTGCGCGGCCTTCTGGGGGCTCGGCTTGACGCCCTTGCCGTCGAGAGTGAGGCGGCCGAGGACGTAGAGGGCCTCGGCATTGCCCTTGTCGGCGAGGGGCGTCACCTTTTTCAGCGCCTGCTCATACTCCTTCCTGTCGAGAAGCGCCTGGACTTCCTTGAGGACGGTCCCGGCATCGGCCTCGGCGTCCTGCCGGTCGGCCGGAGCCGCGTCTGCGGCCGGCGCGGGCGCGGGCTTCTTGTCCGCCTCGGGGGCGGCGAGGCCCTGCGCGCCGGGAAAGAGGAATGCCATAGCCAGAAGGGAAAGGGAGATGCGTGATATTCTGTTCATAGTCCTTTCAGTGTCTCTGTCCAGTAAGGGGTTTCGTCGCCGGGAACGGTGAGGGCGTTGCGTTCGCAGAATGCCTTGCGGGCCTCCTGCACGGGGGCGCTCGTCCACCACGCGACGGGATCGGGCCATATCCGGCGGATATGGGCCGCGGCCTCTTCGGGGCCCGCATGCCAGACGCCCGCGTCGGCCAGGCGGTCGACGAGGGCTTCGTTTTCCTTTGTGAGAGGCCACGCATCGCGCGACCAGAAAAGCACGGAGGGCACGTTTGCCGCGAAGGCCTCGAGCTGCGTGGTGCCGTGGTGGTCCATCACGAGCAGGCGGCAGGAGAGCATCTGCGGCAAAAGCGGGCCCGTGCTGCGGCGCAGGGACGGGAAGCGCGGCAGAAGCCACGGGGCGTCCGCCAGCGTGCCCGGCACGTCGAAATAGGGGCGGTATGCCGCCTTTTTCCGGATGTCTTCGCCGATGGCCGCGAAGAAGCGCTCCTTCGCGCGGCGGTACGCGACGATCTGCAGGGGCGTGGGGTGGGCGTCCAGGCGGTAGCCGTGCAGGGGCATCTCGGTGCCGACGAAGAGAAGAGCCGAATCGGGAGAACCGTGCCATGCGTCCGCGATGCGCGCGAGCTGCGGATAGGGCAGGGGGATGAAGTTGCCGCGCTCGCCCTCGTGCCGGCGCCAGCCCCACGTGACGAAGGCATGCTGGCTGTATTCCACGAAGCCCGTGTCGCACACGCGGCGCACCTGGCCGTAGTTGCCGCCGTGCTGGATGTACATGAGCCTGTTTCCCCGGGCGCGCCACAGGGCGAGCTTCTGCCGGTAGGCGGCGTCCTCATAGGCGATCACGCTTGCCGCGCGCAGGCGCGGCCCAGAGGCGTCCTTCGCCACGGCGTCGGGATGCTTCAGAGCGCGCAGGGAATCGGGCAGGCAGTGCATGAAGACGGGCAGGGGATCTATGGGCAGGTCCGCTTTCGCCCCCCCGGCTTTGCTTGAGAATCTCTCCGCGAGGGAGAGCGTTCTGTCGGGGCCGCGGCTCTTGTGCAGAAGGGCGAGGGAAAGCCGCAGCGCCTGCGCCGTGCCGAGGCCCTTGAGCCGGGGAAAGGGCAGGCCGAGCTGCCTTTCCCTCAGCCAGCCGCGCAGGCGGGCCTTGAGCCCCGCCGCGGCGGGCCTCTCATGGCGTTCGCTCACGGCGGGCAGCGTGATCTTTTGCCACGCCGCGGGCCATTCGGCTTCGAGCAGGCGCGACATGAGCCAGTGGCTGAAGGCCGTCGAGAGCGCTCCGTGCAGGGTGAAGTCGTGCTCCGTCGCGAAGGAGAAGCGGCATCCTTCCGGCAGAAGCGGCACGCGCAGGGGCATCTCCCCCCATGCGGCGGCCATGGCGCGCACGCGCAGGCAGCGTTCGACGATCTGCTTCGCCACGTCTATTGCCCAGGGGGCGAGCAGGGTCTCCCAGTAGCAGGGCGGAAGCGCCGTTCCGCACGGGCGCATGCTTCGGGCGATCAGCGGGATGCTGTCGGCCGCCAGCGCGCAGGATGCGTCGACGGCGAAGTCGAGAACCTTGGACTCGCGCAGGGGCTCCGGGGCGAAGACGAAGCTCCTGTCCCAGTCGGGAAAGGTATCGTCACGCCCTTCGAAGCACCACGGGCCGGCGGCAAGATGCGTCTTCGGAGACGCATCGTCCGGCATGGCGCCCAGCACGAGGGTCGCGCCGCCTTTCTCCGCCTGCCGCAGCATGTCGCGTTCGTCCATGGAAAGCCGTCGGGCGGCTGGGCGCGGTCCGGGCCGTGGCCGTGGAAATCGCGCCTATCCGCTTGAAATTCTTTACTTGAAAACGTTCGGAAAAATACTGCTTGCCAACAACCATACCAGCAAAAATAAAAAGTGCCGTTCCGGACCGAAAAGCGACCCGAAACGGAACGGCTGCATACTAGCGCATGGCTTTCCGCTTGGCAATCCCCGCCGCCTGAAATTACGCTCATGCGACGCGCGGCATGCCGACTCATTTTTGACGTCATTTCGCGGGGCGGCCATGCACAACGCGATGGCGAACACCGCCGCAGCGAAAGGCATGTCCGCAGGCGACGGGAACGAGGGCGTCAGCATCGCGCCCTTCGCAGCGGTGTCGGGCGGCGCGCAGCGGCTCGAATCCGGCTCTTATGTA
>JAILMX010000082.1 GCA_024692205.1 Desulfovibrio sp. | reverse complement strand
CAACGCCCACGCCTATCCAGTAAGCATTGCCGGCGAAGGGCAGGATGAGCAGAAAAGCCGCAAGGGCGCCGGCCAAAGCACAGCGACAGTTCATAGCTTGTCCGCCGTGCGTTCGCCCAGAATGCCCGTGGGGCGGATGATAAGGATAAGGATGAGGACGCAAAAGGCAATCGCGTCCTTCCAGGCTATGGCTATGTAGCCTGCGGCCAGAGTTTCGATTATGCCGAGCAGGAAACCGCCAAGCATGGCGCCCGGTATGTTGCCGATGCCGCCCAAGATGGCCGCGATGAAAGCCTTTAGGCCATACCCCCAGCCCATGACGAAATCTATCTGACCGTAGCACAGGCCGACCATCAGGCCGGCAATGCCGCCGAGGCCGGGGCCGATGAGAAAGACGAGCGAGATGATGCGGTCGACGTTGATGCCCATGAGGCGCGAGGCTCCCTGGTCAATGGCCACGGCGCGGATGGCGGCCCCAGTACGCGTGCGCTGGATGAAAGCCCACAGGCCGAGCATGAGCAGGACGCTCGCCGCAATGATGAGCAGACGCACGCCGGGCACGCCCATGCCGAAGATGTGCACAGTGAACGTAGGCCGCAAAAAGTCGGGGAAAACCTGCGTGCGCGCGTCGGAGACGAGCATCACCGCGTTCTGGAAAAAAATCGACGCGCCAAGGGCCGAAACAACGGCAGAAAGCCTGTCCGCCCTGCGCAGCGGACGGTAGGCAGTGCGCTCAAGCAGATAGCCGATAAGCGCCACGAAGAGTCCCGCAAGCACGAAGACCAGAAGCACGGCGAGCGTCACCGGCATCATTCCCGCCAGCTTGCAGCTGACGAGAAGCGTGAAGCCCAGATAGGCGCCTATCGTGAACAGGTCGCCATGGGCGAAGTTGATCAGCTTGAGCACCCCGTACACCATGGTGTAGCCGAGCGCCACAAGCGCATAGATACCTCCCACGGCAAGACCGTTCAGAAGTTGCTGGAAAAACTGTTCCACGGGCTAACGCTCCGTCAGCAGACCTATTTGGGCTGCAGGGCGAAATGGCCATCCTTCGCCACCGTGTAGGTGCGGTAGAACTCACCCAAACGGTCGCCCTTGGCGTCGAAACCGAGCTCACCCGAGAATCCCTGCAGACCTTTGAGCCCGTGCAAGAACTCAGCTATGGCTGCGGCGTCGGTTTTGCCGGCGGCAATGGCGGCCTCTAGCGTCTTGAAGGCGTCGCCCGCGAGCACGGCCCAGACAGAGACGGGCACGCTGTTGTACTTGGCCTTGTACGCCGCGAGGAAATCCTTGGCGGCCTGCGAGTCGAGATCCTGCGGCAGGGGAGGGCTCACGAAGAAATAGCCCTCCGCAGCATCGACGCCCGCGATCTTGACGAGATCCTGATGGTTGGCGGCATCACCGCCCATCATGGCGACGTTCCAGCCCATCTCCTTTTTCTGACGCAGCAGCATGCCCGTTTCGGGGTAGTAGCCCGTGAAGAAGACAAGGTCGGGATCGGCCGCGTGCAGTTTGGTCAGAATGGCATTGTAGTCACGCTCGCCGGGGGTGAGCGCATCAAAAAAGATGACGTTCACGCCGGCCTTCTTGAGGACAGCCTGGCTTTCCTCGGCAAGGCCGCGCGCGTAGGAGGAATTGTCGTGCAGGAGGGCGACCTTTTTGTAACCGCCCCTGACGATGGCGGCGCCTGCAGCAACGCCCTGCGCGTCATCGCGCGGGCAGGTGCGGAAGAAAAGCGGCAGGCCCTTCTGCGTCAGGCGCACGCTGGTGGAGCCGGTGCCGATCTGCACTATCTCCGACTCGGCGAGGATATTCTGGCTTGCCTCGGTCACGGCAGAACCGTAGGTGCCGATGACGGCAACGACGCCGCTGGAAGCTAGTTTCTGCGCCGCCAGGGCAGCCGTGCGGGGATCGCCGGCATCGTCTTCGACGACAAGCTCGACGGTCATGCCGTTCATTCCGCCCCTGGCGTTTGCCTGATCGACCAGAAGGGAGACGATGTTCTTCATGTCCTGCCCTTCCGAGGCCCATTTGCCCGTAAGCGGGCACATCAGGCCGATCTTGACGGAGGCCGCCTTCGCGGTCGTCAGGCAGACGAATCCCATGGCCGCAACCGATAAAAGCACCGTGCAAAGTAATTTTTTCATTCTATCCCTCGCGAGTAAAACGGAATTTTTTTCTTTATCACAGTTTTTTCCAAAGCAAAAGCCCCTCTCGCTCCTCCCGGGCGGACAGCGGGAGAGGGAATGCATGGGCGATGCCCATGGCGCTTTCCCGTGGCGACACGCTTCATGGTCCACACGTCGTCGCGTGCGCATTTCATCAAAAAACAGGCAGATACAATGTCAAAGATGTAGACAATCCACCGAGTTACGCATCCCTCTCGACAGTCAGTCTTTGTTATGTTATTTTCCTTTCTTATTTGATATCGGAAAGACGGCATCCGGGCCGATTCTTCCCTGCTTCTTTAAGGAGACGGAGACATGCGTTTTCTTTTCGACAAGGCAGCCTGCCAGAACACACGCCGGGCCCTTCGCCGGGAATGGCTGCTCACGAACGGTCTGGGAGACTACGCGAGCAGCAGCATGCTGAACTGCAACACCCGCAAGTACCACGGTCTGCTCGTTGCGCACACCCCCTACGGCCGCCATGTGCTTCTCTCGGCGCTTGAGGAATCGCTCGTCGGTGAGGAGCGCAGCTTTTGCTTCTCCGTTCGCCAGCACCCGATGACCCTCCATCCGAGCGGGCACCAGTTCCAGGATGCCTTCGAGTTCGATCGCAGGCCCGTCTTCACCTATCGTTTCGGCAACGCCCGCATCGTGCGCGAATGTCTGCTCGTCCGTGGTGAAACGCGCCTTATCATACGCTGGTCGATCACGGGAAGCGGCCTGCCGCCGACGCTGCTGCGCCTGCGGCCGCTTCTCGCCTACCGCAGCTTCCACAGCCTCACCCGGGAGAACGCGCATCTCCACGTCCGCACGACGCCCGTAGCCGGCGGCTTTTCCATAACACCCTATGATGGCCTCCCCTCCCTCTACGTGCAGGGCGACGGCCTCTGCCGCTTCATGCCGGTGCCTGACTGGTACCGCGACGTCGAGTATCAGATGGAACACGAGCGCGGCTTCGATTACAAGGAGGATCTTTTCGCCCCCGGCATCGTCGATCTTCCTCTCGCCGGCAGGACGAGCCTCTACCTGACGGTCGGCACATCCCTCTGCGAGGAGGACATAGAGACCCTCTGGGCGCGCGAAAGCGCAGCGCAGGATGCGGCCCATGCCGCCGCCGACGGCATGATCGGGCACCTCGCCGCCGTGGGGAACGATTTTCTCGTGGACGAAGGCGACGGCCGGCCCTCCGTGCTCGCCGGCTACCACTGGTTCGATGCATGGGGCCGCGACGCGCTCATTTCCCTGCCGGGCCTCACCTTCTGCGCGGGCCGCACGCAGGCGGGACTTGACGTGCTCGGCACCATGGCCCATGAGATGAAGGACGGCCTCGTGCCGAACTACCTGACCCCCGACGGTGCAAACGCCTACAATTCGGCGGACGCGTCGCTCTGGTTCGCCTTCGCCGTGCAGAGCTACATGGCGACAGAACCGGGGCAAGGTCTCGCGTGGGTGCGCGAAAA
Organism: Desulfovibrio sp.; assembly: GCA_024692205.1. GTDB lineage: Bacteria > Desulfobacterota > Desulfovibrionia > Desulfovibrionales > Desulfovibrionaceae > Desulfovibrio. Next base: position 2,058 of record JAILMX010000082.1, on the reverse strand, counting down.
CGCCTGGCCCGCCCTGCGCGCCATCGTGCGCGGTTTCCGCAAAGGGCACGGGCCCACAGTCTTCATCGACGGCGACGGCCTTCTGCATGCGGGCGACGCGACGACGCAGCTCACCTGGATGGACGCCACGGTCGACGGTCGCCCCGTCACGCCGAGACACGGCTGCCCCGTGGAGCTCAACGCCCTCTGGTACAACACGCTCGCGCTGACGACCTATCTCGACAGAAAATTCGGCGAGACCGATTCCACCGCGGACGGCATGCAGCTGAAGCGCTTGCGAAAGGCCTTTGAACAACGTTTCTACGTGGCCGAGGACGGCGGCTATCTCGGGGATGTCTGGCGCGACGGTTATCTTGACAAGAGCGTGCGCCCCAACCAGATCCTCGCCGTCTCCCTGCCCTTCCCCATTCTGAAGAAAACCCTCCAGGCCGAAGTTGTTGAGTGCGCGCGCGACAAACTCCTCACGCCCTTCGGCCTGCGGACGCTCTGCCCCGATGACGAAGCATACTGCCGCATATACAGGGGCGACGCGAAAAGCCGCGATCTGAGCTATCATCAGGGCACGGTGTGGCCATGGCTGCTCGGCCATTACGCGGACGCGCTTCTCAAGGTCGCAAGGGACAAGAACGGCGCTGTCCGAGCCCTGCTTGACACGGTGACGCCGCTTCTGTGCGACCATCTCTCCGAAGCAGGCATCGGCAGCATCTCGGAAGTGTTCGACGCTACGCCGCCCTACGTGCCGAACGGCTGCATCTCTCAGGCATGGAGCGTGGCCGAATGCCTGCGCATGCTCACGGTGCTCAAAACGGCCGCTCCCGATGTCTATGCGCATTGGGAGAAGGAAGCGGCCTTCCGTCTCGCCTGCACGAGCAAAGGGGACACGGCCGACGTCTGCCACGCCTTTCTGCCCGTCGGCGGAAAGACCATAGCCCTTTAACCGGCGCGCGCGAGAGGCAAGAAATGCGAATACTCATGTTCGGCTGGGAATTTCCCCCACACATCAGCGGAGGGCTTGGCACGGCATGCTACGGCATGACGCAGGCCCTCGCCAAACTCGGCGCGCAGGTGATCTTCGTTCTGCCGACGACGCACGGCGACGCCAGACCCGGTTTCCTGCGCCTGATTTCGGCATCGGGAACGACCATAAGCCACAGCGCCCATGCCCGCCTCGTCGATGCGGGGCGCGACCTGTGGCGCACGGGCATACGCTACATCCCCGTTTCGAGTCCGCTCACTCCATACCTCACCCCCGCGGAATACGCAAAATTGACGCGGGATCGCTTAGGCCGCATTCCCGCGACATGGGGCCAGGGGGAGAGATTCCCCCACACCTACATGCTGAACGGCGGCTACGGTCCAGACCTCATGGCCGAGGTCGACCGGTACGGCAGCCTTGCCGGAGCCATCGCCCTCAATGAGAGTTTCGACGTCATCCACGCTCACGACTGGATGACCTACCCCGCAGGGCTCATAGCAAAGCAGCTCACGGGCCGCCCCCTGGTCTGCCACATACATGCGACAGAATTCGACCGCAGCGGCGAGAACATCAACACCATAGTCGCCGACATAGAGCGCGCGGGTCTGCACGGAGCCGACCGCATCGTGGCAGTGAGCCGGCTGACGAAAGATATGATCGTCAAGCACTACGGCATCGACCCGGCCAAGGTCACCGTCGTGTACAACGCCGTAACGCGGCCGGAAGTGCTTCATCGCTACACCGTGCCCGCGCGCATGCGCGACGAGAAACGCGTGCTCTTTCTCGGCCGCGTCACCTACCAGAAGGGGCCGGAATACTTCATGGAGGCGGCCCGACTGGTGCTTCAGAAAGTGCCGAACGCGCGTTTCTTCATGGCGGGAAGCGGCGACATGCTGCCGAACCTCATCCGCAGGGCGGGCCAGCTGCGCATCGGCAGCCGATTCCACTTCGCCGGCTTTCTCCGCGGGGTCGACGTGGACAGGATGTTCGCCATGAGCGACCTGTACGTCATGCCTTCGGTCTCCGAGCCTTTCGGCATAACCCCGCTCGAAGCCATGCTCTATGACGTGCCGGTCCTGCTC
>JAILMX010000152.1 GCA_024692205.1 Desulfovibrio sp. | reverse complement strand
GGAAATGAGGATGTGCCGGCCTATCAGCGCCATTCGAGAAAGGCATATCCCCTGAGCGGGGCTGGCCGCCAGCATCCGCACACCCCTGGTGCCAATGATTTCACCTTCGACAATGATGAGATGGAGATTCCTACCTTCATTCGCATGCAGGCTGACTGATTCATCTCGTTTCCATATTTTCAGGGCTTGCCTCTTCGGCCCTGAAATGCCCGCCGGGGACCCCATTGGGGGGTCCCCAGTGCATTTTTGGGGGTGGCAGTTCTCATCTCACCGGATTGACACGGAGTTTGTGAACAGGTACGCTAATCAAAATTCCGTAATTCGTTATCATGTCGTGCTGACAACCTTGGAGAACTAACTCTTCGAAAGGGGACTTACATGAGAATCCACCGGATTTCCGCATCTAGCTTCCTTTGCATTGCGATTTTCTTCTGTTGTTTGCTTGTCGGCACGGCATGTGGGGTTGCCTTCGCCGGCCCCGCATACCGGCGTGTTCTGACGAGCGACGCCTCGCAAATTACTTGGCGGGATGGACTGAACATCACCCTCGCCGTGGATGCTGAGCGCTGCAAAAAAGCATACGGTGCGAACTGGTCGCGTGAGTGCGCGGCACCCGCACCGGGCAAGATCGGACAGGTTGCGAAAGGCGTGACCATGACCCCCGCGGTTGAGGGTGTCTGGCGATGGAGCGGCGGCACCCAACTACACTTCGAGCCCAAAGGGCATTTGGATCCAGACACCGCATACACGATCTCGTTGGATAAGCTTCCTCTTCCTCCCCGATTCTCCCTCTCCACAAAAAATTTCGTCTATCGGACCCAGCCGCAGGCCGTGCGGGTGAAGGGCCAGGAAACCCTTTGGATAGATCCCTCTAACAAGGGCAGGCACATCCTCTCAGTACCCTTGCAGTTCATCTGGCCGTCCGGAAAGCGCTCGGTTGAATCAGCGCTGCGTGTGGCGGCAGCTGATCCCCGGAGCGGCCTTGCCTTTGGCGAGGCGGCTTTCGTCTGGAATGAGGGGGGGGACGAGGTTGTATTCAATGTTCCGATTCAGGCCCTGCCTGAACGGTCTTCCGCAGCGATACTCTCCCTCAAAGGGATGCCGGCTTGGCATTTCGCCGACGGCAAGCGCGTGATCGATGCCTCAGGCGGAGGCAGAGGGGCAAGCCCGAAAACCGATTTCAGGATGGCGATTACAGGCAAGGACCGCATAATGGACGTCAAGGACATATCCATTAGCCCCGCCTACACAAACGAACTCGCACGCGAATACCAGCTTGTCGTAAAGACGAGCATGCAGACCCTTCCCGGCGATGTGCTCAAGTTTCTGGATATCGTCTTGCTCCCGGCGAAGCGCGATAAGAATGATCGCGTCGATTGCGATTGGCCCTCGATGCCGGCGATCGGCGCTTCCGACATAGCGCGCGGACAGAAAATTCAAGCCCGGCTTTTGCAACCTGCCGACGAGGCAGCGACGGAAATCCGTCTGAGCGTTCCCGTCGAGGCTGGCAGGGGGCTCATGGTGGCGATGCGCAACGGCCTTCGCGCGACGGCGGGCTATTCGCTCGGTAAAGTGCGCCGCTTCATCCTCAAGGTGCCCTCTCTCGCGCCTGAGATCAATTTCCTGCAGCCCGGCAACATTTTACCGCTCGGCAATGAGCAGAAGATTGACATACACAGCATCGGCCTGAAAACCATCAAGTGGCGCATTGAGCGCATACGCGACCCCTTCCTCGCCTTGCTGGCGCAGAAATCCGGTTTCACAAGCGATGAGGAATGCGATTTCAGCACCATGGGTGTGGCGGAGGAAGGCTCAATAGATGTCGTTCAGGGCGCCCCGGGGAAAGCCGCGTACACGGCCCTTGACCTCGCCGCCGCTAACGGCGGTAAGGGGCCTTTCCATGGACTGATGAACTTGACGCTCACAGGGTATAACGGCAAGGAGCAACTCTGCCAAGTTTCGCGCCTCATACTCGTCACTGACCTCGGCCTTATGCTCAAGACCTCGGTTGATGGCGCGCGCACGGCCTTTGTTCGCCATCTGTCGACGGGGAAACCCGCCGACGGCGTGGAGGTTCGCCTGATCGGTGCGAACGGCCTGCCGGTGATCTCGGGGCACACGGCTAACGGGGGCAGGGTAGACCTGCCGGCGGTTCACGGCCTTAAGCGTGAGAAGCATCCGGAAGCCGTCGTTGCCGTCTCAGGAGACGATATGGCGTGGCTTTCGCTTTCCGAAGCATCGCGACAGGTCGACTATGGAGATTTTACCGTCTCCGGCCGCCACGGTACCTCTGAAGGTCTGACAGCCTCCGTCTTTTCCCAGCGCGGGCTCTACATGCCTGGCGAGACGTTGCATTTTGCCTGTGTGCTCCGCCGGTTGGACTGGCAGCCCATTGTGAACGACGTGCCCCTTGAGGCTGTCATGTACGGCCCTGCCGGCAACGTCGTGATGAAGCGGAAGCTTTCCGTCGGCAAGGACGGGCTCGTGTCCCTTGATTGGAAATCGGATGAGGACTGCGCGACAGGCACCTACAGGCTCGACATCAGACTTAAGGAGGAGAATGACGGCGGTAACGTCGTGGGGAGTGCAACAGCAAGGGTCGAAGAATTCCAGCCGGATACCCTCGCGCTCAAGGCTGAGCTCTCGGAAGTTACGGACGGTTGGATACGCACGGCCCCCGGTGACAAGGTCTCTCTCAAGGTCCGTCTTGACAATCTCTATGGAGAGCCGGCCATCGGCCATCGCGTGCACGTAGCTTTCCGTGCTGTTCCGACGCAGCTTTCCTTCCCCTCGCGCCACACGGATGTGGCCTTCGTCGATGCAAGCCCCGTGAACGGCGATGTTCAGGAAATACCCATTCCCGACGCTGTCACCGATGAGAAGGGCGAAGCCATCATATCCCTGCCGGTCGAGAAACTCCGTGCGGGTACGAACCTCGGCACTCTGTACATCGAAGGCTTTGAGAAATCTGGGGGCCGGGCCGTCACGCGCAACCTGACCGCCTTCTTCTCTCCGCGCAGCGTCCTGCTAGGGTACAAACCGATGGATGGTGCGAACAATCTGGAATACATACCGCAGTCGAGCAAGGCTGGTGTGCGCCTCTTCCTTTTCGATGAGAAGCTCAAGCCCGTGACGGAAAAGGAGATAGCTCTCGTTCTTTCGGCCCGGCGCTACGTGACGAATCTCGTGAGCGACGCCGCCGGTAACTACCGCTATGACGCGACCCCCGTTGATACGGAAATAGCGTCCCATAAGCTGCGTGCCGCTGCGGACGGCGTTGTCTGGCAGATGCCCACGGATACGGCCGGAGACTATCTTTTGACCGTCCGCGATGCGTCAGGCAACACGCTTGCATCCATCCCCTACGGCGTGGCCGGCAATCGTCTCGCTGACCCCTCTGAGAAAGCTGTTCTTGCAAACGGTGCACTCAGGCTGAAACTTGAGCGAACCTCGTATGAGGCTGGTGACACGATACGTTTTCGGATGTCCGCCCCATTTGACGGCACGGGTCTCGTGACGATTGAGCGGGAAAACGTGGCCGCGCACGCATGGTTCTCGGCCAAGGCAGGGGAAAGCGTGCAGGAAATTCGCATTCCGGATGACTTTGAAGGCCGCGGTTATCTGAACGTCTCTTTCGTGCGCTCCGTGGATTCGCAGGTCGTCTACATGAATCCCCATGTCTTCGCCGTCGCCCCCTTCACCGCCGGGATTTCCCGCAGAGACATGGGGCTCAGCGTAAAGGCGCCGGAAATTGTCAGTCCGGGAAAGACGCTTACCGTTCATGTCGCGTCAAAGTTGCCGGGCCGCGTGCAGATCTTCGCCGTGGATGAAGGCGTGCTGGCGCTTACGAATTTCGCGACCCCCGATCCTTTGAAGGATCTTTTGACCGACCGGGCTCTTGATGTGGCGACGCGTCAGGCATTTGACCTCCTCATGCCCGAGCATGAACGTCTGCGCGGCAGGATACCGGGATTCGGCGGCGGCATGGGCAACGTGGGAGGGCGTTTCCTCAATCCCTTCCGGCGCAAGAGCGAACCCCCGTTCGCCTTCTGGTCGGAAATAGTCGATGTCTCCAAGGATGGGCGGGATATCGAGATAGCCGTGCCAGAGTATTTCAGCGGGGCCGTCCGTATCATGGCCGTAGGCAGCGCGGCGCCTGACGGCGCACCTTCCGCCTGCGGCAGCGCGCGGGCATCCTCCCGCGTACGCGGCATGCTCATCCTCAAGCCGCAGCTGCCCTTGGCGGTCGCCCCTGGCGACACCTTCGAGGGGGCCGTGGTCGTGGCGAACACCGTTGCCGGAAGTGGAAAGAACGCCAAGGTTTCGGTGCATCTGGAATGTCCGGAGGGGCTTACGCTCGAATCCGGTAAAAAGGACTGGGACATAACGATTGATGAGAACGCCGAGAAGGCCCTTAGCTTCAGGATGCGGGTCGGCGACACCCTCGGGGCGCTCAGCGTGAAGTTCTCTGCAAAACTGAACGGAGCCCCGGTGATCCGCACGCAGGAAGTGTCCGTGAGGCCCGCGACTCAGATCAGGAGAACGGAAAAGGCCATGCCGCTTGCAACGGCGTCCCGTCAGGGTGAAGACTATGTTTTCGCCTCTGATCGAAATGTCTACCCCTACGCTGCGCAATCCCGTCTTTCTCTTTCTGCGGCGCCCGTCCTGGCCTTGCGCTCGATTTTGGACAAGCTGGATGAATACCCGTACGGCTGCACGGAGCAGAGCATCAGTCGGGCTATGCCCTATGTCGTTCTGTGGGATTCGCCCGAACTGCGCGATCTGGTCATGAAGAACGACCGTAGGGGCATCGCTGATCAACGTAAGCGCGGCGAAGCCGCCGTGAGCCGCGCCATCACGGCAATACGCGCCTCATTTGACGAGTACAATGGCGTGACCTTGTGGCCTGGCAGCGGGGAGGGCTCGCTATTCCTGACGGCCTATGCCTCCGACCTGCTCGTGACCATGAGAGAGCACGGCATGCAGACCCCCGAGGGGCTGACCGAGAATTTGCTTGGTTGTCTTCAGAGGATGGTAGCGCGTACGCCCGAGAGCGTGGAGGACGGCCGCATCAAGATGTACGGTGCATGGATCCTTCAGCGTGACGGTCGCATCATGACCAATGAACTGAACGCGATAGAGAACTATTTCAAGGAGAATACGCGTAATTGGGAAAATGACGTCCTCACGGCCCTGCTTGCCGACAGCCTTGCCACCTTGCGTTTGTCCAAGCGTGCTGAGGCCAGGCTTTCGTCTTCGGCCGTGCAGGTGACCAAGGATCCCTTCTTCTCAACGACGATGGCCCGTGCCCTCTACACCCTTATCGTGCAGAAGACCTTCCCTGACAAAAGTGACCGCATGCCGTTGAACGAACTATTGGAAGCCGCGTTCAACACCGATGTCACGACTGTGGACATGGCTATGGCAAGCCGTGCTTTGGCCGCGGTCGCCTCCGCAAAGTCGCCCGAACCCGCCGGGATCGTCATTTCCTGCGGCGAGTACGCGCCGGGCTTCGGGGCATCTGCTGGGCAAGCGGTCGAATCAGGAGGGCTGCTGTCTCTGGATGCCCCGGGATGCCGCCGGTATCTTGTCAGGGAAAAGGGCAGTGCCGCGGCTGAGCTGTATGCCCATCTATCCGAAGAGGGGTATGACATGGCCGCGCCCAAGGCGGAGAGCAACGGTATGGAGATCTCACGCACCTACCGCAATGACGCCGGTGAGTCCGTGAAGAGCATGGCTTTGGGCGATGTCGTGACGGCCAGGGTGTGCGCCCGTTCAACGGGCGGTGACCTTGACAATGCCGTGCTTGTCGACCTCGTTCCTGGCGGTCTCGAACCCGTGTTGGAAAAGGATACCCCGTCTTCGTCGGATACGGGCCTTGTCCGTCAGGAAAGGCGCGAGGATCGAGCCATTTTCTTCGTCAGCCTCACCCCGGCGGAACGTTGTTTCAGCTATAGGCTGAGAGCCGCCACTCGCGGCCGCTTCACTGCGCCCGCACCTCACGGCGAGGCGATGTATGACCCGGCACGCAATGCCGTCGGCGCTTCGGGAATGCTTGAAATCCGCTGATGCTTTCGCGGAGTATCGGCGATAAGACGTCGGGCAGGGGGAAACTCTTCCGTTTCCTCCTGCCCGTTATCTTCCTTCTGCTGCCGCTCTTCGTCCTGCTGGCGGCAAAGCTGTCTGACTGCCCCCATCCTCTGGCAGAGAAGGATTTCTCCTGCCGTATTTATGACAAAGACGGACGCCTTCTGCGCCTTTCGCTAACGAGCGATCAAAAATACAGGATACGCGTGCGATTGGCGGAGATTCCCCCGCGGGCCATTGATGCCGTTATAGAGTATGAGGACAGGTGGTTTTGGCGTCATCCCGGGGTCAACCCGTTTTCCATGCTCCGCGCCCTCTCCTCGATGCTTGCGGGGGGGCGGCGGTTGGGGGGATCCACGCTGACGATGCAGGTCGCCAGATTGTCGACTGGCCTGAAGACGGATTCCCCTGTGGGAAAGCTGAAGCAGATCTGGCGGGCTTTCTGCCTTGAGCAGCATTATTCCAAGGAGGAAATCCTCGAATCCTATTTCAATCTCGCTCCATACGGCGGCAACGTGGAGGGCATAGCCTCCGCGGCGCGCGTGTATTTCCACAAGGATGTCTCCCAGTTGACGGAGGCGGAGAGCGAAGCCCTCATGCTTGTTCCCCAGAATCCCGTTGCCCGACGACCCTCGCCCGGTAACAGGCGCTTTTTCGAAGCCGTGCGGCGGCAGTGGCATGGGAATGGCGAATATGCGCCTTTGCGGGTCTTTACCCCGGCAGACCTCCCCTTTGAAGCGCCGCATGCAGCTATGGAACTACTGGGCGAAATGCAGCGCGCTGGTGATGACGAGCGGCATGCCACCATAGATGCCAGAGCCCAGCAGAAGATCGAAACAGCGCTCAGCCGGTTTGTTGCCCGAAACGGAGCCTACGGCCTCAGGAATGCTGCTGCCTTGCTGCTGCACTGGCCCACCATGCAGGTCCGCGCACTGGCCGGCTCCGCATCGTTTGCCAACGTCGGCATCAGTGGACAGGTCGACGGCACCCGGGCACGGCGCTCACCCGGCTCAACGCTCAAGCCTTTCATCTATGCGCTCGCCCTCGAGCAGGGGCTCATACACCCGATGACGCTCCTTTCGGATACGCCGCGCAGTTTCTCTGGCTATGACCCGGAGAATTTCGACCATACGTTTCGCGGTCCCATTGCCGCGGCGCGGGCACTCAGAGCGAGTCGGAATGTTCCCGCCCTTTCGTTGGCGGCGCGCCTGAAGAATCCCTCACTCTATGATTTTTTACGTCGGGCGGGCGTGGAATTCTCCTCCTCAGAGGCTCATTACGGCCTCTCACTCGTCCTGGGCGGCGCCGAAGTCACATTGCGCGAACTCGCTGGCCTGTATGCGATGCTGGCAAACGGCGGCGTTTGGCGACCGATGATGCTTGCCCGTGAAGACCCTGATGAGAGGGTCATCCGGCTGCTCTCGCGCGAAGCTGCCTTCGTGACGCTTTCCATGCTGGAAGAAGACGGGCCGGAACGACAGGCCCGTTCCCGCAGCGGCGCGACCATCCCCCTGCGGCTTAAGACCGGAACCTCCAACGGGTTCAGGGATGCCTGGACGTGCGGCATCGTAGGGCCGTATGTTTTGGCTGTTTGGGTGGGCAATTTCGATAATGCATCAAACCCGCTGCTCGTCGGGGGACAGACAGCGGCCCCTCTTTTCGTCGAAATGGCGAGAACCATTGCCGCCTCCGAGCCCATGGATGATTTTTTTGCGAACCCGGGGGACGGTGTGAACGTAGAGAAGATACCCGTATGCGCTGCTACGGGTGATGTGGACATATCCCTCTGCGGTGAGCATGTTGAAACGTGGTTCATACCGGGCGTCTCGCCTGTGAAGCCGTCAGGGGTCTTTCGCGTCATCCATGTGGACAGGAAAAGTGGCCTTCGCGCCTGCATGCCAGAGGCGGGGCGTACGGAGCGCGCTGTGTGGGAGTTCTGGCCGTCTGATCTGGCAGCTCTTTTCGCCGCAGCCGGGCTGCCCAAAGCCCCGCCCCCGCCTTTCGAAGCGGGCTGCAGGGGAGAGGCCGCCATTGGCAACCCGCCGAGGATACGCCAGCCCAAACACGGCCTGACCTACCACGCGAGCCTTGCTTCCGGCGGGCAGACATCTTTGGTGCTTATGGCGCACGCTGAAGCCGGTGTGCATACCTTGCGCTGGTTCGTTGATGGAAAGCATGTGGGAGATACGCAACCCGGTCAGGCCATGTCGTGGCGAACCGGTGCGGGGAAGCACCATTTGCTTGTGTCCGACGATGAGGGCCGGACTTCGGCCCGCACCGTCATCGTCGAAAGCGTGCCCTAATCTTGTATGGTCACCTTGTATTTCTTGAGGAAGCCGATGGGCTGATAGCTCGTCTTCGCCTGCCGCAGACCGTCTTCGTCGAGGTCCTGCGCCCGATTCACGAAGGAGAATCCCTTGCCGGCATGTGCTGAGAATTCATGGTTGATTGCCTGATAGATGCCGTTGTAGCCGTTGAGCCCCTTTTCATAATGCACACCGAGCATGGCGTCGTCGAGTTTTTCGCCGATGCTGAAGGCCGCTATCCTGCCGTCGATGTAGAGGGCCCCGCCGTATAGATTCTTGAAGCTCTCCCAATGGGACAGAACCCGATTGATTGCCTCGTTTTCAGCTGTGAGCGACGGGGAATCTCCGCATTCATGCCATTGGCACCAGTCGTCCTGCAAGGCGAGGACATCCTCGACGATGTCGTCGTTCAACTCGTGGTAGTCCGGTTCGCCGTATGTCTTCACATAGGCGTTGAAATGATTCTTTTTCTTGTGGAAGCGCTTTCCAGGCAGCGTGGCGAGTTCCTGCTGATTGTACAGGTATTCCCATTGCCCCCTGTCTTCCTCAGCCTTGACGCGACCCGGGAGTTTTTCATTCCAGATAGCAAGCAGCTTTTCTGGGACGCGTATGAAGCGACGGCTGTCCGGGGCGATGTCTGCGAAGAGATCCTGCCAATTGGCGGCGTTCCAGTCGCCGAAAGGAGCCCACATCGCCGCTACGGGCTGCTTTTGCCGCACCCAGCAGAGGTCACCATCAAAGGCCCATTCCAGGCCGAAATACGCCTGCCATCCCCAGATATTGGCCAACGTGTAGTCAAGGGAGTTCTGGGGTGTTTTCTGCCAGAGACTGTAATAGTTGTCTCGGGATTCCAAAGTAACGGGAGAGAATACGAGATTCATGGTGTTATTCCTTGCAACGAGATTCATTTCTGTTTTTGCATTGTCCGGGAATCGTACTTGCGCATGGCAAAACGCGTCCAGTCGCACCAGTTGACGACGGACAGCATGAGGAGCGCCTGAATGCATTGCGAAATGAGCATGGCGCAGAAGACGCCGGATGCCGTTTGCCAAAGAAGATGCCCCAGAAGCCAGCCGACGGGCAGACGGATGAGCCATGAACATCCGCCGTACACGGCGAGGTTGTATTGTGTTGCGCCGGCCCCGACCATGATGCCCCCCATCACTGTGCTCGCGATGGAGAAGGGCGTGGAAAGCAGGTTGTACGTCAGGTAGCTGACAATCTGCGTCTGCGTGGCAGAATCCTGGGCGAGGATTGCTGCGATTTCCTGTCGAAAAGGCCAGATCATCATGGCGACGACGCTGAGGGCGATGGTCCCGGCCCAGGTCATGTTGAGAGCAAGGCGTTTCGCCTCCCGTGGCCTGCCGGCGCCGAGACAGTTCCCTACGAGGACGGCGACGCTCATGTTGAACGCCATCCCCGGCAGGAAGAGAAGGGATTCGACCCTGAGCCCCGCAGTGAGTCCCGCCAACGCGGCGACGCTGTCGTGCGGAAGAGAGGCAACGAGCACGAAGAGCGCCAGATAGCCGGATTGCCAGACAAGCGATGCGAAGCCCGCCGGCAGGGCGACACGCAGAAGGTACGGCAGGCCCGCCTTGAGCCAGCGCATGCCAGGCAGGGTGGAGCGGATCAGATATCCTGAGCGGGAGAGCAGGGCGCAGTTCACGATGGCGCCAATCGTTTGGGCCGCGATGTTCGCCCACAGTATGCCGTAATAGCCGCAGTTCGGCATGCCGAACATGCCAAGGCCCAAGCCCAGGCAGAGCGCCATGTTCACCAGGCAGACGAGCACTGCGACGTAGAGCGGCGGCTTGACCTGCCGTGTCGCCCTGAACATAACACCCGTGGCGTTGTAGACATGCTGGGCCGGGAGGGCGAGCAGCGATATGCGCCACATTTCCAGGGCCTGCGGCACGATACCTTCGGGCACCAGGAGGAGACGCAGTATCTGCTCGTCGAAGATGTAGCCGACTACGGCCAAGGCAAGCCCCAACCCGAGGCTCCCTATGACCGTCGTCGCCACATATCGCTGCGCCCGTGACAGGCGACGCGCGCCGAGAGACTGGCTGACCGCTGCGGTCGCTCCGCTCGAGATCGCCATGATGACGACCATGAGGAACAGTCCGCATTGCGTCACCATGCCGAGGGCGGCCTGTGTGTCCGCGTTTATCCTGCCCGCAGTCCAGACCGAAACGAAGCCCATGAAAAAGACGAGGTACATCATTATCATCTGGGGCCATGTAAGCCTCCAGATGGCGGAGGGGCTCGTGCTCAGGTCCGGTTTCAGGGGATGCTTCGTGCTCAGATCAGCCCCTCATAGCCGCGAGCCAGGTCGGCGAGGTTCTCATGCTTTCGGATGAGCTTGGCGCTGCCGTCCTTCAGTATGAGCACTTCCGCGGGGCGTTGCCGCTCGTTGTAGGTGGAGGCCATGCTGTACCCGTAGGCTCCCGCATCGAGAATCGCCACTATGTCCCCCTCGCGCATGACCGGCAGTTCCCGCGCCTTGGCGAGGATGTCCCCGCTTTCGCAGACATTGCCGGTGATCGTCTGGACAAGGGTGTGGCCATCGAAGCCGGAACCGTTCGGGCGGTAAATCTCCACATCGTGGAAGGAGTCGTAGAGTACGGGGCGCATGAGAACGTTGAACCCGATATCCGTGCCGACAAAATGGTTGCCGGCGTTCGTCTTGACGGCCTCGACACGGCCGAGAAGCACGCCGCACTCGGCGGCGACGAAGCGCCCCGGCTCCACGAGAAAACGGCCCCGATACCCGGATCTCTCAGACCACGCGCATATGAGGGAATGGAATTTTCTGCCGAGGGCCGCCATGTCGAGAGGAGCCTCGCCATCATACTTGTGGTAGGGGATGCCGAAACCGCCGCCAAAGTCGATGACCTCGAGCCCCCCCCTTATATCGTCGGGGAGCCTGTCGACCTGATCGAGCAGGACTTTCACGGCGTCAAGGTAGTCGTCGGCTTTCATGAAAAGCGAGCCTATGTGCTGATTGATTCCGGCGAGCGTCAGGTTGAAACGCCTCGTCAGTGCGAAAATCTCGCTCATGGCGTCGAGGGAAATGCCGAATTTCGTCTTCTTGCCGCCGGTGACGACCTTGCTACTGTGTCCGGCGCCAATGCCGGGGTTGAGCCGCACCATGACTTTGCCCCCGCGCGCGAGCCGACCGAAGCGCTCCAGCTGGGAGAGAGAGTCCACGCTTATGAGCAGGCCGTGCGACAGGGCGTTGGCCATTTCCCTTTCGGAATTGTTGTTGGAGATGTAGAGAATCTCTTCCGGGGAGAAGCCGGCAAGCCTGTCCATGTAAAGCTCGCCCGGGCTCATGGCGTCCACGACAAGGCCTTCTTCCCTGAGGATTCGAAGAAGAAAGACGTTCGCATTCGCCTTGACGGAATAGTTGACCGCGAAACCGGGATGAGCGGAAAGCCCTTTCAGGGTGCGGCAACGCTCGCGGAGTATGGTTTCGTTATAGACATACAGAGGGGATCCGAAGGCCCTGAGCAAAGCCTCGGGAGTGGTCTTCCCGTAGAAATGTACGGAATCCGTGTACTGGGAACGGGGGTCATTTTTCATGAAAGCCTCAATGGATAGAGTTGGCCCCAGTTATTCTATTGCCGATTCATGAAGTGTCAAGACCGGCCCAATGCGTTTTTTCCTTAGGCATCGGAGGATGGAAAGCTCTTTTTTGATGTCCATGGTTACCTTTCCGGAAGGCGGCGAGGAATTTCATTCTCAATGAAGCGCGCGCCAACAGGTCCCGGCGTAATCGTATCTTCTCGCGGCATCTGGACTTTTTCTAGATTCTGGGTGAAGATGCGGAAAAACTGTGAGGAGCTTGCGATGAGGGCAAGGACTTTCGGCTCGGCTTTTTTTTCTTTGGCGTTGATTGCCGCACTGCTGGTTGGCATCTATACCTTTTTCAAAGATCTCGACGGCCCGAAGATTGAAGTCAGCCCGAATACCGGACGGGTTTCTCCCTCGACGACTCTGCGGATACGCATGATCGACCCGTCGGGCATACGATCCATCACCGTCGGCATACGCAAAAACAATGTGTCAAACACCTTCTATGAAAAACAGTTCGATGACTATTCTGTTGAGCGGGAGGTCAGTGTTCCCCTTAAGGACGTACCCTCGCGCGAAGGCGCCTTCGAGCTGGAGGTTCGTGCGACGGACGCTTCCCTCGCTGGCTTCGGGCAGGGCAACACGCATACCATGCTCTTGCCGATGCGCTTCGACGTCCGCCCCCCGCACATCTCCATCAAGACGCTTCCCCCCAATGTCCGTCGTGGCGGAACAGGCATGGTTCGCTACACGATCGATGAGGAGACCACGTCGAGCGGCATCCTCATACGGGATTTCTTCGTGCCCGGCTATCTTCAGAAAGACGGCAGCTTCATCTGCTTTTTCCCGTTCCCGTATTCCATGACCGCCAAGGAATTCAAGAACGAGATCAAGATAACGGCGACGGATCTCGCCGGTAACGTCACGAAGACGGGCCTGACCATCATGGCCTACGAGCGGAATTTCAAGGGGGATAAGCTCGATATCTCAGATTCCTTTCTGGAGACGGTGCAGAGCAAGTTGGGACATCTCGCTCCGAACGCGGTCTCTCCCCTTGATTGCTATCTGTACATAAACAACAAGGTGCGTTCAGAGAACAGCAAGGCGCTCTTCGAGATCGGCAAGGATACTGCTTCGGCCATGCTCTGGAGCGGGCCTTTCGTCCGTTTGCCCCGTTCCGCCCCAAGGGCGGGATTCGCCGACCATCGCTTTCTCTTCTATCAGGGCAAGCAGGTGGGCGAGTCCTTCCATCTCGGCTACGACTTCGCATCGGTGCGCAATGCCGAGGTCCCGGCTGCGAACAGCGGTCGCGTTGTCTATACGGGTGAGATGGGCATCTACGGCAACCTGATAGTCATCGACCACGGCTTGGGGCTCATGTCGCTCTATTCCCACCTGAGCGAGACGCTTGTCAACAAGGGTGATATGGTGACGAAAGGGCAGGTGATAGGCCGCACAGGTTCGACCGGGCTGGCTTTCGGCGATCATCTGCATTTCGGCATCCTTGTCGGCGGGGTCGAAGTCACGCCCTTGGAATGGATAGACCCGAAGTGGATCCGCGACAACATCCTCGGGCGATTGGAAAATCCCAAGAATTAATGCTTCTTCGAGGGTTGAGAAATCAGCAAGGGCTGACGGGCCGGACGGTTCGCCGGCCCTTCTTATTGTGGTTCGATTTTGTCTGTGGCAGCGCCTTTTTCGAGTTTCTTCAAAAAGCTGTCACGGCAGTCATAGCTGCAGAAGTGGTAGACCGTTTCGCCGTTGCGGACCGTGATGGATGAGTCCACGGCGACATAGGTTCCGCATTCGGGATCTTTGACCATTTCGCCGGCGGCGATTTTTCGTTCTCTGTCCGCATCTTCCTCGTGTTTGTCCTTCTTCATCTTTTTCAGCCAATCGTTGGCGAAAAGCCGATAGAGAACGTATATGGCGACGCCGATGACCAGAAATTTCAACATGTCAGGCCTCCGATGGAAAAGGCTTTTCGTGGATAAAACCTGCAAATTTTTATTGACGATAGCATGAAGCATGCCGAAGGTCACTGAAAAATATGATCGCCTGCCTTATGCCATTTCAGTGCGTCGAGATGCGTTTCCACCGTCTTTCCGCCAATAGTGAGCCCTGGGGCGATATCCCGCAGGGGGAGCAGGACGAAGGCCCTCTCCGTCATGCGCGGATGCGGTACGAGGCAGGCGGGATCTTGTGAATGCACCGTGCCAAAAAGCAGAAGATCCAAGTCGATGGCCCTCGGGCCGAAGCGCAGCGCCGGGTCTTTGCTACGGACACGCCCCAGCCTGCTTTCTATGGCGAGCAGCGATGAAAGCAGTGCGTGTGCATCCCATTGGCCGCCGGCGGCAAGCCGAATGACGGCGTTTGTGAACCACGGTTGATCCCCATAGCCCTGTGGTTCCGTCTTGTAAAAGGGAGAACGCGCCAGAATCTCCACATCAGGAAGGGATGCAATTTCCTTTTCGGCCCGCAAAAGCATTTCTTCTGCGCCATCGCAATTGGAACCGAGCCCGACGAAGACTTGATCCGTCATGGTGCAACCTCGTTTGAAATGGTCCTGGTTATTGCCTGTGAAAAGTCATGACATCTTGCCTGCGAAAACGCATGACGTTACTATACGCCATGCCTGTCAATGATGCCACAACCCCGCCTTTGTCAGATCTCTTGCCGGCTTGGTGCGATTTCCTCCTCGCGCAGCGTGGCCTTGCTCTGAATACCGTCGAGGCGTATCGGCAGGATATGGAGAGCTTTTTCGATTTCGAGAAGGAGCTTTTGCGTTCCGGTACCCTGCCGGACACTCCCGGGGAGCGGGAAATCTTTCTCTACCTCGCTTGGCTCAGGGCGAGGGGCAATACCGCGAGGACGCTCACACGACATCTGTCGGCATTGCGGTCTTTTTTCGCCTTTTGTGTCGAGAAGGGATCTGTTCGGGAAAATCCTCTGCCCTTGTTCGACAACCCCAAATTGCCCCTCCACCTGCCGGAATACCTCTCCCGTGATGAAATGGCGCAGGTCCTTGCCATGCCGAAAGAGGATAGCCTTGCGGGAAGGCGGGACCGTTGTATGCTCGAACTTTTGTATGCTGCTGGCTTGCGCGTCTCCGAGCTGTGCGCCCTCGATACGACCGATATTGATCTTCAGCGGGGCGTCATCCGAGCCTTCGGCAAGGGCAGCAAGGACAGGCTCGTTTCGATTCATGAGGTGGCGCAAAGACTTTTGCTGCGTTATCTGCATGAAATCCGGCCCCTGTTCTCCCCTGTCGGGAACACGCTTTTCATCAACCGTTCGGGAAAGGCCCTCAGCCGGCAGTATGTCTGGAAGACGGTGAAGCGCTACGTTGCGGAGGCTGGCATACGAAAGAATGTTTCCCCGCATACCTTTCGCCATTCCTTTGCGACGCATCTACTCGAAGGCGGAGCTGACCTGCGTGTTGTCCAGATGCTGCTCGGCCACGCCGATATAAGCGCTACCGAGATCTACACGCATGTTCAGGCATCCCGACTTCTTGAAATACACAGGAAATTCCATCCGAGAAGTCAAAATGGCAACTGTATCCGTTGAAACCCTGATCACCTGTCATGCCAATGCCGATTTCGATGCCTTTTCGGCGATGATCGCGGCACGGGTGCTGTACCGTCCCTGCCTTTTGCTTTTTCCGGGTACACAGGACGGCAAGCTTCAGGAAATTTACGAGCGGCAGTCAGTTCAAGGCGGTGATTTCATTGATGCCGTTTCCGTAGATTGGCCGTCCATTCGAAGGCTGATTCTCGTCGATACGCGTCAGCGCGGGCGTTTGAAGCATGTGTCCCCCCTGTTGGACAGAAAGGACATCGCCTTGGAAATATGGGATCATCACCCCGATTCAGACGATGACATCGCGGCGCCAGAACTGCATCTGGCATTCACCGGGGCGGTTACGAGCCTTTTGACGGATGCCATAAAGAGTCAGGGGCTTTCCGTCACGGAGGAAGAGGCGACTCTTTTGGGCCTGGGGATTTATGGCGACACCGGGGGATTCAGTTATTCTTCGACGATGCCGGAGGATTTCTTCGCAGCCGCCTTTCTCCTAAGCCGGGGCATGGACATCGCGAAGATAATGGAATGCATGAGCAAGGATGTGACCGGTAGCCAGATAAGCGTTTTGAACGAACTGCTTGAATCGGCCCGGACATATCAGGTGGGTTCGCAGCAGATCGTGATCACGGAAGTGACGCTCGATACGTACATGCGTGATCTGGCAACTCTCGTGCAGCGGGTTATGGACATAGAAAAGTATGACGTGCTGTTTGCGGTGGCGCGCATGCAGGAAAGCATACAGCTTGTCGCCCGGAGTCGAACGGAGAGTGTGAACGTCGGTGCCATCTGCGCCAGCCTGGGCGGCGGTGGGCATACCTATGCGGCTTCGGCCTCAATCCGCCGGAAGACAATAGCCGAGGTCCGAGACGAGATACTGCGGGTGCTGAATGCGCGGGTCCGCGCTGAAAAGCGGGCAAGGGATTACATGTCCTCGCCTGTCATCAGCGTGAACGCCGACACGAGAATATCCGAGGCAGACGAGATGATGCTTCATTTCGGCCTCAAAAGCGTCCCGGTGTTCGATGCGCAGACTTCTGTCTGCCGGGGCCTGCTGGATGCACAGACCGCATCCCGTGCGACAGCCCACGGGCTTGGGGCGTCCCCTGTTTCGGATTATATGTCGCGGAATGTTACAACGCTTTCCCCTGACGCCACCCTCGCTGAGATTTCCAGCGTCATCATTCAGGGACGGCAGCGGCTCGCACCGATCGTCGAGGGAGAGATGACCATCGGCGTCATCACCAAGACGGATCTTATCAATATCTTTTCCGAGAACCTGCCAACGCTTTTGACGAAAAGCGAAACAAAGGGGCCGAGTATTGCCAAGCTGATGCGGGACGGCCTGCCGAAAACCCTCCAGAACATCCTGGAGGCCGCAGGCCTGAGCGGCAGGGAGCTTGGGATGCCTGTCTATGCGGTCGGCGGGTTCGTACGCGACCTGCTTCTTCGGGTGCCCAACCATGACATAGATTTGGTAGTTGAAGGTAACGGCATAGCCTTGGCGCGCCGTCTGGCGAAAAAACTGCATGGGCGGGTTCGGGAGCATAAGAAATTCCTTACCTCTGTCGTGATATTTATGAACGAGAGCGGAGAGGAAATGCGCGTGGATATCGCCACAGCGCGTTTGGAATATTACGATTATCCCGCAGCCCTGCCGTCCGTTGAAAAAGCCTCTCTCAAGATGGACATGGAGCGGCGTGACTTCACGATCAACGCCTTGGCATTGCGGCTGGACAAACCCGATGATATAATAGTGGATTTTTTCGGAGGGCAACGGGACATCAAGAAGAAGGCCGTCAGGGTCTTGCATACGTTGAGCTTCGTTGAAGATCCTACGCGTTGCCTCAGGGCCGTTCGTTTTGAGATGCGATATTCTTTTCGTATCGGTCCTATGACGGAGAAGCTTATAAAAAACGCCGTCTCATTGAAATTGCTTGATAAATTGCACGATAAAAGGCTTTTTCATGAGTTTTACCAGATTTGTGAAGAGGCGGATCCGCCAGCATGTTTCCTACGTCTAAATGAGCTTGGTATACTGAAAGCGCTTTTTGCAGGCACGACATTAACACAATACAAGAAAGATATTCTTTTTCGAATCAAGAAGTATTTGAGTTGGTATAATATATTATATTTAAATGAGAAAGCGCACGCATGGGTTATATATTTCTTTGCATTGAATAATGATCTGAATCATGTTAATATAAAGAGAAATTACAGCAGATTTTTACTGACGGAAAAATCATGCAATCAGATAATGCACCAATATGAAAGCATGCTCGTTTTAAAAAATAATATAACAACGTGGTATAAAAAAAGAGATAAAAAGAAGAAAAGCATAAGTGATTTCTATAAGATGTTGAAAAATGTAGAGATCGACTCTTTACTGTATATGATGGCGACTTTTAAGGAAGATGAGATAATTCGCTACATATCAAAATACATAACGGATTGGCGCAATGAAAGAGCTGATATCTGCGGTGAGGATTTGAAAGAGATGGGAATCCCGTGCGGGCCAATCTATGGGATAATCCTTTCTGCGGCCCTCTACGCAAAACTGGACGGTGTTGCCCCCGACAGGCAAAGCCAGCTGGCCCTTGCGAGATTCTACGCTGAAGAAGCGGAGTAGGGGCGTGCGACAAGAGAGAGACGCATTCTGTCGCATGGGGAACTCAGCGCTCACTCCCCTGTTCGTCATCGGCGGGGTCGTCTTCAAGCTTGAGAACATCGATGCCGCGCACATACTTGAGCAATCGCGGGCGGTCGGCGCTTTTTTGCAGTGATTTTATGATGCGGGTCATCCTTTTCGTGCCGTTCAGAACGCCGCCTAGGTGCCCTGCCAGCTCGGTAAGATCCGTCATCTCTAGAGTATCCTGAATCTCTTCAGCAAGCCTTGCTGTGCTCGGTTCGTTTTCCAGCGCGTAGATGAGCTGACTGCAAAGCCGCATGGCCTTCGTTCTGTTCTCGTCAATGCTTTCAACAAGTTCTCCGCAGTACTCTGCCTGTATGCGCATGGTGTTGAGAGCATTGTTGCCGTAGTGCGCCATGGCGCCGGCGGCCTTTTCAAGGGTGTCTCTGGCCAAGGCGACACGCCTGCCGACAGCGAGGTTGATGAGCCTTGAGCAGCGAACGAGGTACTTTTCGTCGAACTGCTCGAAGCCGTATTCGTTGCGCGTGTAGAGCATGACGAGGCCGAAGGGTTTTTCATCGTAATGCTCGCGCAGGACGAAACAGAGCCGTGAACGGTAGCCCGCGCGGTAGTTGGTGCAGTCAAAGGATTCCCCGCCGCGCTCAATGCCGTGCAGGTCGTTCGAGACGATATAAAGATTGTGCCGCGAATTGACTGCCCTCATGACGGGGTGGCGCAAAAGGCTTTCTTCTATGTTTGGTGTGACCATGGGGATCGCGCTTCCGTCGATGCTGGATGATGAGGTGACGTGCCAGTTGCCTTTTTTGTCACGCATGCGGCAGACGTACAGGTCGGCGTGGAATGTGTGTATCAGTATCTCGGCGCTTTGCCTGAGGGCCTCAGCCGGCGGCACCAATCTGTCGGCGATGGCGATGAGCTCGTTGCTCATTCGCAAAAAGACGTCGGCATCGGTCTGCATGGCTGTGATGTTCGCAAGGAGTGTGAGCAGGCATCGCCAGCTGTGAAGAGGTACCTTGCGGACATGCGGGACATAGCCGGAATCAAGTGCCGCCTTGGCGGCGGGGATGAGGTCGATGACGACCTTGCGATTCTCCGGGGTGGCCCTTGCGAGCAGTTGAATTATTCCCTCTTTTATGGCCTCGGTGTTTTTTTGCATGATGCCGGTCCTGAAGCTTTTTTGTTTCAGCAAAGCCTACGTTGTACTCCTGACTGCCCTGAGCATAATGCAGAAAAGTCTGCCTGTCACCTCTGTTCCGTTTTTTGCGTGGAGAGTATCTCTTGTGCCCTGTTTCACAAGAGGATGGGTTTGAGGCGGGGAGAACCGTTGACCATCGCCTTTCCTGTTTTTAGGCTTTTGTCCTCGTTGATCCGCTAAGGAAACCTGAAAAAGGTTCTTGTCAATGTCCCGTCCAAGGCAGTATTGTTTCCATGGATTGTCTCCTTTCATTCTGGTGTGTCGCTGTGATCACCTATGGCACGTAGTGGCAACGGTGAACGCATCGCTCTTTTTGATATAAACAAACTAACTGTATTAATTTATTAAATAAAAACAATGTGCTGGTTGAATGGAGCCTATGAAAAACTGTGAAATACTTCTCCGAGCCCGTTACGTACTCACGCAGGATGCTACACGCACCGTTCTTGAAAACGCGGCCGTAGCCGTCGATCACGGCCGGATAGTAGGTGTCGGCCCCAGTGATGCAATGCCCTATGACGCCGATGCCGTGCGGGATCTGGGCGATGCCATGCTCCTGCCGGGGCTTGTGAACGCCCATACGCATGCCGCAATGACCTTCCTCAGGGGAGTGGCAGATGACCTGCCTCTTTTGGAATGGCTTGAACAAAAGATCTTTCCCCTCGAGGCGAGCCTCACCGCAGATATCGTCCGCGCCTCATCTCTTCTGGGCTTCGCTGAAATGCTCTGCACTGGCACGACAGCCTGTCAAGATATGTACCTGTTCGAGGGGGACGTTCTTGATGCCGCCCGCACGGCGGGCATACGTTGCCTCGCAGGCGAGGGGGTCTTTCTTTTTCCCTCGGCCTCCTGCAAAGATTGGCGGCAAGCGCTTGACCTGACGCGGGAACGCGCCCGCGTACTCTCACGCGATGAGAGGCTCGCGGTTTCCGTCTGCCCGCACAGCGTTTACACGACTGACGAGGAAATACTGCGCGCCTGCCGTGACCTTTCTGAAAAAGAGGGGCTGCGCCTACACATACACCTTGCCGAAACTCGCGACGAAACACAGCGTTGCCTCGCGTCGTACAATGAAAGGCCCGTCGAGCGTTGCGAACGCCTTGGCCTGCTGGATGTGCCCTGCACTCTTGCCCATGTCGTGGATGTGACCGACGATGAACTGGAAGTGCTTGCCCGCCACCCGCTCGCCACCGTCGCGCACAATCCCTCCTCAAACATGAAACTGGGATCGGGCTCGGCGCCCGTGCCCGCGATGCTTGACCGGGGCGTTGCCGTCGCCCTCGGCACGGACGGCCCAGCAAGCAACAATCAGCTGAACATGTTCGCTGAAATGGGCCGCGCCGCCCTTCTGCACAAGACGAATGGCAGACCTACGGTGACCCCGGCACAGAAGGTGCTCGACATGGCGACCCTTGCAGGGGCCAATGCCCTCGGCATGGCCGACGCGGGCAGGATCATTGAAGGCGCGCCCGCGGATATCATCGCCCTCGACCTCAATGCACCGAATATGCGGCCGATGTACAATCCGGTCTCTCATGCCGTCTATGCAGCTACCGGCCACGAAACAGTCATGACAATGGTGAACGGCGAAATACTCTATGATAGGGGGCGGTTCACGCGATTCAATTATGCGGATCTCTGCGCCGAGATGGATAGCATACGCGATTATGTCCGCAAGAAGGCGGGGCTGAGCTAACGACACAGGCGGATAGGACATTCAGCCGCTTTGAACTAGACAGCCGAAGGGATGACGGTTCAGTCGTCCTTTTGGCGGGCGAACCAGTTCGCGAGCATGGAACCCGATATGTTGTGCCAGATGCTGAATATGGCCCCGGGCACGGTCGCCATGGCGAGCGCATTGAAGCTGGTGTGCGCCAGGGTGACGGCAAGGCCGGAGTTCTGCATGCCGACCTCGATAGCGACGGCCTTCTTTTTTGAGAGTGGCATTTTGAGCCACACCGCAAGAAGGTAGCCGAGCGCAAAGCCGCAGCCGTTGTGCAGAAAGACGACGGCGAGCACGAGAAGGCCCGTGCTCATGAGGCGGTCAGCGTTTATCGCGACGATGGCGGCTATGATCGCCACTATTGCCGTGACGGAAACGAGGGGAAGTACCCTGACCGCACGTTTCGAGAAACCGCCGAACCAGTGGTTGATGAGAAATCCCGAGACGATGGGGAGTATGACGATCTGCAGGATGGAGAGAAACATCGAGAGAATGTCTATTTTGATGGTTTCGTGCAGAAATATCCATGTGAGCAGCGGCGTGAGGACAGGAGCGAGCAGGGTGGAGGCGCACGTCATGCCTACGGAGAGGGCCACGTTGCCCCTGCTAAGGTAGGTAATGACGTTTGAGGCCGTGCCTCCCGGACACGTGCCCACGAGGATGACGCCGACGGTCAGTGCATCGTCCAGGTCGAACGCCCGTGCGATGGCAAATGCGAGCAGCGGCATGATGGTATACTGAGCGAGGCACCCTATGAAGATGTCGCGCGGGTGGCGCAGAAGCAGGGCAAAGTCGCCCGGCGTGAGCGTGAGCCCCATGCCGAACATGACCGTCATGAGGAGCGTCGTGAAGCACGAGGGCTTTATCCAGAGAAAGCCCGAGGGAAAAAAAAGGGCTAACGCCGAGAAGAAGACGACGATGCAGGCCATGTACCGCGCTGCAAAGTCGCTTATCCTTTCAAGCAGTTTCATGAAATCTCCGTCTTCAGCGGGTGGAAAGGTCGACGGCGTCTTCTCCGTCCCTTTCGGCGAGGCTGACATCGATATGTTCGTCTCGGCGCGTCTCGATCTCTTTACCGACGAAGTCCGCCTGTATGGGCAGCTCCCGGTGGCCGCGGTCGATCAGAACAAGCAGTTCCACCTTGTGCGGCCTGCCGTAGTCGAGTAGTGCGTTCAGGGCCGCGCGCACTGTGCGGCCGCTGAAAAGCACATCGTCTATGAGTACGATGTTTTTCTCATCGACACTGCCGGGTATGTCCGACTGTCCAATGACGGGCATTCCGACGAGGCTCGTCCAATCGTCACGGTAGAGGTTGATGTCGAGCGTGCCGATCGGAACGGGGCGCCCGGACTTCTGTTCAAGAAGCTTCACGAGGCGTCGTGCCAGGTCTGCTCCGCGTCTTTCTATGCCGACGAGCATGAGGGCGTCGTCGGCCGAGTGCTTTTCAAGAACCTGCATGGCGAGACGGTCGAGCGCAAGCGCAAGTGCCTCCGCATCCATTATCCGTAAGGGCATGGGCATCTCCGTTTTTTAGAAAAAGTTATCATTGCCCTTGCCGCCTCAGATGTCAAGAAACACGCCGGTCAGAGGCGAAAGGTCGCATCAATCACTTGGCATAACATTCGCTTTTGGAGAGGATATGCGTATGCGCGCGAGAGTAGATTCCTACCCTCCCATTGACAAGCGCACATCTGATTATATTTACTCGGCATGCAAAGCAATCCAACATTTCGGAGGAACAATGCTCGAACTGTCTGAAACCGCCCGCAAGGAACTTGAAGCGTTCTTTGCAAACAAGAAGAAGGAAACCATCCGGATCTATTCCGTCAACGGCTGAAGCGGCCCTCGTCTTATGCTGGCTCTGGATGAGCCGCGGGATGGGGATCGTGTGGAAGAGCAGGGCGGCTTTTCGTTCTGCGTGGAGGAATCACTGCTCGCCAAGATAGGCGGCGTCAAAATTGACCTGTCGTACATGGGCTTCTCTGTGGACCCCGTGATTCCCTTGAGTTCCCCCGAGGGTGACGGGGGTTGCAGTTCCTGCGGCGGCGGCTGCCATTGATGCCCCTTGGCAATTCTCTATAACGCAAGAAGGCGGCTGCACGGCCGCCTTTCACGTTTTCCAAACGGCGGCCTTTGCATCAATTACACAAAGC
Source organism: Desulfovibrio sp. (assembly GCA_024692205.1). Taxonomy (GTDB): domain Bacteria; phylum Desulfobacterota; class Desulfovibrionia; order Desulfovibrionales; family Desulfovibrionaceae; genus Desulfovibrio. Next base: position 21,517 of record JAILMX010000152.1, on the reverse strand, counting down.
AGAGAGCGGGGCGTCGCGACTATGCGAATGAGGCTGAAGAATGGACATTGACATCACGGAACATGAGGAATGGTTCCTCTCCTATGTTGATCAAGAGATGGAGAAGGAAGAGAACGACTGCAGCCCTATGGAGCTGAAGCGGCAGCATACCTTCAAGGTGCTCGCAAACGCCCGTCGCATGGTCGAAAGCGAGCGCCCGCAACCCTGGCTCGCTCGCGCAACGCTGCTCGCGGCACTCTACCACGATGTCGCGCGCTTCGAGCAGTACCTTCAGTATCATACCTTCAGAGACAGGGAATCTCTGAATCATGGCCGCTACGGCATGCGCATTTTGAAAGAGGAGAAGCGGCTCAATGGAGAACCACGCAAACTGGCTCACGTGGTGCTTGCGGCAGTCGCTCTGCACAACACCTTTGCCTTGCCCAAGGGGGTACCCGATGATACGGCATTCGCAGTCCATGTCGTGCGTGACGCCGACAAGCTCGACATCTTGCGGGTCCTCGACGAGCACTTGAGCAAGCCCGGGCCATACAGCCCTACCGTGGTACTCAAGCTGCCGGACACGCCGGGCCGTTGCGGGGGCAAGGTCATCGCGGCGGCCCTTGAAAGGCGCATCGCCGCCTATGCCGACCTGACCTGCGTCAATGACTTCCGCGTGCTGCTCGGCACCTGGTTCTTCGACATGCATTTCGTCGAGAGTCGACGTCAGTTCGTGGCCGACGGCCATGGGCTGCACCTGCTGAAAGGTCTGCCCGACGATAAAAACTACGGCGAGGCCCGTGCCCTTCTCCTCGCAGAACTCGAAAAGTTCGCCTAGTTCTATTTCGCGGGGTTAGCCGGAGGGGTGTCCGTGAGGTATTTCTCGGGCACCTCGCCCGGGCCCGGAATGACGAAGGTTTCGGGATTCATGCTGTACCATGCCATCCACATGGAATAGCAGCCGAAGAACTGTTTCATTTTCGCGCCCTTCATGTTGCCGGCCGTCGCCATGCCGCTTGCCGGATCCCAGACGCTCTTCGTTTGCAGGTCGATGAGTCGCCCCTGACGGCGGACGAAAAGGAAGGGCTCTGCCCATAGCTTTCTGTCAAAGACGCGCACGACGTCGAGCTTTGGGTCGTGCACGGCGATGAGAGCGTGCGGACCTAGGAAGAAATTGACAGCTCCCTTGCGCTTGACGTGCCTGATGTCGATGGCGAGCAGCATGCCCCCCATCTCAAGGCAGAGCATGGGGGTTTTTTTGTGGAAACGTTTGTCCGCATGCTTCAGGGGATAGATGAGAATATCGTTGTCATAGTACGTGCCACTGCGCAGGTAGCTGCCGTAGGGGTCACGCCCGTAGGCCTTGCGGCCGGGCGGGGCTGCGAGCACCTTGGCCTTTGGGAATGTGCGGGATGCGGCGCCCCATGTCGTCCAGAAGACGGGCAGCATCGGCAATCCGCGGCCGATGAGCGGCCCGTCGAATGCCATGCCCGTCTCCTGAAGCCAGAGGCTGCCGGAGTTGCGGTCGATGAGGACGCTGTTGCCGTCGTAGAGGCGTCCTTCGAGGTCGAAGATGAGGTTCAGCCCCTTCATGGAGGCGTCATAGGCCATGAGTGTGCCCGTCATCGGGCAGTAGGTTATGGCGTAGGCGTTGTCGTTCACGATTTCGTTCACGACCTGGTGCCATGCCATGATGGTTTGCGGATAGATGCGGGGGCCGTCGGGCAACATCACGATAAAGACGGGTTCGTCAGCGCTCTTGCTCAGGGCCGCCTCCGATACTGTGTCGTAGCGGGGCCTGTAGAGCGAGGCTATGGCCCCGTAGGCCACCTTCGTCTCGATGAGCTTGTCGGCAATGGCGGCAAGCTCGTTCATGTTTTTCGGTCGGGCGCAAACGGGCTGCGGTGCCATGAACGGCGGAAGGCAGAGGCACAGGCTGAGCGTGAGAAGTAAAAAAAGAGTCTTCGTCAGGGCGGTCATTTTCCGGGCAGTTCCTCCGAGTGACTGAAAAGATAATCACGAAGGGCCTGCGGCCAGGGCCTCGGGGGAGTTCCCAAAAAATGTGCAAGCTTGGCGGTCGCCAGCACGGAATTGATGGGCCGCTTTGCCTTTTGCGGCCACATGTCGCTCGTGATGGGTTCTAGGCGGCAGGGGCCGGACGTGAGCGCGATGGCCTCGGCGGCAAGGTCGCACCACGTTGCTCTGCCGCCGTTCACGGCGTGCCAGATGCCTGTTTTGCGTTTTTCGGCGAGTTTTCTGCTCCAAGCAGCCAAGTCATATGTGTAGGTCGGGCAACCGAACTGGTCATGCACCACGGTCACTGTGTCACGGCGCTTGCAGGCGGCGAGTATCGTGGTGACGAAGTTTTTGCGGCCTGGCCCGAAAAGCCATGCCGAGCGTATTATGGCGCTGCGCTCAGGTAGAACATCCTGCACCGCCTGCTCACCCGCGAGCTTGGTTATGCCATAGACGCTCGTTGGGTTGGGGGCGTCCTCTTCCGTCCAAGGAGCATCATGCGGGCCGGAGAAGACGAAATCCGTGCTGAACTGCACGAGATGCCCCGCCCCGATCTGCTTGAGCGAGCGCGCCAGCGCGTCGGGCAGAGTGCGATTGACGAGCATGGCGTCGTCCGGATGGTCTTCGGCATCGTCCACCTGCGTCCAAGCGACGGTGTTGAAGACGACATCGGCTTTGGCAGCGTCCAGGCGCGCCTTGAGAAAGTCCATGTCGAGCAGGTCGCCGTCGCAGCGGCCGAGCGTTTCCGTCTGCCAGCCGTTGTTATGCAGGTTGGCGGTGAGTGCCTGGCCGAGCAGGCCGGTCGCGCCGCCGAGTATCAGGGCTTTCGCCATAAATCCGGGCTCCCTGTTTTTGCGTGGATGTGCCGCCAGGTGAAAATGCACCCAAGTGGCTTGTGTGGACTGTATATCGTCCGCTCCATGCGGTCAATATGCCGCTTAACTTGCCACTGCGGGCCAAGTGCTGTAGAGAAAACGCATGCGGAAAGCGATTCTTCTGGTGGCCTACGGCGCAGGCGGTCTGCAGAGCCGAAGAGCCCTTGGGCGTTTTGAAGGCCGAGTGCGGGAGCGTTTTCCCGGCCTCGTCGTGCGCTGGGCGTATTCCTCGCTGCTTCTGCGCGAACGCCTGGCCCGCGCGCGCCAGAAGAGCGATTCTGTTTTCAAGGCCTTGCGGCGCCTCTGCTTTGAAAAGTTCGAGGCCGTCGCTGTACAGCCTCTGCAGACCATACCGGGGCGCGAGCATGGAGAGGTGCGCGATGCCGTGCTCTCCGTCGGGCGGGAGATGCGCGTCCCGGTCAGTATTGGTGCACCCCTGCTTTCCGATGCGGGCGATGTTGCCCGTGCAGCATCGGCGCTCCTCGCCGGTCTGCCTGCCGAGAGACAGGGGAATGAGGACGTCGTCTTTATGGGCCACGGGGCGAAACATGCCGCCTGCGGCCGCTATGATGACCTCGCCCGCGCCGTGCACGGGCGGGATAATCGCGTATTTGTTGGCACCATGAACGGCGCGACGCAGCTTGCGGACATATTGCCCGCTTTGCGCTCGAAGCGTGTCTGGCTTTTGCCTTTGCTCTCGACCATCGGCCGCCATGCGCTCGCCGACATGGCGGGGCGCTCCCCGACGTCTTGGCTTTCGCGCATTGAGGGGGAGGGGCACGAGTGCCAACCCGTACTCAAGGGTACGGCGGAATATGACGGCATAGCCGAAATATGGCTGGAGCACCTTGCCCTTGCGGCGAGTGCGATTTCCGCGGAGCAGGGGGCTGCAGCCGAGCAAGATTCTTAGGCAACTTCACACCAAAAACATAAAGGGGAATGCTATGCGAAATTCATGGATTTACGGGGCCTGTCTCGCCTTTCTGCTAACCGGTTGCGGCGCCGCTCAGTCGAGCGGTGTGTCACAGGGGGGGCTGCCCTCCCCCGTCGTGTCAAGTGATGCGCCCTCCGCGTCCGGAGCGAACGCCTTCAACCCTTATATGCGCAACAAGCTCCCGAATACCCGCAAGCTTTCGGCCGAGGGCTCGAAGATGCTGAGCTCGCTCGGCGGCAGGGCACAGAGCCTGGAGGGGGAGGCCGCCTATCGCAAGCATTGGCGGGAGGAAATGTACCCCGTGGTGCACGGCGGCCGCACTGCCCCGCACGAGGTCCTCGTTTTGCTCGACTACGCCAATCCCAGAAGTGAAAAGGTTTGGAACACCGTGGCCGAAGCCTCGCGCTCCATCCCGGCCGCGAACGGCAAGATCGTGCTTTTCGGCAATAGTAGCGAGACCTACGGCACCGACCTTCTGGGCTTCGGCGTGTGGCTTTCGTATTCGCGGCCAGGCCAGGCTATGCGCTGGATAGGGCATTCCCTCGCCCGCTGGAACGCCATCAAGGCCCAGCAGAGGAGCCATGGCGTTACAAAGCGCTTTGACAACGAGTACGACGCCACGGCCACGAGCAGCGACTACCCCATGATCTATTCCTATATGACGCAGGTCACGCCGCCCGTGACGGAGAACGAGCTCGCCCTTTCACGCTATTGCTACGAGGCGGGCAACGTCAACATGTACCAGACGGTGCAGTTGTGCCGGTACTTCGGGGTGAAGCAGCTGCCCGCCGTCATCGTGGACGGCAAGGTGCTGACCGATGTTTCGGCTCAGAAGATACTTGAGGCCATGAAGTAGAGAGGGACGGAGGCTTTTTTCGGATGGGAAGAGGGAGACATCGTACGATGTCCCTCTCTTCATAGTCCTTTTTCCCATAGAGCGACCATGAAAGCCGTGCAGAACTCTTTCCAAGTGGATATCGCTGGTGTTTCCGGTCCCACTGCCGCAGAGCGTGAGCGTGCCCGCTTCCTAGACAGGGAACTTACGCGTCACAACTATCTGTACCATACGCTGGATGCCCCTGAGATAAGTGATGAGGAGTACGACGCACTTTTTCGCGAACTCGTTGCGTTGGAGACGAAATGGCCAGAATTGCGCACCTCCCATTCGCCGACCCTGCGCGTTGGCGGGCAGCTCCTCACCGGCCTTGAGAAGAAGGATCACAGACGGCGGATGTACGGGCTGGACAACGTGTTTTCCGTCGAAGAATGGCGTGATTTCATCGCACGGATGCGACGCGCGTGGGACGAACCCGTCAACGGCCCCATGCAGCAGGCTTTCTGGTGCGATCCGAAGCTGGACGGGCTCGCCTGCGAGCTCGTCTACGAGAAGGGCGTCTTGACAGAGGCTCTGACGCGCGGGGATGGCGTGACCGGTGAGGTCGTAACCGAGGCTGTCCGCACTATTCGCACCGTGCCTTTGCGTTTCTGCGGCGATGGCCCTTTCCCAGAGCTCATCGAAGTGCGCGGAGAGGTCGTCATGCTGAAAGCCGATTTTGCTGAATTGAACTCCAGACAAGTCTCACTCGGGCAGAAGGTTTTCGCCAATCCGCGCAATGCTGCTGCAGGTTCGTTGCGCCAGCTGGACATATCCATCTCGCGTTCACGCCGTCTGCATTTCCTCGCCTACAGCGCGGGTGAGGTGCGCTGGCCTCCTGCGTTTGAGTGCAAGACACAGCATTCTCTTATGGAGCGCTTTGCCGAATGGGGATTTCAGACCCCACCCGGGGGGACTCTCTGTCGTTCCGCCGCCGAGGTCGAGGCCTATGCAGAAGGCGTGCGCGCTCATCGTGCAGAATACCCTATGGAGATAGACGGCGCCGTGGCGAAGCATGACGATCTCGAGGCTCAGGCCGTCTTGGGCTTCACCGCCCGGGCCCCACGTTTCGCCATCGCCTTCAAGTTTCCCGCGCAGCAGGTAGAGACGATTCTTCGCGCCATTGAGGTGCAGGTCGGCCGGACGGGGGTCCTCACCCCTGTGGCCGTGCTGGAACCGGTGCCCGTTGGCGGGGTCGTTGTCTCCCGCGCGACTCTGCACAACGAAGATGAGATTGCCGCTCGCGACGTGCGTGTGGGAGATACAGTCATCATTCAGCGGGCGGGCGATGTCATCCCCGAAATCGTCGGACCTGTGCTTGGGAAGCGTCCGCCCGAGTCCGAACCCTTTGTCTTTCCCCATGACTGCCCCGCCTGCGGGGAACCCGTGCACCGTGAACCCGGACAGTCCGCATGGCGTTGCGACAATCTCGCCTGCCCCGCCGTGCGTCTGCGTGCCATCATCCACTTTGTTTCTCAGGCGGGCTTGGATGTGCAGGGCATCGGCAAGAAGTGGATAGCTCAGCTTGTCGAGAGCGGGCGGGTGCTGTCGCCTGCCGATCTTTTTTGCCTGCGCGTTGAGGATTTGCTGCAGTTCGAGCGTATGGGCGAGATCCTTGCCGGAAAATTCGTTGACGCCATGGAAGAGGCCCGCGATGGCGCGACTCTCGCCAGGCTCGTCAGCGCCCTCGGCATACGGCATGTTGGGGAGCAGACGGCGCGACTATTGGCAAGGTCCTTTGCCGATTTGGATGCCTTGGCGGCGGCGGGGGCGGAAGAGCTTCAGGCCCTGCCCGACGTGGGACCAGAGGTCGCGGCCTCCATTCGGGATTTCTTCGCCACACCAGCCAACCTCGCCCTGATGGAACGTTTTCGGACGCTCGGCCTGTGGCCGCATGGCGGGCAAGAAAAAAACGGGACGGATGCCGGAAACGAGGCTGGCGAAGCCGTTTTGGGAGAAGATGAAGACGCGCCCCGCGCCTCGGGAAATGTTGCGACATCTCCTCTAAGCGACAAAACAATTCTCTTCACGGGCACGCTCACCATGCCGCGCGGCAAGGCACAGCGTCTTGCCGAGAGGGCAGGGGCATTGCCCGTGGGGGGAGTCAGCAAGAAACTTGATTATCTCGTGGTCGGTGACAAGCCCGGCAGTAAGCTTGCCAAGGCGCAGTCCCTCGGCGTTACGGTGCTGGATGAAGCGGCTTTTCTGCGCCTGCTCGAAGAGTGCGGCGTAACTCTTTAACGTATGGGAGCATGCTATGAGCGTAACCTCTGTCGTCATGATCGGCGCGAACGGACGAATGGGCAGGATGATCACTTCTCTCGCGCAGGAAGACGAGGATTTCGCCCTCACGGGCGTCATTGATCGGGAGAGTGCACGGGAGGAACTGAAGGCTCGTTTCGATGTCTGCCCCGTCAGCACCTCCATCGACGAGATCTTGCCGAAGGTTCCCGCGGAAAGCGTCTTCATAGATTTCACGGCCCCGGCCGCGAGCTTGCAGAGCGCTCGCGCAGCCGCGGTAGCTGGCCGCCCTCTCTTCATCGGCACGACCGGCTTTGATGCGGAGCAGAAGAATGAACTGGCCGAACTTGCCAAAAAATCGCCGCTGTTCTGGTCGACCAACATGAGTATTGGCATAAGCGTGCTTCGCCGCATATTGCCCGAACTTGCCAAGGCCCTTGGCCCAGATTACGACATGGAGATGGTCGAGATCCACCACAAACACAAGAAAGACGCCCCCAGCGGAACGGCTTTGACCCTTGGCAAATGCCTCGCGGAAGCCCGCGGGTGGGATGCCGATGCTGTGCGCTGTTCTGGCCGTGATGGGATTATCGGTGAGCGTCCGCATGAGCAGATCGGCATACAGGCCATCCGCGGCGGTGATGTGGTGGGGGTGCACACTGTCTACCTGCTCGGTCCCGGTGAACGGATAGAGGTTAGCCATCAGGCCCATTCGCGCGAGAATTTCGCGCGCGGGGCTCTGCGCGCTGCGGCATGGATGGCAGGCCGCAAGCCCGGCAAGCTGTACGGCATGCTTGACGTAATCTGAGAAAAGGGGCTGTTCAGTCCATTCCCATGCAGCGTTTGAGCTCGCGCCTGCGGGATGTTTCCTCCTCGTGCAGACGGGCGTCGAGGCGCGTGAGGGCGAGTTCTGTTTCCCGTTCAAGCTGCTCAAGGGAGGCACCGTTGTCGATGATGAGATCGGCGGCTGTGCTTTTCTTTTCCTCGGGCCATTGCCAGCTCTCGATGACGGCGATTTTTTCCGGGTGCCATCCACGGCTGTTTTCAAGGCGGGATCTTCGCTTGGCAGCAGGGCATGACACGACGGCCGTCATCGTATTATGAGCCTTTTGTCTGTGCCAGCCGCATTCGAACCAGAGCGGCACTTCGGCGCAGGCGATGGCCGCGCCTGCCTCTTCATGCGCTTTCCAAAAATTCTCCAATGCGTCATGCACGAGAGCATGGACGGTCTCTTCAAGGTCAGCCTTGAGAAGCGCGTCTGTCTGCATGGCGGCGAAGAGGGCTTCTTTGTCGATGCTGCCGTCCCTTGCGAGCACAATGTCGCCGAAGCGAACGACGGCCCATTGGACGAGGGGGCCTTTCGCCGCATAGAGGCGCTGTACCTCCTTGTCAGCGCTGAAGACGGGCAGCCCCCGCCTTGCTAGTATTGCCGCGACGGTCGACTTGCCGCATCCGGGGCATCCGGTGAGGACAAGGCGGCACATGCAGCAGCCGGCGCGCATGGCCGCCGCCAGCATGTCCGTCGGTGGCGGGCAGGAAAAAGCCAGACGCTCGCCCGTCGTGGGGTGCACAAAGGCGATGCGATGAGCATGGAGCATCTGTCTCGTGGCCAGGTTGCGGACGGCTTGGGGCGCATAGGTCTTGTCGCCAAGAAGTGGATGGCCCAGATAGGAGAGATGCACGCGTATCTGATGGGTGCGGCCCGAATGGATGCGCACGGCGAGCAGAGAGGTGTTTTTGTCGGGGGCGAGCCAAAGGCGCTGCCATTGCGTATGCGCCGGCTTGCCGCCGCATTTTTCCGGCACGACGGCCATTTTGACCTTGATTTCTGGATGACGGCCTATGGGCTCTCGGCACTCGCCCGTTTCGGAGGCCTCCCCATGGACGAGGGCGAGGTATTCCTTGTGCACCGTGCGCCGCGCGAAAGCCTCGCTCAATGCTAGCCGTACTGGTTCGGTGAGGGCTAGGAGGAGTATCCCGCTCGTGTCCTTGTCCAGCCTGTGCACGACGCCGGGGCGCAAGCCATCCATGCGGCCGATCTGGGGAAAGCGGGAGATCAGACGCTGCACGAGCGTGTTCTCCGGGCATGAGGGGCAGGGATGCACGGTCAGGCCGGCAGGTTTGTTGCAGACAATCAGATTGTCGTCCTTCCAGAGGATGTCGATATTCCCTTCTTCGGGCTGCAGGGCGCTTCCCCGTTCGGGCAGGCTGAGGCGAACGCATTGGCCCGTCTTCAAGCGTCTGTCCGGCTTTGTGACGATGCAGCCGTCAACAGCGCATCGCCCTTCTGCGACAGCCCTTTGCAGGGCTGCGCGAGAGAAATTTGGCATTTCTCCAGCCAAGAAACGGTCAAGCCGTTTCCCGCGGGCCGCTTCGCCTACGGTGAGAGCCGTTTCGCTCACGGCCGTGGCGTCGAAAGGGTTCGTAGGTGGTCAACGAAGGTCTTCGTCCTGTACAGATTCGGCAGCTCAATGCCGGGCGTTATCGACGTGACGACAGCCTTGCCCACGACGCAGCGGGCGTTGTCATTTGCGCCGTCTATCACCCGCACCCCCCACAGGTCGTGGAAGATCGCCGCGCGCCCCTTGTACTTGCCGATATAGAGCATGATGTGACCGCGTATGCCGAGGAGGCTGAGAAATGGGGTGCCCTGTGAAAGAATGACTCTTTCTTTTTCTTCGGCGTTCATGCCGTCAAGCGGCTGTACGATGCCGATTGCAGCCTGCGCGCGGGAATTGCGTGGCAGCCATATACCGAAGGGAGCCAGCAGGTCGCGCGTGAGCGCGGAGCAGTCGCGGTTGCCGAACATCCCGCCCCAGCCGTAAGGCGTGCCCATGATGTGGTTGCCGAGCCGTGCGACGTTGCCGGGCGTGAGCGGCAGGGGCATGGGGGCGGCATCGTCCTTCGTAAGCGCCACCGATTGAACACGCGCCATACCGTCCGGGCCAGCCACGGGGCAGAGGACGGAAAGCGAGGAACCGCTTGAACCGGCCAGCGGAAGCACCGTGCCTATGCCGGCATGGGTGTTTCCGAGGGAAACTTTGTCTCGCACGAGGGCCGCGTACTGGCCGGTGCGCCACTGCTGCCTGAAGGATTCATCTGCCGGGGCAACATCATTGGCGTCCACCCAACCGGCCGCGACGGGGCATTCGACGAAGATCCAGCGGCGATCGTTCGACACATGCGTCACGAAAAGAGGTGTGCCGATGGGCAGAAGGGAATACTGGAATTCGTCGAAGGGGTATTCATGGGCATTGTAAACCGGTTTGGTGAAGCGGGTCTCATGCGTGGGGATCTCTCGTAGATCCGTGTTGCGCACGGTTATGGCAGGTCTTGCCAGACACGGGAAGTCCTTCATGTTCGCGTTCGCCGCGATGGCGTCCCATTCCGCTTGCGTCCAGCGGACATCGCCGTGCTTGTAGCCGCGGGCTTTGCGGAGTATACCGCTGACCTCGGATTTGCGGACCGTGCTGCGCGACATGGCCCATGGGCCGAAGAACTTGCTGAGAAAACGCTGTTGCGACTGCGCCTGTTCGTCTGCGGAAAGAAGGCGCTTGCTCTGGCCGACGGAACGCGCGTAGACATTCAGATCCTGAGGAAAAGTGCGAAGGTCGGCTATAGGGCCTGATTGCTGGGGGGGCGTGGCTGATATGTGATGCTTGCCGCCCGCGCAGGCGGAAAGCATGAGGAAAACTAGGGTAAGGCAGAGAAGGGAGTTTTTTCTGTGCGAAGGCATGATCGCTCCTTTATGCTTTTGAGGGCGCCTGACTTCCGAAGGAAACGCCCCTTACGAACCGTCCAAACATACGCGATTTTCGCTCAGGGTACAACGGCGGGATATGCGCTGCGGGGAAGGGGGCTGCTATCTGGAAAAGAGAATATTTTCGGCGGAGGGGGCTTTTCCCCTCTCCCGAAGTAAGAGGATGCGTGCTATGTTTCATCCATCGTTCATCCAACCTATCCTGCACAAGGAGATTCGCATGAAGTTTTTCCGCTTTCTGCCCGGAGCAGCTCTCGCAATGGTGCTTGCCTTTTCAACAGCATGCTTCGCCGACGACGCTGATTTCTTTAAGCTTTTCGGAGGGAATGCATCGGGGCGGCAACAGATGCCGCAGAAGAACGTGCTTGATGGTGAATGGAGCGGGAGGACGGCCCAGGGAGATGCCGTGACCGCTATCTTCCGTAACGGGCAGTTCCAGCTCTTCTCAAACGGGCGGCTCGTCGTCTCCGCTTTGTATACGCTCACCGGAAACCAGATTTGCCTGGTCGACGGCAACGGCTCGCGGGAGTATCTGCCCATTTCCCTGCGGGATGGCGTCATGACATTGCAGAACACGCAGTTCAGACGCAGTGGCCTCCAGTCGGGTGCGAATTACGGACAGAATGGCGGCTGGTCTCAGCCCGGCTATGGACAGGGCGGCATAGAGGGCGTGTGGAACGGCAGAAATGCCGCCGGCAATGCGGTAACCTTTGTTTTTCAGCAGGGGCATTATCAGATGTCCGTCAACGGACAGCTCGCTGAAGCCGGCGTCTATTCGGTGAACGGCAGTCAGGTGTGCTGCACGGCGGAAGGCGGTTCCCCCGTGTGCCTTCCTTTCACCGTGCAGGGAAATGAAATGCAGTTCGCGGCGACGCAGCTGACTCGCGTTGGCGGGCCGCAGAACAATGGCAGCTGGGAGCAGCCCGACCCCAATCCTAGCGCGACGGCCCGGCAGACGAGCCGTTTCGACGGCGGTTGGGCCTTGGCGAGCAACGGCAGCCAGATCCTTTTTCTCATGATGCGGGGAAACTACATATTCAAGAAGGACGGCACGGTCATAGAAGAGGGGACGTATTTCCCCCTGGACAGAAAGCGGGTGCGCTTCATGCCGCGAACGGGTTCTGATGCCGGAAAGACGCTCGTGCATGAGCTCACGCTTGATGGGAGACGCAGGACGCTGAAGATGCGTTTCGCGAACGGCAATTCGTTGTCTTTCACCAAGATTCGGGACGTCGATTAGCTTTTTACCTTTATGGCGGAAAAGCCCTCGGAATCGCTCCGAGGGCTTTTTGAAATTTCAGTGGCGGTTCTTCTCCGCGAGGAATGCTTCGTAGCGCGGGAGCACTTCGTCCGGTGTACCCTGCATGAGCAACGTGCCGTTGCCGAGCCAGAAAAGCCTGTCGCAATGCTTCACCGTGCTGAGCCTGTGGGCGACGAGCACGAGGGTAGTGCTGCCGCCCAAGGATTCGATGGTGTCCTGTATGGCCTGTTCCGAGGCTCCGTCAAGGGCGCTCGTGGCCTCATCGAAAAGCATGAGCTGGGGGCGTTCGTAGAGTGCCCTCGCAATGGCGATGCGCTGTACCTGCCCGCCCGAAAGGCGTACACCCCGTTCACCTATGACCGTGTCGAGCCCCTCCGGCAGATCCGCCAGAAAGTCCATGGCGGCCATGCGGCAGCAATCGGCTATGCGCCCTCGGTCGGCATCCTCCCCCCAGTGTGAGAATGCAACGTTCGCAGCGATTGATGCATTGAGCAGAAAGGGGGTCTGCGGCACGTACCCGATCGCCCTAAGCCAGCCAGCACGGCGTTCGGGGGTGAGTGGTGCCCCATCCACGAGCAACTGCCCGGCCGTCGGCGCGAGGAGGCCCGTCAAAAGACCCACGACCGTGCTTTTTCCGGCGCCGGATGAGCCTATGAAGCCCACCATTGAGCCACGGGGGATGCGTACATTGATGTCGTGCAGGGCGTCCGGGCGAGAGGCGGGCGTGTCGGGATAACGGAAGGCAACCTGCCTGAGCTCAAGAGTTTCGTTGAGGGCGCAGGGCTTCGGAGCTGCTGCGGCGGAATCGGGGGCGGCGTCGAGGGGGGAGGCGGCGAGCTCGTCCTCCAGTGTCTTGATGGAGCGGACGGCGTCCTCGGTATAGACCATGTGCTGCTGAACTTGCAAAAGGCTTGTCACCAAGGCGTTCACCGTCGGCAAAAGGCGCCATGTGACGGCTGCGAGCAGGGTGAGCTGTCCTGTGAGGGTGGCGACGGAAAGCCCGCGGCTGCTCATGACGAGCAGGGCCGCCAGCAGCATGAGCATGCCCGTCAGGTCAAGTATCCACGCCGGGGCGGGGTAGACAACGGGCAGCATGGTCTGCACCTTGGCGAAGCCAAGACGCTGCATCGAGAACTGCCTGAGGAAGGCCTTCTCTTGTCCATAGATCTTGACTTCGCGTATGCCGGCAAGCGATGGATAGGCGACGCGGTTCGCGCCGGCCTCGGTCTCCATTGAGGCTTCGTTCAGTTCATGGACTTTGCGCTGGGCGAGCATATAGGTCACGGAGGCACTGATGCCTGTACAAACGCAGACGAAGAGCGCGGCCCAGGGGGTGGTTGCGGCGACGACGCCGATCAACACGCAGGCCACGAGCATTTGCCCCATTGCCTGAAGGGCGGCCAGCAGAAAATCCGCGCTGAAGCGGGCCCATGTGAGGCGGGTCTGCAACATGGTCATGTCTTGGCGAACGTGCCACAGATAGGGAGCCCGCAAGAGCAGGCCGTAGTAGCGGACGCTGAAGAACACCCCGACGTTTTGCGAGAAAGCCGCCTGTCGCCATGTGAGGTAAGCAAGAGAAAGCGATTTCAGGGCAAGGGCGAGGCACAGCGTGATCATGAGCCAAAGGAGAAGTGTGCGCTGATCCTCGATGATTGGCGAAAGGGCAGGCCACCAATCGATCATGCGGTGTACTGCCTCCGCTTCGACGAGCGTCTGCGGCGCCGCAAGCGCTATGCCGAGCAGGGAGAGGGCCGCCGTGATGGCGAGTTCGACGAGACTGACGCTGCCTGAAAGAGCGAGAACGCGCCAGCACCTGCGCTGCAGAGGGGCGTCGAGCTGGCGGTAGATCTGACGAAATACGGTTGTCGCGCGTGATTTGTCCATGCGGACAGAGTACCCCCTGAGGTCGGGTGGCGCAAGCATGGGCGCATTCGGAATAATGAAAACATCTTAACTTCGAAAAGCATGCAACTACCAGATTTGTCTGGACAAGGCCGATGCTTTGTGATGCAATCCATCCCATGCGTATTCTTTTCATCAACAACGCCTTTCCCGATGTGTTCGGCCCTCTTGCCGCTCTTTTTGCAGAGGATGCGGAAAGCGAGGTGCTTTTTTTGTCCGGCTACGGGCGGCGCGAATATTCAATACCCGGGGTTCGGCGTGTCGTCCTTAAGGTGAACAGGCGGCGCGGAGCCAATGCCGAAGAACGGCCGGGACCGGTTATGGATCGTGATTACGCCATGGCGAAACAGGCCCGCGGCGCTTTCGCCGATTTGCGGAGCATGGGTTTCGTGCCGGATATCGTGCTCGCTACGGCGCGGAGGGGCTACGCCTTCTTCGTGCCGGAGGCTTTTCCGGAGAGCTTTCTGGTTGGCTGCGCGGGTGCTGACTATGCGGCGCCGGATGTCCTGACCCCCGAAGGCTTTTCCGCCGATCTCATCCAAAGCAGGCTCATGCTCCACAGCCACGTCTGGTGCGCCGCGCCGTTCGGCATGGCCGCGCTGCCTTCATCACGTCCCGCAAACGACGGCAGAATGCTGGACAGTCCCTTCTGCGCAGACACGGCTTTTTTTTCACCGGGCCCCGCATCTCGCAAGGGGGAGGACATTTCTTTTAGAATAACGGATAAAGATGTCTTCACAAAGACTTGTCTAGACACAGCGCTCCCCCTTCTTTTGCGGCGCAGGCCGACTTGCCGTCTGATTCTGACCTGCGGTGACGCCGGCACCCAGGAGCATTTACGGGATTGGACGTCGAGGCTTTCGGCCGACGTGTCGGCACGCGTGGCCGTGGTTCGCCGCCTAGACAGAAAGCTTTGCAGGGACATACTGCGCGCCGTGCGTGCGCACGTCTTCGTGGGGGCGGGGGGGGGCCTTGCCCAAGAGATTCTCGAATCAATGAGCTGTGCGGCGCTGACGCTCGTTCCGAAAGGGCTGGTACCGACGGGGGGCGAAGCCTGCTCCGTCATCAGCCCCGGCGTCGATGGCATGGTTTATGCTGTCAATTCTGCAGACGAATGGCTGAGCCTTTTCCTCGGCATTCTTGACGATCCCGGAACGTCAGAGATCATTGGGAGAGCGGCCCGAGCCGTCGTTCTGAAGCGCTACGATAGCCGCAAGGTGCTTTTGCGCCACAAGGAGCGTCTGCTTGATGCCTATTCCCAATGGAAGGCCGCCGCTCGGAGGGGGCTTGCTTGCAATCCGTCGGTTCAGGTGATAGAGAGAAAATCAGACTTGAGATAACTGTCTAGAAACAAACATTTTTTATAACTAATTCAAGATAAAGTCTAACTTTTCCTGCACAAGGATCGTGTAGATGAGATATTTTATCTCCTGTTGCGTGTGTCTCCTTATCTGTTTGCTTCTTTCTCCGTCAGTCGGTGAAGCAAAAAGCAAGAAGAAGTACCCCGAACCGCCCCGCACTGGTCAGGTCATCACCATCGAGGACACAGTGTACGGCGTCCTCCGCACCCATCGCACTCTTCGCGGCATGCTGGAGGACCGGGAAGTCGTCACGCATGAGCTGGATCGGGCCCGTGCCGGCTACGGCCCCCGCATAGATTTGACCGGCCGTGCCGGCGGCAGCGTCTTAAGCGATCCCTCGACGCGCGCGCAGAATCTGGACAGGCAGATGTGGGGGCTTGTCGGTGGTAGCGCAAAGCTCGTTCAACCCATCTGGGACGGTTTCGCTACGCGTTCGCGCGTGCGTAATGCCCAGTCGACACTTGATTCCGTCCGGTCGCGGGTTTTCGATACGGCGACGTCACTAACCCTAGACGGCATTATCGCGCATATCGACCTCATGCGCCGCCGCGTGATGTATAGGCTTGCCGAGCAGAACGTCGCCGAGCACAAGTCCATCCTAGCCCAGGCGGAGGAACGTGCCCAGTTCGGTGCGGACACAGCCGCCGAGGTTACGCAGACGCAGTCGCGCCTAGCCCGCGCGGAATCGAGCCTCTCCGAGGCCAAGGCCGCTCTGCTCGTGGCGGAATCGACCTATCATCGTCTGACGGGTATTCTCCCCGGCAAGTTCGAGCAGATAACCATGCCGCCTGATGTCTTCGACAGTGCCGCCAGCGTGTACGCCTTGGCGGAAAAGTCGAATCATAAGCTGGCAGCGTACATGAGCGACATTCGTGCGGCTAGGGCCAAACGCGAAGAGGCGGAATCCGCCTTCTATCCCACTTTCAATCTCGAGGCCGGGCCTGACTATTCCAATCGCGGCGGCGGCAATGATCGGTGGATATACAGCTTCGACGTGCTTGGAACGGTTCGATGGAACGTCTTCAACAGCGGCGCCGATCTCGCCGAGTACAAAGCCGCTTCAGCCCGCATACGCGAGGCCCGTCATGTCATGTACAATTACATGGACGACCTCAAGCTCGACATAGAGACGACGTGGAACAACTATGTCGCCGCCCAGGAGCAGTACAGACATTATTCCAAGGCCGTGGAGTATAACAAGTACACCAAGGCCGCATATCTTGAGCAGTTCAGCATCGGCAAGCGTAGCCTGCTCGACGTGCTCGACACAATAAGCGAGCTCTACAATTCTTCAACGCAGGCAGAGAACGCTCGGGGAAACATCCTCGTCGGAGCTTACCGACTCTCTGCGCTGACGGGCAACATGTTGCCCTCAATGTCGATAGATACCAGCCCCATGGCGCATAAGCCCCCAGTTGATCCCGCAGACAAGCGTGAGGCCTTTGAGCCCGGCTGGTTCAAGTGAGACTGCCGTTGCCTGATAAATCGGTGTAACGACAGTGTTGCATAGGGTTTGAGACAATAGCCGAGGATTTCGGCGGGGCGGGGAATGCGATGGCCACAAAACAAGAACCGGCTGCAGTTGTGAAGACGGCGGAGAACCCGACTGCCGCTGAAGCCGTGGAGGGCACTCTTGCGGCAGGGGCGGAAAACCTGAAGAAGGATGGTCAACCGGCGGGTATGGGTAGTCTTCGCCCTTCCGACGTCGATTTCATGCCACCCCTTTTGCGTAGCCTGTCGATATTGTTGCATCTGCGGGGCAAGCCCGTCTCGGCGCAGTTCCTCATGGCTGGACTCGCCGGCAGCGCGGTTACGCCGCAGGCCTGTCTCAGGGCGGCCCGCAAGGCCGGGCTGACGGGCAGCATATTGTACAGACCTTCTCTGGAGAGCATCACCCCGCTCGTGCTTCCCTGCATACTGTTGCTCACCCACGGCCGCTCGTGTGTACTGACGGCCCTGCACGACGGCACGGCCGAGGTCGTTTTTCCCGAGACGAGCAGCTCAGCCCAGACGGTACCGCTTGACGATCTGAAGAAGGAATACTCCGGCTACGCCATATTCGCGGCGGTCAGCCGTGCGCCCGAGGAACGCGTCGAGAAGCTGACGCTCGGCAAGGGCAAACGGTGGTTCTGGGACGTCCTCAGGTATTATGCACCGATATATCGCCATGTGGCCATCGCCAGCGTGGTCATAAACCTCATCGCCGTGGCGAGTCCTCTTTTCGTGATGAACGTCTATGACCGCGTCGTGCCGAACAACGCCGTGGAGACGCTTTGGGTGCTCGCCATCGGCATCACGCTCATCTATTTCTTCAATTACCTTTTGAGCGCGCTGAGGACGCATTTCGTCGATGTCGCCGGGCGCAACGCCGACATCGTGCTTTCAAGCGCCCTCATGGAGAAGGTGCTCTCCATGAGGCTTGATGCAAAACCGGAATCCACCGGAGCATTGGTCAACAATTTGCGGGAGTTCGAGCAACTTCGCGAGTTCTTTAGCTCATCCAGCCTGCTCGCCCTCATCGATCTGCCCTTTCTCGTCATATTCCTCCTGCTCATCGCCTTCATCGGCGGCCCTGTCGTCGTCTTGCCGCTCGCCGTCGTGCCTATTCTCATAGGAGTCGGGCTGTTCCTGCAGCACCGATCGCGTCGAGTTGCCGAGACGGGCTACAAGCAGAACATGCAGAAGAACGCTCTTCTGGTCGAAATCGTCAACGGCATCGAGACGCTCAAGGCCTGCATGGCCGAGAGTCGCATGCAGCGTCTGTGGGAATCGGTCGTCGGCTTGTCCGCGCGTTCAACGTGCGAATCCCGCAAGTACAGCAGCTTCGCTATTTCGACATCCATGCTGGTGACTCAGCTCGTCACGGTGGCCATGGTGATCTGGGGAGTTTACCTCATCGCCGAAGGCTCCATGACGATGGGGGCGCTCATCGGCTGCAATATCCTTGTCGGACGTACGATGGCCCCGCTCTTGCAGATGGCGACTTTGCTCACGCGTCTGCAGAATTCGCAGATAGCCCTCAAGGCGCTCGACATACTCATGCAGCTGCCGTCGGAGAACACCGCCGACCGCGCCATGATGGATTTCGGCATGCTCACTCCTTCATTCACGGTGGAGAATGTCTCCTTCAGCTACCCGAATTCGGACAGGCTCGCTCTCGACCATGTTTCGCTGCATATCGAGCCGGGTGAAAAAGTCGGCATCATCGGTCCCATGGGATCCGGCAAAAGTACGCTCTCGCGTCTCTTGATCGGCCTGTATCAGCCCAAGGAGGGCTCCGTGAAGTTTGGCGGCGTGGACATACGTCAGATGCCCGGTAGCGATCTGAGAGGACGGGTGGGCGTCATGCCGCAGGATAACATTCTTTTTTACGGGACGGTGCGCGACAATATCTCCCTCGGCGACCCCACAATCAACGATCATATGATCCTTCGTGCTGCGACGCAGGCTGGCGTTACAGATTTCCTTCGCGGCAATCCCGCCGGTTTCGGGGCGCAGGTCGGTGAGCAGGGCAAGGCCTTTTCGGGCGGGCAACGTCAGGCGGTGGCGTTGGCCCGCGCTCTCGTGCGAGACCCCGATGTGCTCATTTTGGACGAACCTACGAGCAACATGGATACGGATTCTGAACTGATGCTTCAGAAAAGGCTTGCGGAAACCCTGGGCGAGCGCACGCTCATCCTCGTGACGCACAGACTCTCTATGCTGCGCGTCGTCAAGCGCCTCATCGTGATGGAGAACGGACGCATCAAGTACGATGGTCCACGCGACAAGGTCTTGAATGCCCTGCAGCGTCATGGAAAGCCCGCTGCCTCATCGGAGAAAATGCGTCCTGCCGCCGAAGCGGCTGTCGCAAATGTGCCCAAACCGGGCGACCTCGCGTCTGATGCGCAAGGAGGTGAACGATGCCGCAGCTGAATGAAAAATCCCTGCCGCAGAAGGGCCCCTTGCCTCCTATGCCCGGCGCTTTCGGGCGAATTCCCGGAAAGCCCGTCGCGCAGATAGCTCCCGTCAAGATGGACACTGAAAAACTGCTTGGAGCCTCTCGCGTGCATGAAAGTGAGAAGCCCGAGGCAAGTGGTTTCCGTGGATTCATTTCGGCGATTTTTTGTGGTGGCCCAAATGAGCAGAAGCCTGATTACAGCGTTTCCGACGCCGTGAAGGCGCAGATGAGCCACATGAAGCCGCAACATCCCGGCGGCACAGCACAGGGTGGACATCCAGGGAGCGGGCAGGGCGCATCGGCGATAAGTCTTTTTGCCGTCATGGACGCCCCCTTGAACGGCCTGACCCCTGACGATATCCAGTATGCGAACGAGGTGGACGCCGCGCTTGCCCGCAGGCCGCGTTTCGGGGCGAGGGCGCTTTCTCTTGCCGTCGCGTTCATGTTCTTCGTGATGATTGTCTGGGCGGCCTTCGCGAGCATCGATGAGGTTACCCATGCCGACGGCACAGTCGTCGGTTCTCAGCGCACCCAGACCATACAGAACCTTGAGGGCGGCATACTGCGCGCAGTGCTTGTGCGCGAGGGGCAGACCGTTGAAAAAGGCGCCGTTCTTGCGCAGCTGGATAATGAGATGGCCGAGTCGGCGTACCGGGATGCCGTGAACAAGGCGATGGAGAACACCTTGGCCATCATTCGACTCGAGGGCGAACTCAAGGGTGCACCGCCGAATTTCCCTCAAGATTTGAACCTCTGGGCGGCAACCATCGTCGGCCATAAGCCGGAGGAGAGGATACTCGAGCGTGCCCGCCAGATCATACATGATCAGGAAAACGTGCGCCAGACGCGCCTGCATCAATTCGAGAGCGAGGTGAAGGTGTTGCGAGCCCAGCACGAGCAGCGCATTCGTGATATGGAGGAGCAATCTTCGCGCAAGGTACAGCTCGATAAGAGCCTTGAGCTTGCCATTCAGCAGCGTGATGCCGCCCATGCGCTCCTGCAGCGCAAGAATTTCTCCCGCATGGAGTATCTGGGCCTTGAGCAGAAGGTCGTTGAACTGCAGGGACAGATCGACATGCTCGCAGCGTCCATCCCCAAGGCGCAGGCCGCGGCCGATGAGGCGACCCAGCGCATCACCTCGCGTGAGGCGGAGCAGCGCGCAGCCATCACGGAGGAGATCAACAAGCGTCGTCTGGAGCTCTCCACCCTGGGCGAGACGCTTGCGGCGGGCGGCGACCGCGTGACGCGAACGGAACTTCGAAGCCCCGTGCGCGGCACGGTCAAGCAGATATACATCAATTCCGTGGGCGGCGTGGTCAAGCCGGGCGAATCCATCATGGACATAGTGCCCCTAGACGACACCCTGCTGGTCGAGGCGCGCGTCAGCCCTAAGGACGTGGCATTCCTTCGTCCGGGACAGGAGGCCATTGTCAAGATCTCGGCCTATGACTTCAACATCTACGGCGGTCTTGAAGGTAAGCTCGAATCCATCAGCGCGGACACGATAGAGGACAGGAAGGGGGAGTATCATTATCTCGTGAAGGTGCGCACCCTCAAGACGAACATCGTCTACCATAACGAGGTTCTGCCCATCATCCCCGGCATGCTCGTCACGGCGGACATCCTCATCGGCAAGAAGACCGTGCTCGACTATCTGCTCAAACCCATACTGCGGGCCCGCCAAAACGCCTTGCGCGAACGTTGATACAGGAGATCGCGACATGATGAACGGTAAAATGCGGGCCACCTGCGTCATGTTCCTCTTGCTGGCGGCCGTCGGCGTGCTCGTCTTCTGCATCGCCAATTGGATGCTGGAGACGAACCGAAAGGAGCAGCTGCGGTCGATCGGTCAGGACATGACGGCGGACGCCTCGCGTCAGGTTGCCCTCATCACCGTATGGAAGGGCGCCGTCGCAAGCGGGCTGGAATCCTTCACGCGGATGGACATGCTCCAGTTGCTCGCCGCCGAGGTGGAATTGGCCGCCATCCCCGCGAAAAAGCTGCTCGAACTGGGCGGCAATGCCGCAACCGGCGACGGGGCCGAAGGCGAGGGAGGCGAACAAGGAGCCGTTGAAAATTCCCGTCAGGCGGCGGAGGAATCTACGAAACTCAAGCAGCTCGCCCCGAAACTGCCGCTCATGCTCCGGCAGATGCTCGAGCTGATCGAGAAGAACAACCTTTCCTCGGCCTGCCTGCTCGATGTCCACGGCGAGCCCTGGCTGGCGCCCTCATCCGTGCCGGAAGTGGGCGACGGCGCCGTGAAGGAAAGCCTGAAGAGGGTCATCGACGAAGGCGTGCCCGTCGTGCTCCCGATCAGAAAGGAACGATCGACCCTCGTGATCGATCTGGCTTTTCCTGTCTTCGCCCCGCGCTA
>JAILMX010000128.1 GCA_024692205.1 Desulfovibrio sp. | reverse complement strand
TGAGCATCTTCGGCGGGTCGCCGCTGTCGCGCGTCCTCCTCGAACGGATGGTCGCGGGCGGAGGCGGGTCATCGGCCGTCAGGGAGGCCGTGGCGCAGGAAGCCGACCGCCTGGCCGCGGAGATCCGGGACGCGGCGGGCCTTCCCCGGGACGGGAAGGCCGGGGCTGGCGCGGAAGCGGACGCCGGGGCGCTGAGGGAGGAGGTGCGCAGGAGCTTCGAGGGCTGCCTCGAGGCGATCAGGAGCCTCGCCGCGATACACAGGTTGTCGAGTGGCAGGAACGGCCCCGACCATCTGGAAGAGAGCGTCAAGAGGCTCGGCGACACGGTCGACGCGGCGCTCAACAACGACAGGCTGCCGCCCGAGGCCCTGAGGCGGATGACGGCGATCCTCGCCGAAGCCGGATCGCGCCTCGCCGAGCTCGCGGAGAAGGCGAAGGCCGCCGACGGGAAAAGAAGCTTCCTCGCGAAGAGGCCCGGCGCGGAGAAGGCGGCGGAAGCCGGAGGCGGAAAGCCGGCTGTCGCCGCCAAACAGAGCCAGGCCGAAGGAAAGACGCCGGAAGCCGATAACAAAAAGACGGTCGCGGGGGAGGAGAAGCCGGCCGCCGTGGAGGGCAGAGGCCCTTCAGACAGAGGAAAGGCGCCGGAAGTCGATAACAAAAAGACGGGCGCGGGGGAGGAGAAACCGTCCGCCGCGGAGGGTAAAGGCCCTTCAGACGGAGGAAAGACGCCGGAAGCCGGGGGCGGAAAGCCAGTGATCGCCGCCAAACGAGACCGGGCCGACAGAAAGAATGACGCCGCCAAATGCGCCGTCGTCGGGGATTTCTTCGCCAAGTACAGGTGGCGCGGGAGCATGCGCCTCCCGACCTTCCGCGACATCGACGTGCTGATCACCCGCGACGAGGACGAGGGCACGTACGGCTACAGGATCGTCAGGACGGGGTTCGAGGGCGAGTACGAGTGGGACTTCAGGATGCTGTCCGACCATGAGATCCTCATCGGCGAAGGCTCCGGCTTCTCGCAGAAGGGCGTGCGGATGGCGGCCTGGCGCGCGTATTCCGACTACGTCGGCAATTTCTCGACGCCTGAGAAGGCCCGCCGCTGGCTCGAAGAGAGCGTGAAGTACGCGCACTTGATGCCGTCGCTCGTGCGCGGATATGTCCTGAAAGACTTCGATCACGTGGTCGACGA
This sequence comes from Desulfovibrio sp., assembly GCA_024692205.1. Taxonomy (GTDB): domain Bacteria; phylum Desulfobacterota; class Desulfovibrionia; order Desulfovibrionales; family Desulfovibrionaceae; genus Desulfovibrio. The sequence continues at coordinate 9,518 of JAILMX010000128.1, read as the reverse complement.
GTCGTTCTGGAAGGGCAGGGACTTCGTCAAGATCGACGAGAGGGCGGCCTTCTCCGCGGCCCCGCCGCCCGTTCAGGCGGACGCGGAGGATCCTGCGCCCGCTGAGCCGCCGGCCGCGATGGCGATGTGACGCCGGGCCCCGATTCGCGAAAAAGCCCTCGGATATCCGGGGGCTTTTTCGCGCCTTGATTCCGGCCGTGCGCGGAGGGGTTCCGGCGGACATGGGACGCCGGATGGCCGGACGGGATGCCTGAGGGGGCGGAGCCCTCGAATGGGGAAGAGGCCCGCCTGCCTGCCCCCGCCGAAGCGTCTTTCCTGAAGGCCCGGCGGGCCGATTTGACGGGATGCCGGCGTTGGGATAGGGATGGACGATCGGGCGCGTCCCGAAATCGCCGACGGAGGTTTGTTACATGGTATTTTCGGCTTGTCCCGGAGCGCGGCCGCGGAAGCCCGCGCGCGGCTCCGCCGGGAAGGTGCTTTTCTGGGCCTTCTTGCTGTTCAGCGTTGTGGTGGTAATATGCATGGTGCACTACGTGATCGCCGTGACCGATTACAGCGCCGCCCACGCCGTGTCGTTTATCGAGAGGGCGGCCGCGCCGATCCGCATGCGCACCGGCCTGGGGGTGATGCTGTGCGTCTGGGCGGCGGGAGGCGCGATCGCCGGCATCCTGGCGTTCGCGTTCGCGGCGCGGCGCCGGCTCGGAGGCTTCGGGCATGACGCCGCGGCGGGAAGCGGGAAGCGGAATGGCTTCGTCCTTCCCTGCGGGCTCCGCCCCGCTTCGATTCGCCGTCCCAGGAGGAGTTCCGCCTGTCGGGCGCGCCGCGGCTGATGGCGTCGCCGCCGGGAAAGGCGCTTCGGCGGGGGGTTCATGGGGGATTTCGCTCCCCCTTGCGGGCTCCGCCCGGTTTTCGAGAGCGAGAAGGTCGTCATCGCCGCCCTGAATGGCGAGCTGACGGTCAAGCGTCTTGTCCGGCGCAACGGCAGGGTCCTGCTTGTTCCGGAGAATCCGGACTATCCGGAAATAGACATCACAGAGCACGAGTACGTCCACATCTGGGGCGTGGTGACGTACGTGATCCACAAGCTGTAGTTGCCCGAAAAACCGCGCACATCCTTACCTATGCGAGCCAAGAGAAAACAGCCTAAGCGGAAATACGCCTGCCTTGCCTGCCGCACCGAATATCCTAGCCGGAACATGGCCGTGAACTGCAAGCGGACCGAGCTGTGCAGGATGCTCAACCACCCCTCGAAAGAGCGGCGCAGGGCGTACCTTTCCCAGAATCTCGTCACGGCATCCATCCTATACTGCATGTATCCCCTCAATGAGCAGGCGTCGAGCGATCCGATAAGGGATTTGGCTGCCCAGATCATCGAAGCGACCGATCGGATCTCGGAGCAGCTTGGCAAGATGGTCGTGAATCCCGGCCTGTTCGAGAAGGAGCAGGCCGAACTTGTGGACCTGCTGGTCAGCATCTGGAAGCCCGGCGGGTTCTTCGGCTGCAGCGAGGCGGTGGAGACGATGCATATCCTAGCGTTCGACCTCCTAGCAACGTTGGAAGACATGCCGAAGGAAATCGTGGGACCGGAGTTCATAGCCCTCTGGAAAAAGCTCCTGGATCTCCTCGCCGCGCTGAGGGACGAGTTCCATGAGCCGGCAAGGTATGCGAGCTGGGAGGATGAGGCAAACGGACCGCTGGGCAGGCTTCGGGAAGCGATATTCAGGGACGGGCCCAAAGCGGCCCGAAACCCGCTCAGGCTCTTCCTGGCCAACGACAGGTTCTGGATCGCGGCGTCGTCGAAAAACGAGGTGCGGGAGATCCTGAAAAGGGAGCTTGGCCTGATCAATCCCGACATCTGCGGCATTCAGAATTCCGAGGTCATGGAGAACGGCATGAGCGCCGCCGACATGATCGCCCTGGCCGAGGGGCAGCCGGGGATCGTCGGAAGAACGGAGTAGGCCGATGGCGGCTTCCCTGGCCTCCGGGAGGCATATTCTTCGGATGAGGCGGCCTCAGGGCCTGTTTTCACGCAAACGCAGACAAGGAGTCATCAATGTCGCGAGGTCCGCGCATAGACTGGTCGAAGGTCGATTTTAGTCGTTCCGCCAACCTGATCGCCGAGGAGCTCGGCTGCAGCCTGCCTGCCGTGTATGCCGCACGCAGGAAATTCTATGACGAGAACGGGAAGCAAAGCCAGTTTGCGTCCGCCGCCCAGCCAAAGCCTGTTCAGCCTCTAGCTTCCGAGCCATCTGTGCCCGTTTCACAGATCCCTAGCATCGATTGGTCTAAGATTGATTTCAGGCGCACTCCCGACCAGATAGCCCAGGACCTTGGATGCAGCGTGGCGGACGTCTATGTCGCATGGCGAGAATACCGCGGCGGGGGCGGAAAACCCCAGGCCGCACCGCAAGGTCCTGCGGCCATGCCCAGGCAGAGCCCGCCCGTGGCCGCCCCCAGGCAGGATCCGCCTGCGGCATGCCCTCAGCCGAAGCCCGCCCAGGCCGAAGAAAAACCCGTTCCAACGCAAACCCCGCCCGCCTCTCCCGCGCCTTCCATGCCCGATTCCAGCGAGCTCATCGCATCCGTCGGGCACGCCATCCAGGACAAGGCGGCCCTCATCTGGAACGTGGCGAACAGCCTCTTCGGCGCTTTCAAGCCACATGAATACGGCCTGGTCATCCTGCCCATGGTGGTCATCAAGCGCTTCCACGACTGCCTGCTGCCCACGCACGACGCCGTCGTCGCCAAGGCCAGGGAGATCGCCGGGCTGGCCGTCAAGGCGCCCTTCCTGACAAAGGCCTCAGGCTTCCAGTTCTACAATACGAGCCCCTTCACCTTCGAGACGCTCAGGGCCGACCCCGATAACGTCGTCGACAACTTCCGGGCCTATCTCAACGGCTTTTCCGAGAACGTGCAGGATATCCTCACGCGCATGATGTTCTCCACGCAGATAGACCGCATGGAGGAGGCCGGTTGCCTGTACCAAGTCATCGACGATTTCTGCTCGGCACGCGCCGACATGTCGCCCGACAAGATAAGCGCCGTGGACATGGGCTACATCTTCGAGAACCTCGTCCAGCGCTTCTCCGAATCGTACAACGAGGAGGCCGGAGCGCACTTCACGAGCCGAGACATCATCTACCTCATGTGCGACCTGCTCGTGACCGGCGACAGGCAGGCCTTCGCGGGCTCCGGCATCACCCGCACCGTGTACGACATGACCATGGGCACGAGCCAGATGCTCACCTGCATGGAGGAGCGGCTGAAGCAGCTCGACACCAACGCCACCGTCACCTGCTTCGGGCAGGAGCTCAACCCCTTCACCTTCGGCATCGCCAAGGCCGACATGCTCATCCGCGGCGGCAACCCCGACAACATGCGGTTCGGCGACACCCTCGACGACGACCGGTTCAGCGGATTCACCTTCGACTACTGCATCAGCAATCCGCCGTTCGGCATCGACTGGAAACGCGAGGCGGATTCTGTCGAGAAAGAGGCCGCCAGGGGGGCTGAGGGCCGCTTCTGGCCGGGTCTTCCGAGCAAGAGCGACGGGCAGATGCTTTTCCTGCTCAACGGCCTTTCCAAGCTCAAGCCCGAAGGACGCCTCGCCATCATCCAGAACGGCTCGTCCCTCTTCACGGGCGACGCCGGATCCGGCCAGAGCGAGATACGCCGCCACCTCATCGAAAACGACTGGCTGGACGCCATCGTCCAGCTGCCCAACGACAGCTTCTACAACACTGGGATAGCCACCTACGTCTGGATCATCACGAAGGACAAGCCAGCGGGCCATGAAGGCAAGGTTCAGCTCATCGACGCCAGCAAGTGCTTCGAGCCCCGCCGCAAGTCCATCGGTAGCAAGCGCGTGGACATCACGAACCCCTGCCGCGACCTCATCGTCGAAGCCTACGCGCATTACGTCGATGGAACATACGAAGGAACGACTGCGGACGGAAAGCCCCTCGTCTGCAAGAGCCGGGTTCTTGACGGGAAGTCGCTCGGCTACAGCAAGATCGTGGTCGAGACCCCGAAGCGCGACGCCAGCGGAAACATGGTCATGAGGAGCGGCCGGCCGGTGGCTGACACGACCAGGCGGGACACGGAAAACGTGCCTCTGACCGAGGGCATCGCGGACTACTTCAAGCGGGAGGTCCTGCCCTACAACCCCGGCGCCTGGATCGACGAAGGCAAGACCAAGGTCGGCTACGAGATACCCTTCACGCGCATTTTCTACGAGTACAAGCCCATAGAATCTGCCGCAGATATCGCCAGGCGCATCGAGGAGCGCGAGCGTGTACTCATGGCGAAGCTCCATGCGCTCTTCGGCGGGACGGAGGAGTAGGCCATGGAGGATGTGAAGCGCTACGGGGAGATGAAGGACAGCGGGATGTCTTGGTTTACTGAGGTGCCATCAACATGGAATCAGACAAGAATAAAAACTTTTCTTCGCAACAAATCAGTCAAAAACCATCCTAATGCTGAAGTTCTCTCCTTGTATAGAGAATATGGTATTGTACCTAAAAATTCACGTGATGATAATCATAACGTTACTGCAGAGGATACTTCTTCTTATAAATTTGTTGAAATCGGAGATCTTGTCATCAATAAAATGAAAGCATGGCAGGGTTCCTTAGCAATTTCTGACTATGAGGGTATCGTAAGTCCGGCATATTACGTTTGTTTATTTGAGGGCAAACAAGTTGATCGTCGTTTTATTCATTATTTGTTTCGATGCAAGGCCTTTGCACAACGATTTGAATGTTTATCGACTGGAATGCGAATAGGTCAATGGGATTTGGGTATTGATGATTTTCTTCATGAAATTGTCTTTCTTCCTCCTTTGATGGAACAGCACTCCATCGCCTCCTACCTCGACGACAAGTGCTCAGCCATCGACGACATCATCGCCTCTTCCCGCGCATCCATCGATGACTACAAGCAGCTCAAGGCATCCACGATTTACGAAGCCGTGACAAAGGGATTGAATCCGGAAGTGGAGACGAAGGACAGCGGGGTCGAGTGGGTCGATAAAATCCCAATTAATTGGAGAGTTACAAAAGTTAGATATCTTATTGCTGTTTTAACAGATTATACCGCAAATGGTTCTTTTGCATCACTTGCTGAAAATGTTCATTATAAAGACACACAAGACTATGCAAGGTTAGTTAGACTAACTGATCTAAGAGCAAATTTTGAAAACGATGGTGTATATGTAGATCTACATGCATATAATTACTTAAAAAAATCATCATTATATGGTGGCGAAATATTGCTTGCAAATGTAGGTGCTTATGCTGGATTTTCAATTGAAATGCCATATGTGAGTTTTAAAGCAACGCTTGGTCCAAACATGTTTTTAATTAAAACAAATAACTTGTGGATAAGTCGTTTTGCATATTATTCATTATCAAGTGATATGTGCATGGCCCAATTAATAGAAAAGGCAAATAATTCAACAGCACAGCCTAAATTAAATAAAGAAAATGTGCGTTCAGTGTATACGGTATTACCTCCTCTCTCCGAACAACAAGCCATCGCCTCCTACCTCGACGCCCGCTGCGGCGAAATCGACGGCCTCATCGCCGAGAGGGAGGCCCTGATCTACGACCTCGAGTCCTACAAGAAATCCCTGATCTACGAGTGCGTCACCGGCAAGCGCAAGGTCGCCTGAGATTGACGATATAACCTCAAGGTAATATCATGGCGTGGCAGGTCATTCATTGCGACGAATTTGCGGCGGAGTTCATGGAGTTCCCCGAGGGGCTTCAGGACGAGCTGCTCGCGCATCAGGCGATGCTCGCCGAACTTGGCCCCGGCCTGGGACGTCCCACGGTCGACACCCTGAAGGGCTGCAAGCTTCCGAACCTCAAGGAGCTCCGCTTCGCATGGCGGCGGGAGCCGTACCGGTTCCTGTTCGCGTTCGACCCGAAACGCCGGGCCATCATCCTGGTCGGCGGCAGCAAGGCGGGCGACAAGAGCTTCTATGCGCGGATGATCGGGGTGGCTGAGCGCCGCTACGAAAAATTCATTCATGAGGAAGAAGAAAATGAGCGTGACCCACGATGAGATAATGGCATCCCTCCCGCCGGAGCGCCGCCGGAAGATCGAGGCGCGGGCCTCCCAGCTCATCGCCCAGGAGCGGCTGCGGAACCTGCGGACGGCGCTCGGCCTCTCGCAAAAGGACCTGGCCGAGCTCCTGAACGTCACCCAGCCGGCCATCTCCAAGATGGAGCGGCAGGAGGACATGCAGATAAGCACGTTGGCGAGCATCATCGCCGCCATGGGGGGCACGCTGGAAATCACTGCCAAGTTCCCGGACAGGAAAGCCGTGCGGCTCGCCTGACCGCAACTTCCCTACCAAAGGAAACGAGCCATGCCTGACAACGAGAAACAGTTCGAATCCGACATTGAGGCCTTCCTCGTTTCCGCGCAGGGCGGCTGGACGAAGGCCACCGACGCGGGCTACCGCGCCCATGCCGCAAAGGGCCTCGACCTCGGCACCCTCGTCGATTTCGTGAAAACGACCCAGCCGAAGGCCTGGGGGCGCTTTGAGCGGCAGTGCAACAACGACGCGGCGGAAAAGTTCTACCGCGAGTTCGACAAGGCCGTGCAGAAGGACGGCATGCTCGCCGTACTGCGCCATGGCTTCGGCTACCGGAACGTCTCCTTCCGCGTCTGCTACTTCCGGCCGGAATCCTCCCTGAACGACGAGGCCACAAGACTGTACGGCCAGAACATCTGCCAGTGCGTGCGGCAGTGGCATTACTCCCCAGGCAACAACAATTCCGTGGACATGATGCTGGCCATAAACGGCATTCCCGTCGTGGCCATCGAGCTGAAGAACCAGCTCACGCATCAGAGCGTCGAAAACGCCAAAAAGCAGTGGATGTTCGACAGGGATCCGCACGAGATTCCTTTCCGGCTCAACAACCGCGTACTCGTCTTCTTCGCCGCCGACCTCTACAACGTCTGTATGACAACCCGCCTGAACCGGGCTAAAACGTTCTTCCTGCCTTTCGATCAGGGAAGCAACGGCGCGGGGAAAGACGGCGGCGCTGGCAATCCGCCATCAAAGGACGGCAACTACGTCACATCCTATTTCTGGCGAGATGTTCTGCAGAAGGACAAATTGCTCGACATCCTTCAGAAGTTCATGAACTTCGAGGTCCGCGAGGAAAAGGTCAGGCAGGCCGGAGGGAGGGAGATAACCAAGGTCTCCAAGAAGCTCATCTTCCCGCGCTTCCACCAGATGGACGTCGTGCGCAAGCTCGTGGCGGACGTGCGGGAACGCGGCGCAGGCCATGACTACCTCATCCAGCACAGCGCGGGCTCGGGCAAGTCGAACAGCATTGCCTGGGTGGCCTACCGCCTGGCCAGCCTTCACGACGACGGCAACGCCCCCGTCTTCACGTCCGTCATCATCCTGACCGACAGGCTCATTCTCAATCAGCAGCTGATCAGCACCATCACGGGCTTCGAGCATCAGGCCGGCCTTGTCGCGACCATCGGCGAAGGCCAGACTTCCCAGACGCTCAAGCAGGCCCTGCAGGACGGCAAGCGCATCATCGTCTGCAACATCCAGAAGTTCCCCGTCATCTACAAGGAGCTGAGCGGCACGGAAGGCAGGAAGTTCGCCGTCATCGTCGACGAGGCCCACAGCAGCCAGAGCGGCCACAGCGCGGAGACAGTGAAGATCGCGCTCGGCGACACGGCCGCGGCGCTCAGGGAATACGCCGAGATCGAGGAGCGGGCCGAAGGGGCCAGGCTGGACGAGCTGGACAAGCTCACCCATGAGCTCATCTGCCAGGGCAAACACGACAACCTGAGCTTCTTTGCCTTCACGGCCACGCCCAAGCCGCAGACGCTGGAGCGCTTCGGCGTGGAGACTCTGGACGGAAGCTTCCATCCCTTCCATGAATATTCCATGCGCCAGGCCATCGAAGAGAAGTTTATCCTGGACGTCCTCGAAAACTACACGACCTACAGCAACTGCTGGCGGATCGTGAAGAACACGCCCGACAACCCCGATGTCCTCGCCTCGAAGGCCATCAGAGCCATACGCCGGTACAAGGAGTTCCATGCCTATCCGCTGACGCAGAAGTCGGAGATCATCGTCGAGACCTTCCGCGACAGGACCCGCAAGGCCATAGGCGGCAAGGGGAAGATGATGGTCGTGACGGCCTCCCGCCTCGCCGCCGTCTGCTACCGCGAGGCCATCGAAAACTACATCCAGGAACAGCACTACGATGACATCGCCGTGTACATCGCCTTTTCCGGCACCGTGAGCAAGGACGGCGTGGACTACACGGAAGCCGGCATGAACACCGACAGGGCCGGAAACAGCGTCTCGGAAAACCAGCTGCGCTCCGTCTTCCACGGCGAGGGCGACATCCTCATCGTGGCCGAGAAGTACCAGACCGGCTTCGACGAGCCCCTGTTGCACACGATGATCGTCGACAAGCGCCTGCGGAGCGTCAAGGCCGTGCAGACGCTCAGCCGCCTGAATCGCACCTGCCTCGGCAAGGACAATACCTTCATACTCGACTTCGTGAACACGGCCGACGATATTCGGGACGCTTTCAAGCCCTTTTACCGCGAGACGATCCTGGACCAGGAATTCGACGTGGACAAGCTCTACAATACGCGGCAGAAGTGCAGGGGTTTCGAGGTCTATGATGACGAGGCGATCGAAAAGGTCGCGGCCGTCAAATTCGACGGCTCATCCAGGGACGACGTGATCCAGGGCCGGATCACGAACCTCCTGAAGCCGGTCGTCGACCGCTACAAGGAGCTGGACGGCGAGAAGCAGGACAGCTTCCGCGCCCTGCTGCGCTCCTTCGTCAAGCAGTACCGGTACGTCGCCCAGATCACGCGCCTCTTCGACGCCCGGCTGCACAAGGAATTCGTCCTCTGCTCGTATCTTGAGCCCCTCCTTCCCAAACAGGATACCGAGGACTTCGAGCTCGGCGACAAGGTGCGGCTTGAATACTGGAAGCTGCGCCTGACCCACGAAGGCTCCATAGAGCTCGGCGATGAGCAGGGCATCATACACCAGCCTGAGCCAACGCCCGGGCCGAGGCCGGAAGAGAAAAAGACGCCGCTCGAGCAGATTGTGGAAACGCTGAACGAACGCTACAAAGGCGAGTTCACCGAGGCGGACAGAGTCATCACCGAAGTGCTGACGAACAAGCTCTTGCAGAATGAAACGCTGCGGCGGCAGGCCCGCCAGGACAGCTACCGCGTCTTCGAGTCGCAGTTCGCGAACGTCTTCAGCGAGGCCGCTGAAGACGCCTACACCGAGCACACCCAGGCCTTCACCAGCCTGTTCGAGAAGAAGGAGAAGTTCGACGGCTTCATGCAGGCGATCGGCCAGGTGCTGTACCAGCAGTTCCGGGCGGAGGCGCGGCCGTAGCGGAACTTAGGCAGGGTCCCCCACCCCCCCCCCCACCCCCCCCCAACCCCCCCCCGCCCACCACACCCGCCCCACCCCCACCACAGGCACCGGCCCAAGGCCACGG
>JAILMX010000091.1 GCA_024692205.1 Desulfovibrio sp. | reverse complement strand
CCGTCCGCAGTATCCTCGTCACGGACTTCGCCGACCGGGTGATCCGCATCCTGAACGAGGAGGGGACGCCCCCGTCCCTCATCGACATCGAAATCACCGAATCCTGCTTCATGAGCGACATGGACGGGGCCTTCAACGCTGTCTCGCGACTGCATGAGGCCGGCATGCGCGTCGCCCTGGACGACTTCGGAAGGGGCTACTCATCCCTGAGTTACCTGAGCGCCATGCCCCTTTCCACCTTGAAAATCGACAAGTCGTTCGTGGACGGCATCTTCAGCGGAAAGGTGACGGCCAAGCCGCTCGTCAAGAGCATCATCTCCCTCGCGCACAGCCTGGGGCTGAGCATCGTCGCCGAAGGGGTGGAAGACAGGAGACAGCTGGATTTCCTGGCCGGCAACGGCGCGAACATCATCCAGGGATACCTGTTCTCGAAGCCTCTCTGCGCGGAGGAGTGCGGCGAGTTTTTGAAAAACCGCAAGGCCCGGATAGCCGCGGTTATGCAGGCGGCCTGATCTCCCTGCCGCCCCGCGGCGAGGCGCACGCGCTGCTCAAAGTCGCCGATGGGGCGCTCTGCAAAGCAGGAACGACGGCGGGGACAGAAAGGTCATGGCCGGAGAGTAGCATCCCGGCTGTACAGGAGTATCCCAGCGAAATCCCGCTTCAACGCTGAAGCAGGATCTCCCTTTTTGGGATGAAAAACGATTCAGTTGGTTTCGGTTTCCTGCAGCACAAACGTGCTCACATTTCCCGAAGTTTTTTTGCTGGTGTATGTTCCCGTATCGGCGCGCTGGTACATTTCCTCGAAAGAATCCCTGCGCGTAGCGGGGTAGAAGGTCGCGCCGACGCTCAGGGATATCTGGCGGGTTCCCAGTTCGGGAATCTGGATCGCCTTGATATTGTTGAAAAGCCGTTGCAGTATTTTATCCGCGATTTCTTCGCTGTCCACGCCATCCGCATAGGCGCAGAACTCGTCACCGCCAAGGCGGAACACGATGTCCGAATCGCGGAATGCTTTTTTCAGGCAGTCGGCAATGGCGATGATCACCTTGTCGCCGACGCCGTGCCCGAACGTATCGTTGATGCTCTTGAACTTGTCCGCATCCATGAGGCAGAAGAAGCCCTTTCTTCCTTCCGCCATGCACTTGCGCACGAGCCGTTCGCCGCTGCCCCGGTTGCGAATGCCTGTCATGAGGTCGGTTTCGGACAATCTGCGAAGGTTTTCCTGCCGCTTCCTGTCCTCGTCGATGGATTCGAAAGCCATGAGCACGCGCTGGAGCCTGCCTTCGGCGCTCCGCCTGATGACAATGAAGCGCACGCGCACCCACCGCTCCTCCATGTCCATGAATTCCTGCGTGATGGAGTCCAGCCCGGCAAGCCGCTCATCCAGCGTGGCCGGGTCAAGGAAGGGCCCGAGCAGGTCGCGTGACTGCTCGGCGGCCAGGCGGTCAGGCATGTCCGCGGCCAGCTTGCTGTAACGCGCAACCTCTTCCCCCAGGCATTTGCGAATTTCCGGGTTGTCCTGCACGCAGACGATGGCATCCTCTTCGAGATTGATGCGGAACATGGCCATGTAGATGGAGGCGGCGGCACGGATCTCGTCCTCAAGCCTTCTCGCGTGCTCGTTTTTCCTGTTCACGTAGAGAAAGGCCACGAGGCCCGTCAGCATGATGAAGAGCAGGAATGCACCCGAAGCGGCATAGACGGTGCGCAGGGACCGGAACAGCCTGTGCCTGTCGAGAACGAGCAGGGTGTGCCAGCCCGCGATGACCGGCTCGCCGAAGGCGATGCGGGTATCGTCGGGGGAAATTTCAAAGCGCTTGAGGGAGGAGGCCGATATGGCTTTCTTGAGCGCCTTGTCGGTTTCGTTGCCGCTGTTCAGCCGAGTGCCGATGCGGCTCTTATCGGAATGGGCGAGCACAAAGCCGTCCTTGTCCACGACGATGGCGGCGCGCACCGCCGGATTTTCAGCTATGTTTTCCGTCAGGAGCTGCACGCCGTCGAGAAAGATATCCATCGAGACAACGCTCTCGCCGTCGTCAAGCAGCTTGCTTACCGACATCATCATTGTGTCCGTCTGCACGTTGCGGTACGGCTTCACCAGCGTGATCGCCCCCCTGTTTCTCCGGGCGTCCACATACCACGGGCGCTCCATTGGCTTATAGCCTTCGGGCGGCGTCCAGCCGCTGCCGTCAAGGTAGCGGCCCATGTAAAAGGCGTAGACGCCGGTGGTGTTGTCACTGATGATGGAGGAATAGATGGAGGTTTCAGCAACGAGATAGCGGCCGACCTCCTCGTGCGACTTCCCGTCGCGCTGCATGGCATTGACCGTCACGGCGGAGAACGAGACGGCATCTATGGGCATCTTGAGGTACTGGCTGATTTTCTGGCCGGCCTGCTGCGTCTCGTTGCGCCACTGGGCGAGGATATTTTCCTTGGAGGTCTCGTACAGCCAGTAGAATATGCAGGCGATGGAGAGCGTCACGATGACCATGATGACGCAGGCGACTGCGGCAAAACGGCGGTTCGAGGTGGTCGCGGTCTGAGCCATGAGGCCTCCTTTCTCAGGAACCATGACGGGCAGATTGCGGAAGTGATGTTGCCGTAAAACAGAACGCTTGGTTATAGCATAGTCGGGGACAGCTTTCTAGGCCGCCTCCATCACATCAGCGATGCGGGCCTTGCGATTGCGCAGAAAAGCGCCGCAGTCTTCCGCGCTGAGCGGCTTTGAGAACAGATAGCCCTGGATGATATGCGCGCCGTTGCGGACAAGAAAAGCCGGCTGGTTCTTTTCCTCCACACCCTCGGATACGGTCTGCAGGCCCAGGGCCTCGCAGCCCGCGACATCGTTCTTTTCAATGTCAACCTTGGGCTGGTAGTACACGGTGAGCGCATTCTTTTCAACGGCATCGCGCAACGCGATTTCAAGGTTTTTCCTGTCAATGGCATTGCGGTGCATGCTTTCGTCAAAGACCGCTATGGTATTGCCGCCCTGCTTTTTGACTTTGAACATTGCCTGTTCGGCTTGCTGCACCAACGTTATTGCGTTTATGGAATCGTCATTAAGAACGGCAACACCGATACGAACGCCCATATGCAACAGGCTTCCCTTGACTTCAAAAGGTTCATGCAAAGCGGCATGGATCTTTTTTATGTCTGTCATGAGAAGGTTCGTATCGTTCGAAATGACGGCAGCTATATAGTTGTCCGCCCCGAACCTGGCGCCGCTGCCAGCGGAGATCAATGGCACCGGTAAAATGCATCTGCGTAAGCTTTTCTTGGCAAAAGCTTCTTTCGACAAGACTCTTGTTTTTGCCATGAACATAATCATAGGCTTCATCAAAGACGGCCCAATCGTAAACATGATGCTTGAGGCGAATTGTTGTCGCGCCAAGCAGATTGTATAATTCATTCATATCCTCTTCGGCATCCTTCAGATCGATATTGTTGACGCCGTTGGAGACGACAATATGACTCACTGAATTCAGCATGAATGCAAAAACTGCGATTATACAGGCAAACAAAATGCCTAAGGAGATGTTGCCGCGCATAGCCAAGCTCATGATAAAAAATTACTGGGGAATCATTGCGTTACCGGCAGAAGACGGCATATCAGCCTCTCATGCTGACGTCCTGGAAGGAGCCTTTTCATCGTATGTATCCCATAATCGATTCCTCTTCCAAGCGCAAGCTTTCAGAGATACACTAGAGCTT
>JAILMX010000041.1 GCA_024692205.1 Desulfovibrio sp. | reverse complement strand
ACGGAGTCGAAATATAAGTATAACGTAGTGATATTCAAGGAGAAAAATTTTTCACATTTTTTGAATACCTACAGAAATACCTACAATATTTTTAGTGGCCGACTGGCCGGGTAGTGCGTTACCGGCAAGAGAATGGTGGCGTAACGTCTGCTTGAACGGCCACGAGCATTCCGCTAACACTCTTTTCGATCACCTTGCGCAACAGGAGGATTCTTCATGAACATACAATATATCACCGATGCCAGCGCAATCTGTAGATGGCGCCCCCGCTCATTGTGTATGAGGCTGGGACTCCCCTTTAGTCCTAGCCATGGAAGTGAGGGGGGGCTCCCCCCTCTATTAGTTCTTCGTAAACATCCTCAGCAGGTTATGCCTCGACAAGCCGGTACTTCCGGCTCCCCATGCCCAACTCCTCCATGGCGGAGAGCTGGCGCAGCCCCTTGCGGGATTCAATGCGTTCCACAAGGTCTTTTTTGCCCTTGTCCGGCAGCGCATACACAAGGTCGATGGACGCCTGGTCTATGGCGAGGATATCCGTTGAGGCCAGGATGCCCAGATCCGGCGCGGTGGGTTCCGCAGCACGCGTGCCCGCGCAGTCGCAGTCCACGGACATGCGGCGCAGCACGTTGATGCAGGCATAGTGGCCTTTGAAATGGTCAGTGATGGCCTTGCCGCTGTCGGCCATGGCCTCCATGAACCATTCCTTCATGGGCCATTCCAGGTAGGATTTCTCCGCCGCGCCCGGTTTGTCCACGCCGTGCACCTGCGCCTTGCCGAGCCTGCCCGACGCGCATCCGATGGCGATGTTCTTGAGACTGCCGCCGAAACCGCCCATGGCGTGTCCCTTGAAGTGGGTCAGGATGAGCAGCGAGTCGTAATTGAGCAGGTTCTTTCCCACCGCCACCTCCTTGAGGTGGAAGCCCTTGCCCACAGGCAGGAGGGTGTCTCCGTCGGCGTCCATGATGTCGATGGGAATCCCCCAACCGTTGGTTTCCATGGCCTTGCGGTGCCCTTCGGTTGTCTTGCGGGGGCTGTTGTAAAGAACATTGCACTCCACCGCCGTGGACTGCGGCAACGCCTCCACAAGCTGTTTCACCCACGCGGGCGGGAGGATGTTCGGCCCGTGCGGCTCGCCGGTATGCAGCTTGACCGCGATCTTGCCGGACAGCTGCTCCCGGATCTTGCCGAGTGCCTTCAGCAGGTTTTCCGGGGTGCAGTCCTTCCAGTGCCAGACAACGGGGGTATCAGCGGCAACAGCCGCATTGGCGCTCAGCATTCCGGACGCAGCCACAGCTCCGGCCACCATGGCCGTGTCTTTCAGAAATTCACGACGATTCATTCTGCATCTCCTTGCATTAGGCTCCGAAATATTGTGCCGCGTTTTCCATGTTGCGCATGGCCGCGACCTCGAAAGGGCATCGCTGTTCACAGGAACCGCACTGCATGCATTCTCCGGCCTTATGCTCCAGAGCCGCATAGTGTTCCCGCACGGTTTCAGGAACAGTATTCTGGGCCAGGCCCAAATTGAGAAGCTTGGTCACGGTCGCCACATCGATGCCAGAGGGACAGGGGGCGCAATGCCCGCAATACATGCAATGTCCCTTCCAGCTCATGCGTGGAAACGTCGCCAACGCGGCGGCATAGTCCTTTTCGTCTTTCGAGGCGTCTGCATAGCCGAGATTCGTCCGTAACTCATCAAGGGTGTGCGCGCCCGTAAAGACCGAGGCAACGCCGGGCCTGTCCAGGGCATAGCTGATGCTCTGATACGGTGTAAGCGCCACGCCGGCCAGGGAACGGTCTGCATGCAGCAGGTCGCCGCCGCCAAATGCCTTCATAACTGTGATGCCCACGCCACGTCTTTGGCACGTCTCATAGAGGGCCTGGCGTTCCGGGTCCATGTTCAGGAGATTGCCCTTGTATTTCTCCCGGTTCCAGAGCTGTTCCACATCCTCGTCGGCTGGCTGCAGGTCGTAGCAGGGATTGACGGAGAACAGCAGCACGTCAATGACGCCGCTTTCCACCGCGGCCAGAGCCACCTTCGGATTATGGCTGGAAAGGCCGATTGCGCGGATTATTCCGGCTTTTTTGAGGTCGAGGGCGTAGCGCAGCACCTCGCCATCGGTCACTACACGCCAGTCGTCCATGGAATCAACATAATGCACCATGCCGATATCCAGATAGGACGTTCCCAGGCGGACAAGCTGATCGTCAAAGCCGGCGCGCACCTCGTCCATGCGGCGAGTACGCTTGTACTGGCCGTCTTTCCATATGGTGCAGAGATGCGCCTCCAGCACGAACTTTTCCCGTCGTCCTCGCAGGGCGCGGCCGAGAGCTGTACGCATTTCAGGATTGGGGGAGTACAGGTCGATGCCGCTTGCCCCGTGGCTTTCCATCATATCAAGGGCGTTATGGACAAATGCATCCGATTTGCCGAGCAGCCCCTCGCAGCCGAGGGATATTTCACTGACAGTCAGGCCTGAGCGGCCAAGAGAGCGATACTGCACGTCGGTCTCCTTTGAAACAGGTACCTGTTTACAATTTTTAGGAATAAATCAGCGTCTCCCTAGGACTTTCTTCTCTTTCCCCAATCCTTCATCGTGCCGCCAAGGATCTCGTCATGTCCGCGAAATCCGTGGACGGGTATGGAGTTGAGGGCGCCGTCCAAGCTTGAAAATTCCGCGTCGTTGAGCTCCACGGCCGAAGCGCCCAGGTTCTCAAGGATGCGTTCCTGATTCTTTGAGCCGGGGATGGGGATTACGTTAGGATATTTGCGAAGCATCCAAGCCAGGGATATCTGCGCCATCGTGGCTTGTTTCTCGGAAGCGAATTTGGCGATCAGATCTAGTAGCGACTGGTTCGCCCTGATGTTCTCGGAAGAAAGCTGCGGCACGAACTTTCGGACATCGTCGGCATGAGAGAAGTCCGTATCTGCCGTGACCTTCCCGGAAAGGAAACCGCTGGCGATGGGAGAGAAAGGAACGAGGCTTATGCCATTGTCAAGGCAGTAAGGAATCACGTCCTCTTCGCAGCTGCGCTCGACCATGGAGTAAATGTTCTGAATGGCGCCGACGGGCGTCACGGCCTGGGCCTTGGCTATCGTTTCGACGGCGACCTGCGACATCCCCCATTCGCGTATGAGGCCTTTTGAGATGAGGCGGCCCATGGCTCCGGCGACGTCTTCGATGGGGATGTCGGTGTTGAGCCGATGAAGGTAGTACAGGTCCGCATAATCGGTTTGCAGGCGTTCAAGAGAGGCTTTGAGATGCGAGGTCATGACGCTGTCAAGGTCATGCTCAGCGACTTCGTCCGTTTTTAGGGTGATTTTTGTGGCAAGGATGACGTTTTTCCTCACGTCTTTGAGAGCCTTGCCAAGAATGAGCTCGTTATGTCCGATTCCAGAGAGATTCGGGCTGTACGCCTCGGCGGTATCGTAAAATGTGCATCCGTAGTCGTAAGCTTTCCGTATGGCTTCTATGCTGTATTCCTCGGACGGTATTTCGCCGTAGCCATGTGAAAAGCCCATGCATCCCATGCCGATTTCGGAAACGGAAAGTGAACGGATAGCGCGTTTCTTCATGATGCCTGCCTCATTTTTTTGCTTCACAGATTCTTGATGAACTTTGCGGGAACGCCGCCGACAAGTGCGTTGGCGGGGACGTCCTTGGTCACGACTGCCCCCGCGGCGACGATGGCGTTTTCGCCGATGGTCACGCCGGGCAGGATCGTCGCGTTGACGCCGATCCATGCATTTCTCTTGATGACGACGGGCTTGCAGGTCAGCACCGCCCTGTCCTGGAAATCATGGTTGTTCGTGATGAGAGACACGTTGGCCGCGATCATCACGTCGTCCTCTATGGTGATGCCGCCTGCGGACATGGCCACGAAGTTGTACATTATATGGACGTTCCTGCCGATTTTTACCGAGTTCCCGCGAATAATGTGAATAGGAGGTGCAACCGTGCTGCCTTCGCCGAATTGATCGAAAAGGTCGGCGACCAAGGCAACGCTTTCTTCAGTCATTGGCATGGTATGGTTTATCTGGAAGCAGAGCTGCGTGCTGCGCTTGACTTCTTCTTGGAGTCGTCTGTTTTCTTCCGTATCCAGGCGCATGTCGATACGTTTTCCTTCCATTCTTCCAAACCTCGTTCTTGATTATTGCGAGCTTGATTCGTCACAGCTTGTGTCTGCGGTGCCATGCTTGGAAGGAGCGGCACATAACATCGGCAGCGAAAGAGAGAAATGCCTAAACCTTGTTGTCACTCTTCCCGGACTGACGGCGGAGGTACTGCAAATCGCCATACCAGTAGGAAGCCGTGGCCCCCCCATCCATGAGGAAATCACTGCCCGTTATAAACTGCGCCTTGTCGCTCATGAGGAAGGCCGCCAAGTCGCCCACCTCGTCGGGCGTGCCGGCGCGCTTTGCCGGACAGTTTGCCAGCATGGTCCGGTAGCCCTCGCCCCGCGGGCCGCGCAGTTCGTCATTTGCCAGAGGGGTTATGATGATGCCGGGGCTTATGGCGTTGAGCCGCGCCCCGCGCCGCCCCCAGTTGACGCATTCGGCGGCAACCCGCAGCACGTTGCAGCGCTTGGAAAGCTGGTAGGCCCGCAGGGTGTCGGTGATGTTCTGCAAAAGCGGCAGGTTGAGCAAATCCTCCGTGGGGGTGGCGGCCAGCAGGCCGCTTTCCTCAACGCTCAGGGGACCGAGCCGGTGACCGGACTGCGAGGAAATGACGATGCCGGAACCGCCCTTGGCGATAATCTTGCCGAATTCCTCCAGAATTACTGCCGTTCCGTACAAATCCACCTTGAGGATGGCTTCTACCGGGGCCTGCGAGGGCGACACGCCCGCCGCGTTGACCACGCCGCGCACCAATCCCAGGCTTTCGACCAGCCGGGCCAGTTCCACGATGGACGGGCGGGAAGCGATGTCCACCGTTGCGGCGGTGACGGTGAAGCCGGCGTCGTCAAAAATACGGGCGGCGGCCTCAGCGTTTTCCCTGCGCAGGTCGGCGATGACAACATGCCGCCCCGCGCCCACGCGCCGGGCAATGGCCTGGCCGATGGAACCGGCGCCAATGAGGACGATAACGTCCTTGTCATTGTCGGTCATTCGTGT
>JAILMX010000030.1 GCA_024692205.1 Desulfovibrio sp. | reverse complement strand
ATTGGTCGGAACGACTGGATTCGAACCAGCGACCCCCTGCTCCCAAAGCAGGTGCGCTACCAAGCTGCGCCACGTTCCGTTGGTAACAAAAACGCGCCCGCAAGGCGCGGACGCGGGAAATATGGGGCGAGGGGCGGGACTTGAACCCACGGCCCCCTGGGCCACAACCAGGTGCTCTGCCAACTGAGCTACTCTCGCCATGGAAGAATCCTTATACGCTGAGACCCTGCGCTTTGCAAGCTTTTTTTGAAATTCGGGGTCTGGATTTTTTCTAGAAATTAAAGTATATTATCCGCGCCGGAGAAATGCTTCGGCAGCTTTTGTGCGAACACTGAAACCGTGACGGATGCGCTATGGATAAACTGGTCATCGAGGGCGGAAGGACGCTCAACGGCGAAATCGCCGTCAGCGGCTCGAAGAATGCGGCCTTGCCCATACTGTTCGCGTCAATCCTGCTGGATTCGCCCTGCACCTTCTCAAACGTGCCCGATCTGCGTGACATTCACACCACCCTCAAGCTTCTGCATCTCCTGGGTGTGCCCTGCACCTACGAGAACCATACGGTCAGGAGCGAGCCTGGCGAGCTCATCCCCGAGGCGCCTTATGACCTCGTGCGCACAATGCGCGCCTCAGTGCTCTGCCTTGGGCCACTGCTCGCCCGCATCGGGCTTGCCCGCGTGGCCTTGCCCGGCGGTTGCGCCATAGGGGCACGCCCCGTCGACCAGCACCTGAAGGGATTGGAGCTGATGGGCGCGCATTTCGATCTGGAAGGCGGCAATATCCTCGGCAGCTGCGAAAAGCTCACCGGGGCGCGCATCGTCTTCGACATGGTGACCGTGGGCGGCACCGAGAATCTGCTTATGGCAGCGGTTCTCGCCGACGGCGAGACCATACTCGAAAACGCAGCCTGCGAACCGGAGATCGTTGACCTCGCGAACTTCCTCGTGGCCTGCGGCGCGGACATTTCCGGGCAGGGCACGAGCGTCATTCGTGTCAGGGGGGTCCCCTCCCTTTCGGGTACAAGCTACGCTGTCATGCCAGACCGCATAGAAGCGGGCACCTTTCTGGCCGCTGCGGGCATCACGGGGGGGCGCCTTCTCGTCAAGAACTGTCCCTATGACGAGCTGAAGGCGGTGATCGCCAAGCTGGAGGAGATGGGCATGTCCATAACGCACCATCCGGGAGGCGTTCTCGCCGAATGCGGCCAGCTCGGTCTGAGCGGCACTGAGGTTGAGACGAGGCCCTATCCAGGCTTCCCGACAGACATGCAGGCCCAGATCATGGCCCTGATGACTGTGGCGAAGGGCGCGAGCGTTGTGGAAGAGCGCATCTTCGAGAACCGCTTCATGCACGTGCTCGAACTGATGCGCATGGGGGCGAGGATCAAGGTCTCAGGGCACACGGCCATGGTGCATGGCGTGCCCACGCTGACAGGCGCACCGGTCATGGCATCCGACCTTCGGGCGAGCGCCTCGCTCGTTCTGGCGGGCCTCGCCGCGCGCGGCACGACCGAGGTCAGGCGCATTTACCATCTCGACCGCGGCTACGAATGCATAGAGAACAAGTTGAATGCGGTGGGCGCATGCATCCGCCGCGCTGAACAATAGCGAGGGGAGTGCACGCGATGCGACGACTGACGAACATTTTGCTTCTCATGGCCATGACCGCCGTGCTCAACGGTTGTGCCTGGGGCCTGTATGAGGACAAGCGCCTCATGGATACCATTTCGAGCGACAAGGCGCTCGCGACCAGCATCAAGGCGGCCCTCATGAAGGAGAGCTTCTTCGACGGCTGCTCCGTTGCCGTCTATTCCTACTACCGCAAGGTCTATCTCGTGGGCAGGGCCCCCGCAGCCATGCGCCAGCGTATCATCAGTATTGCGCAGTCCAAGAAGCCCCGCTCTGTCACGCCCCATTGGTTTGAGGAGGCGAAGGGCAAAGGCAGCGATCTGATGATCGCGACCAAGCTGCGCAGCGCCCTCATAGGTGCCAAGGGCCTTTCCTCGACGCGTATCGATACCGAGGTGAACGAGGGCCGCGTCGTGCTACTCGGCGTCGTGGACAGCCACGCCGAAAAGGCCCTGGCGGAAAAGACCGCGCGCGGCGTCGAAGGGGTTGTCGCGGTGACGAGCTACCTTATGCTGCCGCAGATGGCCACGGCCGGAGCGGGAACGCAGGTCTCGTCCCCTGATCGGACGGAAAACGCCGGCGGCAATGGCGGCGTGGAGAGTCGGGATCTGTAATCGCATGAACGATAGCAGCCAATTTGAACGCCTGCGCAGCGAACTGACCCTTCTGTACGAGCTGTCGCAGGTCGTGAACAGCTCGGAAGACGTCTCGCAATGCCTCGACAGCGCCCTGCGCCTCATGGCGAGCCATCTGCACATGATGCGTGGCACCATAACCCTCGTCTCGCCCGTGACGGGCGAGATACGCATTGAAGCCTCCTACGGGCTCAATCCCGAGGAGCGCGCCCGCGGCCGGTACGCGCGCGGCGAGGGAATAACCGGCCGCGTCATCGAAAGCGGCAAGGGCATGTGCATCTCAAACGTCTCGCGCGAGCCGCTTTTTCTGAACCGCACGCGCTCGCGCGATTTGAAAAAGGAGAACATCTCCTTCATCTGTGTGCCCATCAGTCTGAACGGCGAGGTGGTCGGGGCGCTCTCGGTTGACCGGCTTCTGGCTGACCCCCAGACACTTGAGGACGAGATGCGCCTTTTGCACATCATCACCATGCTGCTCGCCCATGCTGCCCTTGAATCTCAAAGCCGCATGGATGCCGGCGAGGGGGAGGTGGCGTCGTTCAGGCCGGCAGACTTCATCGGCAATTCTGAGGCAATGCAGCTGGTCTACCAGCAGATAGGGCAGGTCGGACCCTCGTCCATGACGGTTCTTCTTCAGGGCGAGAGCGGCACGGGCAAGAAACTTGCGGCGCTCGCCATACACAAGGCGAGCTCGCGTAGTGACAAGCCCTTCATCACCGTCAACTGCGCGACCCTGCCCGAAAGCCTGATCGAAAGCGAGCTCTTCGGCCACGAGCGCGGGGCCTTCACCGGAGCGCAGGGGATGCGCGAGGGAGGCTTCGAGCTGGCGGACGGCGGCACACTCTTTCTGGATGAGATTGGCGAGCTCCCCCTGCCCTCGCAGGCGAAGCTTCTGCGTGTGCTCCAGACCCGCAGCGTCGAACGCCTGGGGGGGGGGGAGACGCGCAACGTGGACGTGCGTTTCATCGCCGCCACAAACTGCGATCTCGCCCGCATGGTCGAGGAGGGGGCCTTCCGCCGCGACCTCTTCTACCGCATCAATGTCTTCCCCATCTGTATGCCGCCTCTGCGCAAGCGCGAGGACGACATTCTGCCCCTGTGCACGCATTTTTTGCGCAAGTTCGGGGCGGCCGACAGGCGCAAGAACATACGTATTTCCCTCGCCGGCATGGATATGCTCACGCAATACCCGTGGCCCGGCAACGTGCGGGAGCTGCAGAACGTCATGGAGCGTGCCGTGCTTCTGCTCGGGCAGGACAACCTGCTCATGCCCTCGCACCTGCCCCCGGCTCTCAAACGCGTCGGCAAGGGCGCTGATGCGGCCGAGGGCGGCGTAGGTTCTGATCTTTCCGTGAGCCTGCCGGAGAAGCTGGATGAGCTTGAGCGCGCCTACATCGTCGAGGCACTCAAGGCGAGCCGGGGGCATCTCGGCCGCGCAGCCGTCGAGCTCGGCCTGACAGAGCGCATCATGGCCTTGCGAATGAAGAAATACGACATCGGCTACAAGGAATTCCGCCGCAGGGACGCCGACGGCAGCGGGAGGGTGTTTCCGCAGGGCAAGTGATTGCAGAACGGTGACGTTTTTTCGCCATGAAGTCTTGGGCAGCGGAGCCCGGAGCGACCGCGCTCTGCCCACTGTTCATGCCATGGGCGAACCCGGGCGGGCACATACGGGAAACCATGGCCGATGGCGACCTCGGGAAACCGCCGCGTTGCGGCGGGATGCCCCGGGCCATCGATGCGTTGAGGAGGGGGGGAACGGCGCTTTAGAACTCTATGCCGGGGGCGGCTTTCACGCCGTTTCTGAGGGGATGCTTGACCTCCCCCATGCTGGTTATGAGGTCGGCCTGCTCCGCAAGCCAGGAGGGCATGTTGCGGCCGGAAAGGACGAGATGACAGCCGGCAAGACGCGCCGCGGCAATGAGACCCTCAATTTCGGCGCGCGAGACGAGGCCTGCGTCGAGGGCGTAAAGGGTTTCGTCAAGCACCACCATGTCGCACATGTCGATCTGTTCGGCGGCCCATTCGAGCACGATGCGGGCTGCGGCGCGATGGCGGCAGCGGTCCTCCTCCCTTCTGAAAAAGCCTTCGCCCCCTGCGAGAAAGCGGGAAGGGGCGAGCAGTTCGCGCAAGATCTTTTGCTCTCCGGCCCGTCCGTCACGCTTCATGAACTGCCCGAAGGCTACGCGCATTTCCCGCCCGGCGGCCCGTACAGCCTGCCCCACGCAGGCGCTTGTCTTGCCTTTGCCGTTGCCCGTGTAGACGATGATCACGGCCGCCCGCCGCGCCCCCTGCCGTCATGGGGACGGGGCATGCCGCCGGGTTTTCCGTGGGGGGGCATGTCCCAGGGACCGAAACGCCCGTGGTGGTGCCTGTGGCGGGCGTCGGGGGCGTAGGGGCCGTTTCCTCCCCCGTAGTAGAGGGAGGGGTCGAGAATGGGCGAGATGATGATGGGCGTCTGGGGCTGACTTTGGGCGGGCTGGCGGGGCGCTGTGACGGAAGTCACGATGTCGCCCGTGGCCGGGTCGCGCCACTGGCGCACCGATCCCGGTGTGCCGCTGTCGGGCGTAGTGCCGTTGTAGACATCACCGTAATAGACGTTTGAATTGTGGTAGTGGTTGATCGGCCCGCCTTGCGGGGAATCGGCCTTCCCCGCGGGGTCGGCGGCGAGGGCGCAGGGGCAGGGGGCGAAAAACAGTGCGGCAGCGAGCATGCTGCCCGCAAGAACGAGACCCGTTGAAAGAGGTATGAGTGAGACGCGCATATGGCCTGGCCTCCTTGCCCCCCCTTTAGCACGGGATGGTCAAAAAAAAAAGATTTGGGAATCGGGAATTTTTCTGTTAGAGGTAAAGGGCGCAAAGGAGGAAACCCATGACCGGTGAGCGTTCCAAAGCATATACCGAGGCCGGCGTCAACATAGAGGCCGGCAATGCTCTCGTCGACCGCATCAAGAGTATCGTCGGCGCGACGGCCACTCGCGGCGTTATCTCCGACATAGGCGGCTTTGGCGGCCTCTTCCGCCCTGATCTCGCCGGGATGAGCGAACCCATTCTCGTGTCGTCCACGGACGGTGTGGGCACCAAGCTCAAGCTGGCTTTCGCCTGCGACAAGCACGACACCGTGGGCATTGACCTCGTTGCGATGAGCGTCAACGACATCCTCGTGCAGGGCGCACAGCCCCTTTTCTTCCTCGATTATTTTGCCACGGGCACGCTGAACGTCGACACGGCCGAAAGCGTCGTCGCCGGCGTGGCCGCCGGATGCCGGCAGGCATCCTGTGCCCTTCTGGGCGGCGAGACGGCCGAAATGCCCGACATGTACGGCGAGGGCGAGTACGACCTCGCCGGCTTCTGCGTCGGCATCGTGGACAATGCCCGCCTGATAGACGGTTCGACCATACAGGTGGGGGATGCCGTGATCGGCATCGCCTCCTCCGGCGTGCATTCGAACGGCTTTTCACTCGTGCGCAAGATACTGGCCAAGAGCGGCCTCTCCCTGACAGCCCCCTTCCCCGGCGACGAGGGGCGTACCGTGGGCGAAGTGCTGCTTGAGCCGACGCGCATCTATGTTTCGTGTGTTCGCCATCTCATGCGCGACATCAACATCAAGGGCATGGCGCACATCACTGGCGGCGGCTTCTACGACAACATACCGCGCGTTCTGCCGGCACAGGTCGAGGCACGCATCCGGCACGGCTCGTGGGAGATGCCCCCGGTCTTCACATGGCTTAAGGAAACGGGCGGACTTACCTGGCCGGAGATGATGCAGATCTTCAACTGCGGCATCGGCTATGTGCTCATCCTGCCCGAAGCCCGGGCGGAGGAAACCTTGGGCCGCATCCGCGCCTCGGGCTTCGGCGCGTGGCAGATAGGCACGATTGAGCGCCGTTCTTCCGAAGGCGAACAGCTGGTCGTTGATTTCTAGAGAAGTCTGCGCGGATGAAGCCGCGTTTCCTTTCTTCAAGAGGCCCCGCGTGAGGAACGCGGGGCCTCTTCCTTTTCATGCCGCTCGAGGCAGGGAATCAGATGTCCTTGTAGCGGCCGCCGTCAGCGGCGGAGCTTACGAGCTTGGCGTAGCGTCGCAGAACGGGGTAGGGGCAGTCCTTCTTCGGCTGCTTCAACTCGGCGCGGCGGCGCTCCAGTTCGGAGGCATCGACCATGAGGTCGAGCGTGCGGCCGGGGATGTCGATGTGGATGACGTCACCCTCGCGGACAAGGGCGATGACGCCGCCGTCGGCGGCTTCGGGCGAGATGTGGCCGATGGCCGCACCGTTGGTGCCGCCGGAGAAGCGGCCGTCGGTGAGCAGGGCGACAGCCTTTCCGAGGCCCATGCCGGTGATGGCGGCCGTGGGCGAGAGCATCTCGCGCATGCCCGGTCCGCCGCGGGGGCCTTCGTAGCGGATGACCACGGCGTCACCGGGCTTGATTTTGCCGTCGAGAATGGCGTGCATGGCGTCCTCCTCGGATTCGAAGACACGCGCTTTCACGTCGCGGCGCATCATCTCGGGCGCCACGGCCGACTGCTTCACAACGGCGCCGAGGGGCGCAAGCGTGCCTTTGAGGATGGCTATGCCGCCTTCCTTCGAGTAGGGTTCGTCGATGGCGTGGATGACATTGCGGTCGCGCACGGAGGCCTTCCCGTCTGTCAGGTTCTGTCCAACGGTCTTGCCGGTGACGGTCATGCAGTCCTTGTGGATGATGCCGAGCTTGTCCAGTTCGCTCATGACGGCGGGTATGCCGCCGGCGTTGTTCAGGTCGACCATGTGGTGCTTGCCGGCGGGCGAGAGCTTGCAGAGATTGGGGGCTTTGCGGCTCACCTCGTCGAAGATTTCCATGCCGAGGGAAAGCCCCGCTTCACCGGAGATGGCGGGGAGGTGCAGCACCGTGTTGGTGGAGCAGCCGAGGGCCATGTCCACGGCCACCGCATTCGCCACGGAATCGGGCGTCACGATGTCGAGCGGGCGGATGTTGCGCTCGAGAAGGTCCATGACGCGCATGCCGGCCATTTTTGCCAGGCGCACGCGGGCCGCGTCGACGGCGGGGATGGTGCCGTTGCCGGGCAGGGCCACGCCTATGGCCTCGGCGAGGCAGTTCATGGAGTTCGCGGTGAACATGCCGGCGCAGGCGCCACAGCCGGGGCATGCGCGTTCCGTCATGTCCTCAAGCTCGTCCTCGGTGATGTCGCCCGCGCGGAAACGGCCGACGGCTTCGAAGACGGAGATGAGGTCGACTTTTTTGTCGGGGCCCATGTTGCCGGGCAGCATGGGACCGCCCGAGATGAGCACCGAGGGCAGATTGAGGCGCATCATGGCCATGAGCATGCCGGGCACTGTCTTGTCGCAATTGGGGATGAAGACAAGCGCGTCGAAGGCGTGCGCCCGTGCCATGATTTCGATGGAATCGGCGATGAACTCGCGCGACGGCAACGAGAAGCGCATGCCCTCGTGGTTCATGGCGATGCCGTCGCAGACGGCGATTGCGGGAAATTCAAGGGGCGTGCCGCCGGCCATGCGTACGCCGGCCTTGACGGCCTGAGCGAGCGTGTCGAGGTGTATGTGGCCGGGCACGACTTCGTTGGCGGCATTGACGATGCCGACGAGGGGCCGCTGCATCTCCTCCTTGGTCAGCCCCAGGGCGTAGAGCAGGGAACGGTGGGGGGCCTTCTCGAGGCCCGATTTCATTTTCTGGCTTTTGCTGTCGTTCATGGCAGAACCTCCGTCCTTTTCTCTACGGCAAAACGGCAGATTCGTAAACACTGGCGGCATGCCCCGGCCTTTGTGCCGAAACCCCCTTGAAAACGGTTGAGGCAGGGTTGAAAGTGGGCTATTTTAAGGAAATGCAAGGCGCAACCCCCACACTGGCCAGACGCTACGGCTTCAAACTGATGGCCAACGTCGCCTCCGTGCCTGTCTATCTGATCATGGAGGCCATATTGCCGCGCGCCCTCGGGCCCGCCATGTACGGGAACTACAGCTTTGCCACAAACCTTTTCCAGCAGCTCTCGGGCTTTCTGGACATGGGCACATCAACCTGCTTCTACAATGCCCTTTCCCGCCGGCAGTCCGAAGGGGGCCTTATAGCCTTCTATCTGCGCGTGGCCGGGCTCGTGGGCCTCATCAGTCTTGTGGCGGCCCTTGTCATGCTATGGCCGCCGGCGGGGGGGGTGCTCATGCCCAATGTTCCCCTCTGGCTCGCGCCGCTGGCAGCGCTCTGGGCCTTCCTCACCTGGTGGGGCAGGGTGCTGCGCTCGATGAACGACGCCATCGGCGTGACGGTGCAGAGCGAGATGGTGCGCACCGTCGTCTCCCTGCTTGCCGTGGCCCTGCTCGCCGGCCTATTCTTCGCCGACTGGCTCAACATCGGCACGCTGTTCCTCCAGCAGTACCTCATGCTCGCGGCGACCGCCATAGGGTACTGGATCGTAACGCGCAGGGGCCTCGCCGAGCGCGACACCCTGCTTTCCCTCGCGCTCGGCCGCAAGGAACGGCGCGCCTACACGCGCGAGTTCTTCGACTACAGCCATCCGCTTTTCGTGCAGGCGCTGCTTTCGTTTCTGCTGCTCACGGCGGAGCGCTGGCTCCTGCAATGGTTCGACGGCAGCACAGAACAGGGATTCTTCGCCCTGTCGCAAAAGGTCAGCATGGCCTGTTTCCTCTTCGTTTCGGCGATGACGCCGCTTGTCATGCGCGAGCTCTCCATCGCCTGGGGCAAGCGGGACACCGAGGCCATGGGACGGCTCATGACGCGTTTCGCGCCCCTGCTCTACGTCGTCGCAGCCTATTTTTCATGCTTCACCCTGGCCGAGGGGCCGGCGCTCGTCGATATCTTCGGCGGGGCCGAGTTCGCGGCGGCCATACTGCCGGTGCAGATCATGGCGCTCTATCCCCTGCATCAGGCCTACGGCCAGCTCGCGGGTTCCGTCTTCCACGCGACCGGCCGCACGCGCGTACTGCGTAACATGGCGGGGCTTGAATGCGTCTACGGCCTTGCCGCGGCGTGGTTTCTGCTGGCCCCGGCTGAGTATTTCGGTCTCGGCATGGGGGCAGTCGGCCTCGCCGTGAAGACCGTTTTCGTACAGTTTTTGACGGTCAACGCCTACCTGTGGCTCGCCTCGCGTTTCATACCGCTCGATTTCTGGCGCAATCTGGCGCATCAGCTGTGGAGCGTGGCTCTCCTGCTCGGGCTCGCTTTCGCCTGCCGGTATCTGACCGTTGCCCTTGGCCTGGGCGGTGCGACGTCGCTTATGCGCTTTTTGTGCTCGGGCGTGCTGTACACGATAGTCTGTGCCGTCCTCTGCCTCGCCCTGCCGCAGATGCTCGGCATGGGGCGGCAGGAAGTTCGCGAACTGTACCGCCGCTTCGCCGTTTCACGGCGGGGGTGAGGCGTATCCCATTTCTGATCTTGGTGTACTTTCTGTTTCTCGGCCGCCCCCGAAGGAGTTTTTTGAATGAGAGAGTGTCCGCTTTTGGCTTTTGTTGTACCGTGTTACAATGAAGAGGAGACATTGCCGCACACTTTGGAGGCTCTTTCTTCTCTCCTGGAAGATCTCAAAAGGGATGACAGAGAGGCTTTTACTTCTTCACGGTGAATCCGTCCAGCCCCTTGACAATGGTGGGACGAGAGGTAAGCATCTATCCTAGCCGGAGGGAGCCGTCTGCGCTGTCGGGAAAGCGTTGACGCGAGAGATAAACCTATGCTCCCGGCAACCGATGAGGATATGTGTTTTCGCTTTTTCCGGCTTTTGGGACGGCGTTGGATGCTATGAAACTGAATCTCCAGAATAAGCTTCTTTTTTCCATCCTATCGGCCCTTTTGCTTTTCATGGGCACGAGCGCCTTTATCCTGTCGCATTTTATCACCGATAGGATTGAGAATAACATTATTTCAATGCTTCATGCTGAGAATAGGATTCTTGCGAAAAATCTTCACAACACGGTACTCGGCTACACAAGCACTATCCGTGCGATGGCCTCTATACCAAATTTGATTACATTTGCTGAATTTGAATCCTCAAAAACAGCGTCTGCCGGAATAACAAAGGATGAGGTTTTTCATCAAGTTCAGGACTTACTTAGAAAATTGTCAAAGAATTATCCATTTTTTTCGCAATTTAATTTTGCCTCTGCGGATGGACAGGTTGTAGCAAGCAGCAATGAAAAATCAATAGGAAACGTCAATATTTCTGACCGTGACTATTTCAAGGAGACAATGCAAGGGAAAGAATGCATATCGCCTCCATTAGTGAGTAAATCTATTGGAGAAAAATCAGTCATTGTGGCTGCTCCAGTACTGAATTCTTCCTATAAAATCTGTGGAATTGTATATGGAATACTTCCGTGCAGAAGTATTATCTCTGACACTATAAAAAACATAAAGATGCTAGAAACAGGGTATGCGTATATTGTTGATGGTTCAAGCGGACTCATGCTTGCCCATGATGTATACGATAAAGTCCAGACAATGGACATGTTTCACTTTCAGCCATGGATGCGAACGCTTGCCGCTGGCGATACCGGGCTAAAAACAGACTATCGCGACAGTCAGGGCAACCGACGCCTTGTCGTCTATTATAAGGAAGCCATTTCAGGGTGGATAGCGGTTTCTTGCATTGCCATGGAAGAAATCGAAGCGCAGGAGGCTTTTGCCCGCAATCTCATACTTGCCCTGACCATCGGCAGCGCAGCGCTGGTTGCCCTGATCCTCATAATCATCACGCGGTCTGTGACACGAGACATACTGACGACCAATCAATTCGCCCAGGCCGTCGCGTCCGGCGAACTCGGCAGGACGCTCGACATGCATCGCGATGACGAGATCGGCGCGCTTGGCGATGCCATCCGTAGGATGGTCGATTCACTCAGGCGCATGATGCGGATCTCGGCGGAACAGGCGCAGGAACGCGAGCTGAACCTGACCATCATGCGCGATTCCCTCATGCTCACCCTGGCGGACCTTATCGAAAGCCGCGAC
The DNA here is from genome assembly GCA_024692205.1 of Desulfovibrio sp. GTDB lineage: Bacteria > Desulfobacterota > Desulfovibrionia > Desulfovibrionales > Desulfovibrionaceae > Desulfovibrio. The sequence continues at coordinate 3,812 of JAILMX010000030.1, read as the reverse complement.
CTGAGCACCGGGCAGCACATCAGGAAAACAGCCGGCTATGTCCGCATAATTATTGAGCAGCTTCAACGCGAAGGCCTCTTTCTCGACATACTGACGGAAGACTACGTCGAAAGCGTGATCCGGTCGGCTCCTCTGCATGACATCGGAAAGATCAACGTCCCTGACGCCATCCTGAACAAGCCCGGCAAGCTCACCGATGAGGAATTCGCCATCATGAAGACCCATACCTCTGTCGGGGGCAGGATCATCGACCACATCATCAGCACCATGCCCGATACGGCCTACCTGGCCGCGGCGAAGGACCTGGCAACGTATCATCATGAGAGGTGGAGCGGCGGCGGCTACCCCGAAGGCCTTTCCGGCGAGGATATCCCCCTTGTCGCACGGATCATGGCAGTCGCTGACGTCTTCGACGCTCTCGTCTCGACCCGCGCGTACAAGAAGGGCTTTTCCCTTGAAAAAGCGTTCGCCATCATTCAGGAAGAGAGCGGTTCGCACTTTGATCCGCGGGTAGTGGCGGCCTTCTTTGCAGCAAAAGACGAGATTATTCGGACGAAGGAAGAATTTGACAACGATGAAAGCGGGGATGCCATGGAATGATTTCTGTGTACCATTCCTGCCTGCGCCTTTACAACGCTAGGATCCCGGCGGGGTGCGGTATCGAGATCCGGCCAGTATTCCACAATTACCAAGGCGTTTTTCTCTTTTTCAAGGAGGAATCATGCAAGTCATCATAAACGGCGAGAACGTGCAAAGCAGCGCCGATACCGTGGCCTCCCTTTTGCGTGAGCGGGACCTTGATCCGAAAAGAGTCGTCGTCGAGCGCAATCGCGCGGTCGTCGCCCGCGAAGACTACGACGCCACCCCCCTGAACGAGGGAGACACGCTTGAACTCGTGCAGTTCGTGGGCGGGGGCTAGGCTCTGCCGACATTTTTTTTGAGGATGTCGTTTTCCGGTCAGGCCGCGCAATGGGTGAGCGCGGCCCCCGGTTTTTTCAGCATATTCTTTCCAGATGGTCTTGGGGGAAAAATGGAAGATTGTTTGACGGTCGGCGGCGTGAATCTGAAAAGTCGTCTTTTTATCGGAACGGGTAAATACGCTTCTGACGATCTCATTCCCGCCGTTGCCGAGGCAAGCGCAAGCGAGGTTATAACCGTGGCGCTGCGCCGCGTGGGGATGGGGCAAAAGGGCGTTATGGACTACATCCCCTCAGGGATGCGCCTTCTGCCCAACACCTCGGGTGCCAGAACCGCCGACGAGGCCGTGCGCCTCGCGCGACTGGCGAAGGCCGCCGGTTGCGGCGACTGGGTCAAGATCGAGGTCATCTCCGATACGCGCCATCTGCTGCCGGACGGCTATGAAACGGCGAAGGCGACGGAGGTACTCGTGAAAGAGGGCTTCACCGTCCTGCCCTATATCAATCCCGATTTGTATGTGGCCCGCGCCTGCATCGAGGCCGGCGCGGCCGTCGTCATGCCGCTTGCCGCACCCATCGGCACGAACCGAGGTCTGCAGACCAAGGAGATGATCGGCATTCTCATCGAGGAGCTCGACGTGCCCGTCGTCGTCGATGCAGGCATAGGCCGCCCCTCTCAGGCATGCGAAGCCATGGAGATGGGCGCCGCCGCTTGCCTTGTGAATACGGGCATTGCCTCGTCCGATGATGCCGTGGCCATGGCCAGGGCCTTCCGTCTGGCTGTCGACGCCGGCCGTGCGGCTTATCTCGCCGGCGCAGGCGCGGTGCGGACGGGAACAGAGGCCGTCGCATCCTCCCCCCTAACCGGTTTTCTGCGGTAGGGGGAATATTATGAAGAGTTTTGAGACCTATCTGCAGGAATGGCCCGCAAAGCGCCGTAAGGAAGGATTTTTGAAGGCGACGCGCGCGCAGGTGCTTTCCGTCCTGGGGCGGGATCATCTGAAGCCGGAGGATTTCCTGACGCTTCTGTCGCCGGCGGCTCTCGATTTGCTGGAACCCCTGGCGCAGCGGGCGCATGAGCTTACCGTGCGTTTTTTTGGCAGGGCGGTGTGCCTCTTCACGCCGCTGTACATTTCAGACGTCTGCACGAACCAGTGTCGGTACTGCGGCTTCAACGCCAAGAACAAGCAGCCTCGCCGGCATTTGAGCGTGGATGAGGCCTACGCCGAGGCGCTGTACCTGCATCAGCAGGGGCACCGCAACATACTGCTTTTGACGGGCGACGCGCCCAAACTATCCTCACCGCAGTACATCGCCGAAGTCGTGCGCCGCATAAAACCGCTTTTCGCGAGCGTCGGCATAGAGGTCTATTCCCTGACGGAGGAGGAATACCGGGCCGTTGTGGATGCTGGCGCGGACAGCATGACCATGTTTCAGGAGACGTACAGCCCTGAACTTTACGCCTGGCTGCATCCGGTCGGGCCGAAGCACGATTACGCCTTCCGCCTCAACGCGCCGCAGCGCGCGGCCGAGGCCGGCATGCGCTCGATCGGCGTGGGCGGTCTGCTCGGCTTGGAATCCTTCGAACAGGATGCCTTTGCGACCGGCCTGCACGCATGGTGGCTCACCCGCTATTACCCCGGCGTGGACATGGGCGTCTCCATTCCCCGCATCTGCCCGCATGAGGGGCAGTTCACGGTTGAACACGGCGTGGACGATCGTCACCTCGTGCAGTATGTGGCGGCTCTGCGCTGTTTCCTGCCGCGGGTGACCATCACCTGCTCCACGCGCGAAAGCGCGACCATGCGCGACCATCTCATCCCCATCGGGGTCACGCGGGTCTCCGCCGGCGTCTCGACTGCGGTGGGCGGACGTGCTACCGAGAACACGCACAATCCGGGGCAGTTCGAGATAACGGATCACCGTTCTTTGCCTGAAATGGTCGACGCCATACAAAAAATCGGCTATCAGTCAGTCATAAAGGATTGGGAAGACCCGACGGCGTCCTCCGTCGGAACGGCCTGCCTGGCTGCTGCAGGCGGGTAGCGACACTCTGAAACCGCATTGGGGGCGAATCATGGACAAAGAGCAGAATCTCTCCCCGTGGGCGCACGGCGCTACGGATATGACGCCGGACGGCGCCCCCGGCGCCATGCCGCCGGATCCCTATATGCTCAGAAGCGGCAATACCGACGGCCCCGTGCAGGATGCCATGGTGGAGAGAGTGCGGAAACTGCCTAGGCGAGCGGAATCAGAGGTAGATTCAGGCAAAACGGAGGACAACGCCACTCCCCTGCGTGAAGCCCTGAAAGGTTTTTTCACGGCTGAGCAGATAAGGCGGCTTCGATTCGCGCGTGTCGGCATCGTCGGCTGCGGAGGCCTTGGGTCGAACGTGGCCCTCATGCTCGCCCGGTCGGGAATAGAGCAGTTCCTCCTGGCCGACGGCGATGTTGTCGACGTGTCTAACCTGACGCGGCAGCAGTATTGGCCTTGCCATGTGGGCATGCACAAGGTGGATGCCCTGTCCGAGCTTTTGACGGAACTCAACCAGGCCGTGCATATCGAGCCCATACGGCGCATGCTGACCCCCGAAGAGATGCCAGCGCTTCTGCCGGTGTGTACGCTTTGGGTAGAGGCTGTCGACGCGCCGGAGACCAAGGCCGCCATGACGACTCAGGCGCTCATCGCCGGGCGGAACATCATAAGCGCATCGGGCATGGCCGGCATAGGCGGTCCCGGCATGCAGGTAAAGCGCGTCGGCAGCCTGACGCTCGCGGGAGACCTCGTCTCCGATGTGGAGGATGCGCACCCGTATGCGCCGCGTGTTGCGCAGGCAGCGGCCCTCATGGCGGATTGCGCTCTGCAGATACTGCTCGACGGCACGCCCGGCATCCC
>JAILMX010000028.1 GCA_024692205.1 Desulfovibrio sp. | reverse complement strand
TGTACCACCGATTTCCCGGAATCAGGGAAGGCGTTTTGACCCGGTTGAGGTCGAAACTTGTCAGTGAGCCGAGTCTTGCCGGCATAGCGCGCCAGATTGGTCTTGGCGGGCTATTGAGACTGGGAAAAGGCGAAGCTGCCCAGGGGGGAAGGGAGAGGGCAAGCATCCTGTCCGACGCTTTTGAAGCCGTTTTGGCCGCCGTGTATGAAGACGGCGGTTTTTTGGAGGCGAGAAGGGTGGTTGACCGCCTTTTTGAAGATCACTGGCCGGCTCTGGCTCCTGGACCGGAGAGAAAAGATTTCAAAACAGCGCTTCAGGAAGCATGCCACAGGCGGTTTAACGCCTTGCCGATCTACGCTCTGCTCCAGGCGTCCGGACCGGAACATGCGAAAGTCTTTTCCGTCTCTCTTACGATGCCGGACGGTGCCGAGTTTCTTGCTTCGGGGACAAGCTGCAAGAGGGCCGAGCAGAAAGCTGCCGAACTGGCTCTTGAAACTTTGAGCGCGCGCTAGGCCTTTTTTCAATCTGACGTTGAGATTTGTGCCAGGCCCGGGGAGATCCCCGGGCCCTTGGTCTTTGGCCTGCACAGCTTTTATGGAGAAAATATTTAGCCGCCGATAAGCTGCATGGCCATCTTCGGCAGGGAGTTTGCCTGCGAGAGCATGGCCACCGCCGATTGCGTGAGAATCTGGTTCCTGACGAATTCGGTCATTTCCGTTGCGACATCGACGTCGGATATCCGTGATTCGGCTGTCTGCAAATTTTCAGCCTGCGTTGTCAGGTTGGTTATGGTGTTTTCGAGGCGGTTCTGGGTCGCACCGAGAAGCGCTCTTATGTTGTCCTTGGATATGACGGCATTGTTGATCGCGACGAGCGCCTTCTGGGCGGCTTCCTGCGTTGATATGCAGTATCCCGCGTTGTTGATGTCGCCGGCATTGCCCAGACCCAGCGCCGATGCGGTGCAGTTGCCGATCCGGATATAGTAGTAATCCTCAGCGGAGTCGTTGCCCGAACCGAAGTGGATCTTCAGCTTGCCGGTCGCATCCAGACCGGAGCCGTCATGCTCTTCGCCTGACAGCCTTCCGTTAAGCAGGTGGATGCCGTTGAAGTCCGTCGCGTTGGCGATTCGGGTGATTTCAGAAGCCATCTGCTGATATTCGGATTCGATCATAAGGCGCTGCGTTGAATCGTAGGTGCCGGTGGCTGCCTGTTCCGCAAGCTCCTTCATCCTTATGAGCTTTTCATCGATGACGCCCAAAGCCCCGTCAGCGGTTTGTATGAGCGAGATCGCATCATTCGCATTGCGTACGCCCTGCTGCAACGCTTTGATGTCGGTGCGCATCAGTTCGCGGATGGCGAGTCCGGCGGCATCATCGGCTGCGGAGTTGATGCGTAAGCCAGATGAAAGCCTTTGGGTGGATGTACTGAGATTTCCGTAATGCGCATTCAGCGCATTGGCAGTGTTGGCTGCCATCATGTTGTGATTGATGACCAAAGACATGTTTCTCCCTCCAAACTGGTTTTAGTAAGCTGTACCCAGGGCTAAGCAAGCTCTGTGCCAACAATAAAAAAATATGTTTTTTTAATGTGTTATGAAGTTTCTTTTTCGACAGGCAATTTTTTCCCGGCGTGTATTGTCGAGTTTTCGACTGAATTCGGCAAATATTTTCCGGGAGGTTTTCGAGACATTGCGCGTTGTTCGCGCCCGTGCCCCTATGCCTTTCGGGGCCATTGCGCGTACTCATGTTTTTGGGCAGGCATCATGAGGGGGGAAGAATGGAAACAATTTTTCGGCTAGATATTCTCGTGGATGAGGAGAATTACGACAGGGCCCTTGGCGTGCTCACCCTGCTCGTCAATTTCGGCTGGGAGGAAAGCAGCTTGACGACAGGGCAGACGCGGTTTCGCGTCCATTGCGAAAACGAGGGCTTTTTGCGCGACCTTGCGCGCGAGCTGGAAATCCGTCTCGGCGGATGCGCTGAATGGGGAATCATGACTGAAGAGAAAGAAGATTGGCTTGCCGCATGGCGTGAGTATTTCACGCCGGTATGTTGCGGAAAGCTCTTTCTCGTTCTTCCCCCCTGGCTCGTTGAATCTCAAGCCAGTCACCCGGATCGCATACCGATTCTCATAGAGCCGAAGAGCGCTTTCGGCACTGGGCAGCATGCGACCACGGCTCTTTGCTTGAGCGTGCTGGGCGAATTGTTGTCAAGCGGGCGCCTTCAGCCCGGGCAGGAATTTCTCGATCTGGGCACGGGAACAGGGATACTCGGCATAGGCTGCTGCAAGGCCGGAATGCACGGCATTGGACTGGATATCGATCCCCTTTCCATTGAAAACGCTAGAGAAAATCGCGCGTTGAACGGCGTGAAGGATTTTGAGGTCGCCCAGGGCAGCATAGGAGACGCTCCGGCGCGCGCTTTCGATTTGGTGATTGCGAATATACTCGCCCGTCCGCTTATCGAGATGGCACCGTCATTGGCGGCTGCTAAAAAGCCCGACGGCTGCCTTGTGCTGTGCGGATTGCTTGCCGTTCAGGCAGACAACGTCGAAAAGGCATTCAGAGAGCAGGGGCTTCCCGCCGCCCGGCGTGTTGTTGAAGGGGAGTGGTGCGCTCTTGTCTGGTCATGAAGGGAATCAAGCAAGCCCGCCTGGGAGGGCGGGCTTGGGGTGAGATAGCCTTGCGCCGGGCTTTCTCAAAAGCTGGACGCGATCATGTCATGCCGGACAGCGCTTCACTTGCGATATGTCCGATACGTCGCGCTGAGTCCCTTGGGATCATTCTTCGGGTTGATGACATCGACACGCGTATCCGCCATGCTTCCGGCCGTACCCTCGTCGCGAATCAGAAGTTCTCTGGCATTCTCGACCTCGAACATCCTGCCGTTGCCGAACTGCCCGTCGGCGTCGCGGAGGCAGACGACTTCGTCTTCCTTCCCGTCGCGGCCGACACGGAATGTCTCTTCGGCAGGTGTTTTCGGACAGGAAAAGCAGGGTGTCTGGGCGGAGCGTTTTGGAATCAGCCCATGTGGTTGGCGATGGCTCCCTTGGCTATTTCCGGAAGCGGTTCGGTTTTCGGAGTCGTCATGTCGGGCATGTTCGCCATCCTAGCATCGTGCGCTCCGACCGAGATCGCCGTCAGCCTTTCTGAACTCAACAGGTCGGCGCCCCTGGCGACCTTGTTGCCGATGGTCATCATGGCCATGTCCGAGCCGGTGACGATAGGTGAAAGAAGTCCGTTTTGCTTGTCCATGATTCCCTCCGATTAATTTGTATCGCTGAAAATTCGATTGAACCAGATTATGCGGATTAGGCGCGGAATGCAAGCGGGCGGTGAAAGGTAAGGCATCCTTCCGCCGCTTGTCTTGTCACCATTACAGGGTGCTTGCTTCTCGCTGCCGGCGGTAGAGGCTTCCCCGCAGGACAAAAACTAGTGTAGCGTTCACGAAATAATATTTGATTATGCTGATAAAGGCTTTCCTTCATAAGTCCATCGAAAAGGGTGTGCTTGCTCGTCGTTATAACAGCGAATATATTTCATGATTTGTTTGACAAGTTCTTGTTTGGAATGCCATACGCCACCTTTAAGAACTGATTTTGCAAAAATATTAAACCAAATTTCTATTTGGTTCAGCCAGGATGCATATGTTGGTGTAAAGTGCATATGCAGCCTGCGGCGTTTATTTGCCCATTTCAAAACATCACCATGCTTATGAGAACTTAAATTATCTGCGCCTTTCATATAGCATGGCATGAATCTATACATTTTCATATGATCTGATTGGATTTCCCTTTTCAGGCTGCGTTTCTGGCTTAATGTACAAACCCATTTCCTTCTGCTCGTGCCGCAGCTCGATAAAGAGCGATGCCATGATAAGGATGACTATAGCCGAAAATGGCAATGCTGAAATCATCAGCACGTTGAGCAGCCCGTCGAGGCCTCCGGCGGCCAGCAGCGCTCCAGCGACGCAGGAAATGACAATGCCCCACACGCATTTAAGCATATTGCCAGGCTTGAGGCGCCCGTTTTCCGAGAGCATGGCGAGGACGTAGGTTGCAGAATCCGCCGAGGTGACGAAGAACGAGACGATGAGAAGCACCGTCAAGGCCGAAAGCGGAACGGACAGCGGATAGGCCTGCAGAACGGCGAACAGGGTCTGCTCGGCGGGCAGGGACGAAAGCTGGGGATAGGCATTGTACACATCCGTGGCGAGCACGCCGAACACGGAAAACCACAGGAAGCTGAACAGCGTCGGCACGAGCAGAACATAGAAGAGAAATTCGCGCACCGTGCGTCCCTTGGATATTCTTGCGATGAAGATGCCAACGAAGGGGGACCAGGAAAGCCACCATGCCCAATAGAAGAGCGTCCACTTTTCGATCCAGGCATGGTGGGCATCGTCGAATGCTGCGGTGCGGAAGCTCATGCGGAAAAACATGTGCAGATACGAGCCAATGGTGTCGACAAAGGCGTTCAAGGCAAGCACCGTCGGTCCGATGCAGAGGGCAACGACGAGCAGCACGAAGGCCAGGCGCACGTTCAGGTTCGAGAGCGTCTGCACGCCCCTGTCGACGCCGGAAATGGCAGAGATCAAAAAGAGAACCGTCGCAACGGAGATAACGGCAAGCTGAAGGGGCAGCGTATTCTTCACCCCGAGCAGATAGTCCATGCCGCTTCCTATCTGCATGGCGCCGAAGCCGAGCGTCGTCGAGACGCCGATGGCCGTTGCAACGATGCTCAAGGTGTCCACCGTCTTGCCGAGGGGCCCCTCCATGCGCTGGCCGAAAAGCGGCTTAAGCGTCATGGAAAGCAGGTTGCGCTCCTTTTTGCGGAAGCCGAAGTAGGCGATGGAAAGCGCCACGACGGCGTAGATGGCCCACGCATGTATGCCCCAGTGGAAAAAGGAGTAGCGCAGTGCGTCGGACATGGCTTCCCTTGTGCCGGGAGCCGCCCGCGGCGCCGAAACGGCGAAATGGGCCAGGGGTTCGGCGGCGCCGAAAAAGACTATGCCGATGCCCATGCCGGCTGAAAACAGCATGGCAAGCCAGGAGAGCGTGGAATATTCGGGACGCGAACCGGGGTCGCCAAGCCGGATGGCGCCTGCCGGGCTTAGGATGAAATAGACGCAAAGAAACACCATGGCAGACACCAGCAGCAGATAGTACCAGCCAAAAAGATGCGTCACCATGGCGTGGACAGCCGAAGTCGCATGCTGAAACCAGGAGGGGAAAATTGCACTGATGAGGGCCAGTGCCGTCAGGATGCCCAGCGAGGCAAGAAGAACCGGATTTGTGCGCCAGCTTCTACCTGAGTCGGGGGATTTCAAGCGAGTTGATTCGTTCATAGCGTCCTCCTTCTCTCTAGTTTTTTCAAAGCAGCCATATCTACCTCAACTTTCGGGGTTGAGAATGCAGAGAACAACAAGGATTTTTTAGCCAACTAGCTGATTTTTCGATGAAAAAATTTGACGGGGCCTCCATAATGTATTATAGATTTGATTACAGATACAAATCAACAGTAAAGAGGCACCGTCTTGATTTTACGTACAGGAAATCGCGCTGCATGTCAAGCATGTTATGAATTTTCTACTTCGTCTATGAAACATTTTTTCGAATATTTTAAACTTTGCAAAATTCTAAACGATTCTGGCATCCGCAAACTGAAGGGATACTCAGCACTTTCAATTTTTTTTGCATTTTTCATGCTTCCTTTTCTTAGGAAGAACATATATTCGATTACAACAGAATGCAAAGAATATTTTGATATTAAAAAAGATTCTATATACAATTTTATTAATTCATATACATTTGGATGGCTAAATCTGCTTCTAAAAATATCAGCAAAAATACTTGAATACTTTGAATCAATAGCAAAAAAACTAGGGATGCAAAAAGAAGAAAGCATAAGCAGCTAATATCAAAATCTAGAGCAAAGTTTCTTTGCATAGATGACACGACGATGAAGAAGGATAGATCTAAAAAGTTAGAAAATTTTGGAAAGAGACTATATGATCATTCACTTCAACTATATTTCAAGGGATATTTCATTGTAGTAGCTTTATTTACAGATGGCGTATCTCAAATTCCAATTGACTTTGCTCTTTCGGCGACTTCAAATAAGAACAATGTTGATACAACTTTTGAGAAGAAATATCATCATAATTCTAACGGATTCAAAAGAAGAGAGGAAACAAAGAAATCAAAAATTGACATCGTGAAAGAAATGATTCAGCGCATCAGCAAAAGAAAGTTTAAATTCGACTATGTTCTCATGGACAGCTGGTACGCTGTTCCTACATTGATTTCGCATATTTATAAATACTATAATGTCATATGCAATGTTAAAATAAATGAATTCAAATACAAATATTACAATGACTTTCTTAGCATTAATAAAATATTTAGACTAGAAAAGGCGAAGAACAAAAGAAAAAGCATGTTTAGCTGTTTTGTTCAAATGGAAAATAAAAATCACTGCGACAAGAAGAATAAATATATTGATGTAAAGATTGTATTTTTAAGAAAAAAAGAATCTAGCGAGTATATGGCAATTTTATGTACAGACACAAATGCATGCGATAAAGACATAGTAAAAGCTTATGCATATAGATGGGACATTGAAGTGTTTTTTAAAACGTCCAAACAATTCCTCAGACTTGACAACGGCACTGAAAGCTGCAATTTCGATGCTTTAATTGCAAGCATTACGATATCCTGCGTCAGATACTGCTTCCTTTCATACATCGAAAGACGGCAGACGGATCCGATGACTCTAGGCGAACTTTACAGGACCTGCTGCGACGAGCTGCCTGAGATCACCTTCGAGCAGGCCATCGGCCAGATTCTCGGCATCACGGTCCAGGCCCTTGCGCTAGCCGTTCATGGCGGGGCAGACGGAGCCCGCGAACTTCTTGGCCAGCTGAAAAATTTAGTTTTTTCGCTGAAATGCGACAATTTGGAGAAAGTTTACGAACGGGAGGCGGCAAGACTGGCGGCCTAAGCAGGAAGACCAGCCCCATTCGCAACGCCTTGAAAATAAAAGATTAAATACTCTTAAACCCAGTCATTCAACCCAGAAAGTTGAGTTCATGTGCGTCGTGGCAAGCGGCTTTCTGAGCAAAGGGCAGCTGACGGTGCCGAGCGGTGTCGCCGGCGTCATCAGCGGCTCAACCCCCATAAGCATGATGCTTTTCGGCTGGCTGCTCGCCGGAGAAAAGCGCCCCTTGCCCATGCAGTGGGCAGGCCTTTTGGGCGGTTCCTGCGGCCTGCTTGTCCTGGCCGCAAGTCAGCACGGAGAACTGGCGGGCAATGGGGACATTTCGGGCATGCTGTGGATCATCGGCGCCACGCTCGGCTGGGTCGGCGGATCGCTTCTGCTCAGGCGCTTTCCCGAAAAGACGGCGCTTTCTCCCCTGGAATCCTGCGGCCTGCTTCTCCTCGTCGGCGGGCTGGAGAGCGTCGTCGTGGGGCTTTTCTGCGGCGAGGCTTCCGCAATGCACTGGCACAACCTTCGCCCCGCCACCGTCATAGCCTTTTCGTGGATGGTCATCGGCGGGGGAATACTCGCCTATTCAAGTTATTTCTGGCTGCTTGAGCACGTCTCCATAGCGACGGCCATATCGTATGAGTACGTCGTGCCCGTCATCGGCATTTTTCTCGGATGGTGGATTGGCGGAGAGGAGGTTTCCTCGCGCATGCTTCTCGGTTGCACGCTGACGATAGGCTCCGTTTTCTTCGTGGTACGGGGAAGGGGGCATTAAACCGGCTTTCCGCGCTCATGGAAAGGCCTCTCAGGCAAAAGTCAAAAACCTGCCGGGCCCTGACCGACCCATGCGGCCTTCGGAATGCTCATTTGCAATGCCAACATTTGCAGGACTGCCTGTTCATCTGCTATGATGTTCGTCACCAGTATCTTTTTGCCATGACAGGAGGAGCAAATGCTATACGACTATACAATTGCCACTGGCAGCGGTGGAGAACTGAACCTTGCGGACTTCAAGGGCAAGGTCATCCTGATCGTGAACACCGCAACAGGATGCGGCTTCACGCCTCAGTACGCCCCCATTGAACAGCTCTACAAAGATTATCATGATCAGGGGCTTGAGATCCTCGACATCCCCTGCAATCAGTTCGGCGGGCAGGCTCCGGGAACGGACGACGAGATCCACGAGTTCTGCACCATGCACTTCAACACCACCTTCCCGCAGATGAAGAAGGCTGACGTGAACGGCACGAATGAACTGCCGCTGTACACCTACCTGAAGTCGCAGAAGGGCTTCGCCGGATTTGAGGCCCACCAGTACAAGGAGCTTCTTGAGCAAATGCTGGCAAAGAACGATCCTGAATGGGACAAAAAACCCGACATCAAATGGAACTTCACCAAGTTCGTCATCGACCGTCAGGGCAATGTCGTCGCCCGTTTCGAACCCACGGCGGATATGGCCGAAGTTGAAGCGTGCATCAAGTCCCTGCTATGACCTCGCACGAAACAGCGAAAACCATGCAGAAGGATCGTCAAAAGGGAGACAGCAAATCGCTGCCCGCAGATATTTTTACGGTCTGTTTCGCCTCATAATGACGCATGTCTGCCGTAGCCCGGCTGCCTGCGAAACGAGCGCTTGCGTTTTTCATTCTTTGCAAAGGAAAATCAGGACAACTGCGCACAGACAATCAAGAATGCCAGCGAATACTGCGGCCACGACGGCACACAGGGGGTGACGAACCTATGCCGTGCGTTTCTTGTGCAGTCTCCAGAGGAGGAAAAACGCGGATGCGACGAGGATCTCGAATGTCGCGGCAACGGCCGCATTGCCGTCGAGATGCAGGAATGCCCAGCAGATTGCCATGGCGAGGCCCCACAGGCAGCCCCATACGCGCAGGGGCCTTATCCCGGTTTTCCGTGAGAGCCGGAAGATGGTATAGCAAGCGGGCAGCGCCGTCCAGTACGCTGACGACGGCCTGCATCACGTGAAAAACTGCGCGCCGCTCGGGGTGTTCCAAGACGCGGGAAAGCGTTCGGTCATCTGAACCGAACGGGATGCGATTCTTTTGGAGGGCGACATGTACCGGCTGCAAACCGAAGACTTCCAACTGGAAATGATTGCCGCCGTTCATGAAGAAGATATGTCTTCGCCCGTCAACACAAGCCTCGTCGTGTCTGTATCAAGCGACGGCTTTTCGGCAGGCGCAGGGATGGACGTCGATGTCAGGGATCTTTCAGAGTTTGCGGTGCGCCTCAACGAACTCTATGAATCGCTTGAAGGCACAGCCCGTCTGGAAGAGCCGTATGCAGACGGATACATGGAGTTCTCCGCCGACAGCCTGGGGCATGTACGGATCAGGGGATGCGTGCAAAAAAGCAGTGCCTGCGGCTTTACGCAGAAGCTGATCTTCGCCAATGAATTCGACCAGACATATTTACGGCGCTTTGCAGAGGAACTGCTCGCTGATTTCGCGAAGTACGCCAAATCATGAAACCGCGAGGTTCCTCTTCGGAAAAATCCTCCCCTCCGGGGGCTTGAAGAGCCGCGGAAGAAAAGAAAGACAACGGTATGCCGGCCGTTTTTTGGGCGCTCGTCATGAAGAAAGTCCCCGCGATTGCGGGGCTTTTCTCTTTCACGAAGACGCGCCATGGCCACCTTCGGCGCGAATGGAATGGAAATTGCTTAACACTGATTACCAATGCCAAATTTTTGTACCGGACTGGAAAGGGGAAACACCATGATGAGCGACAACTACCTATTCGAAGACTGGCGCTGCCCGATATGTCACAGCCACGGCCCGTTCAGCATCACCACAAAGC
>JAILMX010000252.1 GCA_024692205.1 Desulfovibrio sp. | reverse complement strand
GCGAAAATCAGTTCTCGGGCGTCGTTATCGTCCAACTGTGCGGCTTCCTCCGGAGAAATAATGCCCTTTTTAACGGCGACACTGCGCATCTTTTCAGGATCGATGCCTTGGCCATCATCTTCAATTTCAATGGCAACGGAATTACCCTTGTGAAATGCGCGCAGGGTCACTTTGCCCTTGGGAGGCTTGCCAGCGGCAACCCGTTCATTTTCTGGTTCAATGCCATGGTCAACGGCGTTTCGGATCAGGTGAACCAAGGGATCACCGATGACCTCAACGACGCTCTTGTCCAGTTCTGTTTCCTCGCCTTCCATAATAAGGTCAACATCTTTGCCTGTCTTTCGCGACATGTCGCGGACAAGCCTGGGAAAGCGGGAGAATACGGATGAGACAGGCACCATACGGACTTTCATGATGGTATCCTGCAAGTCATCCGAGATGCGAGCCATCGCATAGGTCGTTTCTGAAATGTCTTGGGCAATCTCAGAAATATTTATATTCTCATTCGCCGTCTCGAGAGAACGCGCTATCAAAGAGTAGCGGTTGCGGTTGATGATAAGCTCTCCAATGGAGTTCATCAGATGGTCAAGCCGCCATTGGTCGACGCGGATTGTCGAAGCGGCCTTATGCTCCTTGTCGGAAGCTGAAGACGCTTGCGCACTTGCCTTGGCAGCGGGGGGCGTTGGAGCTTTCTGCGCGGAAGTCGCCTGCGTCTGCGGCGGCGTTGCCGGAGCGGGCTTTGGCGCTGGTTGAGCGACGGGCTTGGCGGCATCCTTGGCTTGAGCAGGGGCTGCCGGGCTAGTCTTAGCTGGCGCTGCGGGAGATGCTTGCTGATGCGCTGCCTCGGGTGCCGCAGACTTCGGCTGAGCCTGAGTCGCCGTGGGAGCCTTTGCGGGTTCAGCGACAGTCTTCGGCGCATCGGCCTTCGCCGATTCCGCCGGTTTCGGTGTATCCGCGGGGGCAGATTCAGACTCGCCGGGAGCTGCTGCGGTGGCCTTCGCCCCCGTGGAAACGGCCTTTTTGATCATATCGTAGATGATGCCGGTTTCCTGGCTCATCATATCGACCATCATCCCGAAATCAATGCCGCTCTTTCTGCCCTGATCGACTATGTCCGCTGTACGCTTTGCGTATACGCGTATTTCTTCAAGCCCCATTGCGCTGCAGGCATTGCGAATGACGACGAGGCAACGATACAGGGCATCAATGGAATCCTGATGCGTGCCGTGTTTCTGCAAGGTGGCCAAAGCCGCATTGATGATCTCCATTTGCTGCTTTACCATGATGAGAAATGCATCGACGTCATCATTTTCCGTGCCTATGGGAATAACGACGGGAGGAACCGGTTCAACCGAATCTGAGGAACCGGCTGCCGGGGCAGCATCCTTATTCTCGGAAGCGGCAGACCCCTGGGCAGCTGCAGATTCCGGGGCGGATTGGAGAGTGGCATCGGAGGCAGGAGCTGCTGTCCCGGCGGTCTCCGCATTGGCCGGTTCTTCCCCGGAATTTTGAGAGGCAAGCAAGCCTGCCGGCAATTCGATAGGGCCGCCAGCCAGGACCTGTTGGAGTTTTTCAATCACGGACGATGTGTCAAAAGGCGATGCCTTGCCGTCATCTATCGAGATCTTTTGTATCAGGCTCTCCATCATGTCCACGACGAGCAAAAGTAAATCGATAAGCTCATGGGTGGGCGTGATTTTGTCCTGACGAACATTGTTGAGAAGCGTCTCGGCCTCATGCGTCAGCGCATTGAGTTCGGTATAGCCGATGATGCCGCTATTGCCTTTCATGTTATGGAAATAGCGGAAAATGTCGTTGACGAGAGCCTTCTGGTCCTCGGGGGTTTCTTCAAGGCTCAAAAGACCGGAATTCAGATTTTCAATGTTCTCGGAAGCTTCATCGATGAAATCCTTGAGATGCTCCTCGCTGAAAGCTTCAAGTGTATAGGGGGGGATCGGAGGAAGGGTTGCTATCCATTCCTTTGTTGACATTGCTGGCTTGGCGGGTGTGGCAGATTCGGATGGTGACACATCGGAGGAGGGAGAGGACTCAACCACTGAAATTGCCTCGGTTTCCGAAGGGGGCAACTCTGTATCAGAAGGCGTGGATTGCTGTTCGGCCTGAGGAGATTCCGGTTCCTGAGGTGCCGGTATTTCTTCTGGTGCGGCCGTGGGAGAATCGCTGGGCGTTGTCGAGCCCCCTGCCATAATAGTGTCGATCTGGTTAATGATAGGCTCGGTTGCGACGTCGCCTTCAGTGCTTGAGGATTCGAGGTTGTCAATCATTTGCCGCAAGGCGTCGGTAGATGCCAGTATGACATCCATTATTTCGGATGTCACTGTCATCGCGCCCTTGCGCAGGGCATCAAGTATGTTTTCCGATCGATGGGCCAGCTTGTTGATTCGGTTCAACCCAAGAAATCCTGAGGCCCCTTTGAGGGAATGCATGGGCCTGAAGATTTCATTAAGCAATGCCAGATTGTCGGGAGACTTTTCAAGCTCAAGGAGATTGGGCTCAATGGTTTCAAGATGTTCCCGGGCTTCGGCTATAAAATCCGCAAAAAGTTCAGGGTCGAACATATCTTGGCTCATACTGCTACCTTCATGATAAGAGCGTGCCTCCCCCGAAGGGGGTGATACCCTCCTTATCGGCTAGCCAAGAAGCATCTTTATGTTTCGAACCATTTTTTCCGGATGCGCCGGCTTTATCATATAGAGATTGGCTCCGACGCTCATTCCCGTCTGGATGTCCTTCTCTTCGCCTTCCGTCGAAAGGACAATGATGGGAACGTCTTTGTAGAGCTCCTGCTGACGTATTGTTTTTATGAAAGTGAAGCCATCCATTCGTGGCATATTAACATCAACAATCAATAAATTAATAGGTTCATCAATCGAGTAGATTTTTTCGATGGCATCAAGCCCGTCCTCAGCAGTCGTAATTTTATATCCTTCGGACTTCAGGACGAAAGCCAGAAGATTACGAATTGTTTTTGAATCATCGACAAGCATAATATGTTTTTTCATATAAATATCTCGTATTAAATGGAGAAAGTGGGATAAAGCTAAATTGTTTTTTTATAGACGTTTGTTCCGGTGTAGTGTTCCATTTGAAAAGATCTTGAAATATTATGCAGCGTTTCTGAATGGCCAATCAATAAAACGCCACCAGGAAGAAGATTGTCATAAAATGAATTTATGACTCTTCGTTTCATGTCATCATCAAAATAAATAATAACATTTCTGCAAAAAACTATATTCGATTTTTCGACTGCTTTCAGTTGTTCACGATTATTTAGATTGATTTGCCCGAATGAAACAAGGCGTTTGACGTCTTGATTGATCCGATAAATTTTGTTTTCTTTTGTAAAATATTTCGGGATCAATTCTTTTGGTGTTGTCCTCAATGCATATTCATTGTAAATGCCGTTTCTTGCGGCAGCCAATACCTGCAATGATAGGTCGTTAGCTGTGATTTTTATATCCCAACTGCGGATTTCTGTTTTCAATACTTCATTGAGAATTATGGCAAGCGTATACGGTTCTTCACCTGTAGAACAACCCGCTGACCAAATACGAAGTTTCCGCAGCCCTTTTTTGCGACATTCATTGATAATGTTTTCCAAGACAACATCTTGAAAAACCCCAAGCTGCGGAGGATTTCTAAAAAAGCTCGTCTCATTGGTCGTCACAAGAACAAAAAGCTTGTTTAATTCTTCGTCCTTATTCGAATCATAACGAAGAAATTTATAGTAGTCATTATAGTTATTGAAATTTAATTCTTTAATTCTATTCGATAACCTGTTTTCAATGAGATACTTTCTGTTTTCGGCTATAAAAATACCACATTGCTTGTATATGAAATCTCTTAGAAGAATAAATTCTTCATCGGTGATGGCGAGATCCTTGCGGAAAGGAGAATTCGCCTGTGCAGGGGCCGTAAACGACGGTCGTTGAGAAGAAAATGGAGATTGAGGCTGGTTTTGTCCAGAAGGCGAACGAAGAGGCGCGCTCGGCGATTTTTGCGAAAAGGGCGACGCCGCCTGTGTCCTCAGGGGATTTTTTTGCTGAAACGCAGACGGAGAGGTCCGCTCCACAGGAACCGACGTTTGCCGGAATGAGACGAAAGGCTTCGTCGCAGCAGGTTGAAGCGTGGTCGCGGGCGCGGACCGCTGGCGGTCCGCCATCATTTTTGCGAATGAGGATGTCTGAAAACGTGGGGCATCCGATGCAAATGGTGAGGGCGCACTGCGCGGTGTTTCCTGACTGGGTGAAGTCATTGTCGATCTGTTGAGAAAAGAGGATTTATCCTTGGTATCCTCTTTCTTGGAAGAATCGGCCGGTGATTTAAACAATGAAGAAGGGAGTGTCATATTTTACTCCTGGCGTGCCTGGATGGCTGCAACGGCCTCAGTCACGGCGTTGCTGATTTCGGGGTCCTCATTGTCCATCATTCCCAGCAAAACATTGAAGGCCATGTTTCCGCCAATTTTTCCTAATGCTTCGATTATCTTGTAAATGAGCATCGTACTTGTGTGATCAAGCATATTCGTGAGCGGGGGAACCGCTTCTTCCGTGCCTATGTCGCCCAAGGCTTCAATGGCGCACCGTTGGACGGCTTCATCATCATCCTTGAGCGCCTCAAGCAATTGCGGCACCCCATGAGATGAACGCGCCTGACCAAGAAAGGTTATGGCTGCGATTCGGACATCCTTGGCCGGGTCCTGCAACGCGGGGATCACCCTATCAATGTAGTGTTCAATATCATTGCCGAGATTCGTGAACGCTTCTATGGCAACCCGTCTCACGGCAGGCGAGGGATCGTTGAGAGCCTGTGACACGTCATCGATATTTTCATGGATGTCATAGCGGCCTAGTGCGTAGGTCGCCATCATCCTTTGCATCTCATCGCCGTTTTTCAGAAGATCCTTGAAACGGACATTGAGCCCTTCGCTGTGGAGATGTATACAAGCCTCAAGGGCCATTTCCTTTACGTCTTGATACCTGTGGTTGATTAAATTGAAGACGATGTCATCAACGTCATGGCATGACTGCTGGTTGCCGAGGAAGAAGAGAATGTTTTTGAGAATCTCTCCATCTTGGGTTTCATCAAGGACTGAAAGAAAAAAGGGCATATCGTCGCAACTGCCGAGACGAGCGACCTGGGCGATGGCAATCCTCTGCACATCAATGCTTACCTGCCAGAAAATCTTTTTGATGTCTTCCAGCGGGGCCTTGTCATCAAGCAATCTGCATACTTCAAGAGCCACCAGGGTAAGAACCGTCTCATTGCTTCGCAAAGCTTCGCCTAACGCTTCGTTATAGCCTATTGCGGCGAGAGCGCGTATAGCTGCTTCGTACAATTCCGGTTTTGTTTCCGGATCAAGCGTGGAGGCGAAGGCGAGTATTTTTTTGGTCGCCTCCGGCTTTCCAATGGCTCCCAGACCTTGGAGGGCGGCCAGCTGAATATCTTCCTCGCCATCTTGCAGGGCTTCCAACAGGTAGGCATGCAGTTTGTTCTGGGATTTCGGCTGGAGGAGAGTCAGAGACCGTCCGTTGAGGATTTTTACGAGAGATTTGACTATCTTGTGCCGCAATGTTGAATTCACGGTATCCAACGCATTGAAGAGAAGGGGGATGATCTGTATGTCGCCGAGATCCCCCAGTGCATCAATGATGGCTGAGCACACGAGAGGTGTTGATTTCGGTAAGAGCTGCACAAGCACGCTAATTGCGGAATTGTCTTTGATTTTCGCAAGTGCCACGACGACTGCGAACTGAACCCATTCTTCGTCATGCATAGCCTGCGACAGGGCTGCGACCGATTCCGGATAGGCCAGATTGCCGAGGCTGATGGCGGCCTGATAGCGGACGTTGACCTCAGGATCCTTCAAAAGGGTTTCCGAAAGAAGAAGGGCTGCTTTATGGCTGTGGCAGTAACCGAGTATGTCGGAGATGAAAATGCGTAGATCGGGGTCCTCTCCGTGAAGGGGGGCTCGCATACTGTCAAGGTCATCTATGCCGATTTCACGCAATATGTCCATCGCGACATTGCGAAGGGAAACCGTTTCGCTTTGCAACAGAGGCAGTAATTGCCTGACGGTCTCAGCACCGCGGATTTTTCGCAATGCGTATTCGGCGGCTTCCTGTACTCCGAGGTTTGAAGACTGGATTTGCTCACAAAGAGAGGGAACTGCTTCCGCAAGGCCTTGTTCGCCGGCACGGAATGCAGCGTCGCGAATCGTTTCGGTATCGGAGGACCTAAGATCTTGGAGAATCCTTGCGGTTTCGTTTTGTGTCGTTTCATTCATAGCGGGCACCTATTGATGGAAACATCAGCCTTTGACTGTGTTTATTATGGCTTGGGCGATGTCGTCGGCATCGAGAATCAGGTTCGCCAAATTGGCATCCACAATAGCCTTTGACATACCGTAGACGACACATGAGTTCTCGCTTTGGGCAATGAGGCATCCGCCGTTCTCCCTCAAGATACGCGCGCCTTCAACGCCGTCTGAACCCATGCCGGTCAGCATTACGCCAAGTGTCCGCCGGGCGACATGTTCGCCTGCCGTACCCATCAATACATTGACTGTCGGTTTGTAGAGGGCATCGCTGGGCTCTGTTGTGACGGCGATCTCTGGCAGAGCGCCGCGCATGCGAATGCCTATATGCTTTCCGCCGGGACAAATGTAGGCGTGCCCTCGCTTGTAAGGGTCACCGTCGGTGGCCTCTGAGACTGAAATGGCGCTCAAGGTATCCAATCGTTTGGCAAACGGCCCAGTGAAAGACGCCGGCATATGTTGAGCGACAAGTATGCAGGCTGGCAGATTTGCCGGCAAAGCGGATAATATTTTTTGGACGACCGGAGGGCCACCAGTGGAAACCCCGATTACCACGATGTCTCTTGGGCCGGAGCATGGGGTCGGCGAAAAATTTTGCGTAGTCGTCGGCACGGGGGCTTTCACTGCAGGAGAGGACAGCTGGCGATTGCGACGGCCGAATTTCAGTGTGATATAGCTTTTCCTGTTCGCGAGCGACTTAATTTTTTGGCGCAGTTCCCGGCCGAAAAGTAACTTGTCCGCGTCGGCTGATTTGGGGATGAAATCCAGCGCGCCGTATTCAAGAGCCTTGAGCGTTGTTTCGGCACCTTTTTCAGTGAGCGAGCTCAACATGAGCACCGGAAGCGGTTTCGATGCCATGAGTTGCTTGAGGGTATCCAAGCCGTTCAGAATGGGCATCTCGACATCCATCGTGACGGCATCGCATTCCACGTCTCCCAACAATTTTGAGAGGGCTTCCTTTCCGTCGCGAGCTGTCCCGACGACTTTTATTCCGGGATCTTCCTCAAGTCGCGTAGTGATAAGGCGGCGCATGAAAAGGGAGTCGTCAACAACAAAAACACGAACCATAATCTGAACTCCGCAGAGAGTTATCACTTCAACCTAATGGTATTTATGCTACGCCAAGATGCGTTCTTTGACAATTGAAAAAAACCTTGCAAAAAAATGAAAAAAGCCTAAGTTAAACCAATCGGGATGTGGCTCAGCTTGGCTAGAGCGCAGCGTTCGGGACGCTGAGGCCGCGCGTTCAAATCGCGCCATCCCGACCAGCAGAGAATAAGGCTCGTGTGCGCGAGCCTTTTTTTGTTTTACTGTTTTGTTTCATTTCTCCACTCATCAAGAGATGCTGCGATGAAAGCACAGATGGCTTCATGAACCTCTTTGCCGGTGCCTGAGATTTCAAAAGTTTTCCCAAAACGATAATGAATGGGCACCTGTGGATTGATTCGACCGAGTTCCTTGATGCGTTTCCCCTGTTTCCACGTGTCTGTTTTGAGGGCAATGGGAATAATTGGCACGCCTGCCCGCTTTGCCAATTTCTCACCGATGGAATTGAAGCGTTTGGGATCGAAAGTTTGCGTCCGGGTGCTTTGCGGGAAGACAATTACCGAGATGCCGTTTTCCAGCCGTTTCTTCCCTTCATTCAGCACTGTCGAGAGATCCTCCCTCGGGTTCAGCCTTCCGACGACGATCGGATCGCGTGAGCGCACGACGGCACCGAACCATGGAAGCTCTACGAGACTTTTTTTCAGGACGAACGTCACCTTTCGATAAGGGCGGATAATGCCGGGCAGCATAAAGGTCTCAAGCGCACTCATGTGGTTTGCGACGAAAACGCATGGTGTGTCGTTATCTGCCAGTATTTCCAACCCTTCGACAATGATGCGGCAACCTAAACTCTCAAGAATGTCGTCCAACCAGACGCTTCCGTAAGTCCAAGCGGCATCATCGCACATCCCCTTGGCGGCACGTCTGCAAAGCCATATGAACGGCCCGCAGATGAGACGGGTGTAGAATTTGAGCGTGGGGAAAAGAGGGGGCGCATGTCTGAATTGTTTGGTCGAATACGTGCCTTGAACACTGAATTTTGAAAGAAACTCGCCTTCGACAAATTCTGGCATCATGGTCAGTTGTCCGCCATTGGGATATTGTAGAGTTTTTTCCACCAAGCCGAAAGCCGGGATTCTTCTCCTTTGTTTTTCGGCATGTAAAATCTTTTTCCAATGATTTCGCTGGGTAGATAGTCCTGTTTTACCCATCCCTCGGGATAACTGTGTGGGTAGAGGTAATCTTTTCCGTAGCCCCATTCCTTTTGCAACCGTGTGGATGCGTTTCGTAAATGGGCAGGCACCGGGGCCGTACCGTTGATTTTGATTTCCCGCAGGGCGTTTATATATGCCGCATAGGCAGAGTTGCTTTTCCTTGCGAGGGAAAGATAGACGACCGTTTCGGCGATGGGGATGAATCCCTCCGGCATGCCGACGAATTCCACGGCCTGTTGACACGCGACCGCTATTTCCAATGCCCGCGGGTCCGCCAAGCCGATATCTTCGGATGCGGACAATATGAGGCGGCGGCATATGAAACGGGGATCTTCTCCGCCTTCTAGCAGGCAGGCGGTGTAATACAAAGCCGCATCCACGTCGCTTCCCCGTATGGATTTGATCAAGGCCGAGGCGTATTCGTAATGGCTGTCTCCGTCTTTGTCGTGTCGCGCAAGGATTTCCGGGAGGGATTTTTGTACGGCCTCGAGCTCAGGATCCCCTTCGGAAACCATTGCCGTATATTCGACAAGGTTCAGGAGTGTCCTCGCATCGCCGTGGGCGGCGGATACGAGCAATGACAGGACATCTTCGGAGAAGCGTTTTTTTGTGCTGTCCGCGCCGCGCCGCGCCAATTGTAAAAGCTGGGGGGGGGTCAGCGGCAAAAGTCGCAACACATGCAGACGGGAAAGAAGCTGTCTAGTAACGCTGAACGAAGGGTTCTCTGTGGTGGTTGCCAAGAGGATCAGTTCACCGGATTCAAGAAGAGGAAGAAAAAAATCCTGCTGGGCCTTTGAAAAACGGTGGATTTCGTCGAGTATCAGTACCTCAATGCCTTTCAATGAGCGGCGCAACACTTGCAGACCCGCTTCCGGGGCACTGATCCTCAGGTATTTTTTTTTGCTTGATTTCGCCAGCAACAGTGCGAGGGTTGATTTCCCGCAACCGGGCGGCCCATAAAAGAGTAGGCTTGGCAAACTGTCTGAGGTTATGATGCCCTTAAGGCGTTCTTTCAGATGCTCCTGCCCTAGGAAAAGATCTATGTCGTCAGGCCGTAAGCGTTCGGGCAATGGCGCGATAGGTTTTGTCATTATCAATTCCCGGCCTGAAATCTTTGAGGCAGATGCGATGCCCACCAGTGAAGCCCCAAGCATAGGGTTGCCGCCGTCTCGCAACGCAGTATGCTTCTGCCAAGGCTTACCTTTGTGAATGCGGCATCGTCAAGGGCAGTGAGTTCTTTATCTGAAAAGCCGCCTTCAGGGCCGATGACGTAGACAGTCGTTCCTGGGCGTCCGGCAATTTCAGGGGTAAGAAGCGAGGTCGTGTCCTGATGTTCCCATGGCAGGATACGCCTGTCTGCGGACTGAGATTCCTTGATGAGACCGGCAATTCCCCCCGGCAGTACTTTGACTTCCGGGAACCA
The DNA here is from genome assembly GCA_024692205.1 of Desulfovibrio sp. GTDB lineage: Bacteria > Desulfobacterota > Desulfovibrionia > Desulfovibrionales > Desulfovibrionaceae > Desulfovibrio. The sequence continues at coordinate 11,039 of JAILMX010000252.1, read as the reverse complement.
GGTGATGCCGCATTGCTTCGCGCCTGCTGCGAGCTGCCGTTCGCAGGAACCGACAAGGTCAGGCGTCAGCTTACCCTGACTTCGATCCGCCTGCCATAGCCATATGGCGTGGGCGCCAAGCTCCGCAGCCTTTTCCATGAAGAAATGGCGTCTTATGGCCTTGCTGAAAGCTAAGGCCATGACTGCACGAGATTGTGGGGGGGCTTCATAGTGTTCATGTATCAAACTAAGAAGCGTTTTGTGCTTCTGGATTTCTTCGACACGAAAAGAGCCGCTTCTGCCCCTTCCATCGACGAGGCAGACTTCCTCTCCCGGGCGTATGCGTAAAACCTGAGAAAGGTGCTTGGCCTCCTGCCCATCAAGTGAGATCTCTTTTCCCCATGCGTCAGGGGAGACATAGAAGCGCGGGGTACTCATGCGCCGATTTCCTTTTGGCTCTGTTTAACAGAGCCCCCCTTTTTCAGCTTGCCATGAGAGTCCAGCCTAACCTTGCGAACGGCTTTGAAACCATCTTGCATATTGACGAGACGCCCGTAAATTTTTTTTATTTCGAGCCCCGTTGGCGAAAGGGTTGTTTCTGCGGGGGCGATATATTTGTGCAGGAGATAGCTGTCGCCTAGGATTTTTTCGACGCATTCTATGATGCTGTCTGTAATCTCGGGAAAAAAGTTGACTATTTCAAATTTGAGCTCGTTCAGAAGGGCTGCTGCCGCGCGCATCATCTGCAGATAGGTCATTTTGCCGCTCTTAGCCGTGCGAGAGCTTATGTCTTCAAGCATCCGTACTCTGCGGGCCTGCTGGATATAGGCGAAGCGCTCAATTACTTCCTGATGAAGGTCGTGAAGAGAGTCAAAAGCCTCATCGTTATCGGGAGAATAGAGATATCGCGTGATGATTTTTGTCACCTGGGCGAAAAAATCGTCGCTGTAGCTGATCATGCGTCGCTGGTGTTTAGCCAGCCACGAATAGAGGAATTTCAGCTTCTTTTCATCGGTGTCGGTATTGGAGACTATTTCGGTTCGCTTGTAGAGAATGCGGCCCGAAAACTCACCCCTGACGATATCGTTGAGGCGAAGGATCATGTTGCTGGGATCCTTGATGACATTCAATCCTTTCATCGGCTCCCCAGTCAGCGGATGCAGGATTTCCTGGTCAAGTATGGAAAGGGCGCGTTCCTCCCGTATGTTGGACGGGTCGAAGGCATGCTGCCTGTAACGTACCCTGAGAATGACCACTCGGCGGTCCTCGTCAAGAAAACCGCCTTGCTTGGCAACATGATTGATGAGATCGCGCTGATATTTGTCTATGGAAACCAGGGCCGTTTTTTCCAAATGGGGATAGCGGGTATTCTCTCCGTTCGAAAAATACGTCGTGATCGTTCTGTCCGTTTGACCGAGAACCCGCAAAAGAAAACGTTCCCCCATTTTGTGCAGTTTTCTGGCGAAGAGGGCGCTGGATGTCCTCCTTTCTGAGACGATGGGGAACCCGTACAATTCCATGAGAAATTGATAGACGAACATGCGGTTGCGCTCGTAGAGCTCATCGTCGCCGGGCAGAAATTTGCCAATTCTTATGCCGAAGCGTTTCAGTTCACTGTCAATGTCTGAGGGGAAGGATGCGAATACGCCTGCGAGATGAAAAAAACCTTCTCCGTCCCATGCCAGCACTTGAGCCCTGTCCATTAAGAGAAGATAGGGGAACAGCTTCTCATAGGTATCCAAGAGGGTGACATCCGAAGAACGGAATCCTTTCCGGAGGTCTTCATGGAGCTTGTTGGGTATGCGGTTCAGCAGAGTCTGAATATTCTGCCCAATGACTTGGGTTTCCAGAGGGCAGCTAACCCCTCCTCTGCTCGTGGCAATCGAATGGAGCTTGTCATATTGGAATATTTCAGAAAAATAGGCCAATTGGCGGGGAAGGGCCACAAGGGAAAAACCTGGGAGATCTTTGTATTCAAACATATCATTGTCGAAAGAGGGGAGAAGTTCGCGGCTTTCGACAATTGGGTAATCGGGCGTTTCCTGATAGGGCTTGGCCAAACAATAGCGAATATGAACAGAATCCAAGAAGTCTTTGAGATCGTCGACAGCCCTGATGGCAATGACGCCGTTTTTGTCGGCATCGGAGCGCAAAGGAAAGGAGCTTTTTCTGAAAAGATTCTGCCAAGCTATCATCGGCATCCGCCATCATCGTTTTTTGCATTCCTACCACGGTATTGAGATTTTTTCCAGCTGCTCCTGCGGGGCGGCAGCGTAAAAGACGTGAAAAAAGTTGCGACCCCGGGGCCGCTTTGATAAGAAAGAAACATTGACTGACCAACTAACGAAAACCTCATACAGCCGATCAGAAAATGAGCAATTTTTCTTTGGAACGACACATCCTTAGCATGGTTTGTACCGCTTTTGACGCCTATTCGGCGGTGCTTTTTCTGCCGGATGCCGATGTAGAAGGATGCCGATTGCAGGAATCTTTCAGCCTGGGCGATGACATCGCCAAAGATTCCGTGATATTGGCGGGAAAGGGTCTGGTCGGATGGATTATCCGCAATCAGCAGCCTCTGATCGTCGATAATTTTGACCAGCACACCCGCCTTGGCTACTACAAGAATGATGAGGAAGCCCACATTAAGGCATTCATAGGGTGCCCCCTTTCCTCAGGTGGTGCCTTGTGCGTCGACAGTAAGCGCCAGTATTCCTTTACGCCGAAGGATTACAAGTTGCTTCAGCTCTTCGCCGAGATGATATCCCAACTGCAGGTTCGGCAGGGCCGCCAGGAATCCATGGTGGACATACCGCGTTATTTTGCCGAACTTGGCGTTATCCATGATCTCCGCGCGCAGTACAAGCGTTGGTCTCAGTATATCCGCAATTTCCTCCAGACGACGCTCAATGCGGTTGGTTTTGAGTACGCCGCTTTCGCCTCCGTCCACGAACCCGGGGTTTCTTACCTCGTCGAAAGTGAATCGTCCGATCTTCTCCTCACAGGTGATGCTCCCCTTGTGTTGCCTATGGGCAGCGGCATCGCGGGGTGGGTATTTCGCAATGACCAGCCCGTCATAGCCGAAGGGATGGAAGGAGCTCCTGCGGCTGTCCTTTTCGGAAAACTTCCTGACATGCCTGATTTTCAGGCGGTCATGTGCCTTCCCATATTGATCAATAAAAGCACCCGCGCCGTGTTGTGCCTCGCCCAGACATCCCCCCGCCAGATAGATGAGACATTGCGGAGCTTTGTCAATCAGGCTGTCGACAGTCTGTCCCTGTACCTAGAAAACCTTTATCTTCGGACGAGGCTTCGCAATCTTTTGCCACAAGCAGAGGTCCATGCCGATATTCGCGCGGATGCGCCGCACCGAGAAGTCTAACGATGTTCCTTAACTTTTGTCTGCGGTATTTTGCAAAAGATATCGCAATGGATCTGGGAACGGCCAATACTCTTCTCTATACGAAGAAGGGCGGCATCGTGATCAATGAGCCGTCTGTCGTCGCAATTGACGCTGAGAAAGGGACTGTGCTTGCCGTTGGGGCGGCCGCCAAGAGATTTTTGGGGCGTACACCTAAATCCATAAAGGTGATACGCCCGATGAAGGACGGCGTCATCGCAGATTTCGACATCACGCGCTCAATGATAGAATTTTTTGTTCGCAAGGTCATCGATAGATGGCATCTCGTGAAACCGTCACTCGTCATCTGTATACCAATGGGCATTACTCAGGTTGAGAAAAGGGCCGTCATCGACTCTGCAGTGCTTGCGGGCGCTGCCGACGTCAGTCTCATCGAAGAACCGATGGCGGCAGCGATTGGATCCGGTCTGCCTGTCCGTGAGCCTGTCGGCAATCTCGTACTTGATATCGGCGGCGGCACGAGTGAAGTCGCTGTGATCTCCCTGGCGGGAATAGCCACCGCTCACTCCATACGCGTGGCGGGTGATGCCATGAATGCCGCCGTGCAGCGCTATATACGCGATGTATTTCGAATGGAGGTCGGCGAAAATACAGCGGAAAACGTAAAAAAGCTGATCGGGACGGCAATCCCGATGCCAGACCTGCCTGTGCTTGAGGTTTCGGGGAAAGACATGGTGCAGGGCGCTCCTAAGGTCATCAGAATCAATGAGGGGGATGTTCGAGAAGCGTTGAAGGATACCCTGCGGCTTATCCTTGAAACCGTCATGCGGGCGCTAGAGAACACCCCACCCGAGCTTTCCGCCGATATCTACCGCAACGGTATGCTCATGGCCGGCGGTGGTTCCCTGTTGAAGGGGTTGGATCAATACATAGCGAGGGAAACAAAGCTCCAGGTCTTTCTCGATAGCGACCCTTTGACGACTGTCCTGCGCGGAACTGCGGCAGCTATGATGAACAAAAAGGTATGGCAATCCGTTTTCATCAACTGAAAGCTTCAGCGCGGACGAAGAAAGCCGCGACGTAGCGAGGATTGCAACAATGGCGAGAAATTGTCTGTGAATTCGCGTCCGAGGTGTTTGAGCTCACCGTAATCAAGCAGGATGAAATTATCCGCATCGTGTCCTGTCTGATTGAGCCATCCCTTTGCGGGTCGTATTTCAAACAATGTTGTGAAAGCCCGGATTTGTTTTTCAGGTGGGCAAATGCCCAAAGGGTAAAGTCGGGTGGAATGCATGCCTGTGCCCACTGCGAGCAGGTTCTGTGCGTACTCCCTGGTGCTCTTGCCAATCGGCAAAAGGTCTTGAAAAGGTAGATCCCACAGGTGGTTTTCGTTTTTTTTGAGGAGCGTGTGGCCGGTTTTAGAGCGCACGACAAGAGCTACGGCGCGATGCAGTATTTCTTGGCGTAGGATGGAAGCGCTGTCCATGATGCCGAGGGGCATGTTGTTGCCGTCGACGATTTCATGCATGTCCTCATCGAAAGTCATATTCGCACAGGCGATGATACGTTCTGGGAATATCCGCATGCTAACTAGCGAAGATGCAATAGTCAGAAAGCTTACCGCACAAGATGCGGGGGCTGTTTACGCCATAGAAAGCCGCTGTTTCGCCATGCCGTGGACCGAGCGGCAATGCTTGGCCGCTTTCGCGCAAAAAGCCTTCTTGGCCTACGGGGTTTTTCAGTCTACGGGTTTGCTCGCCTATGTCACTTTCTATCATGTGATCGATGAATTTGAAATACTGAACATTGCGGTACTTCCGGAATTTCGTCGGATGGGGATTGCGCGGCATCTTTTGCTGACGACCTTGCAAGAGGCGAAAAAAATGGCTATTCAAAGCATCGGTCTTGAGGTTCGCGTGACGAACGCCCCAGCCATTGGCCTGTATGAAAATTGCGGTTTTGTCAGGACGGGCGTCCGACCGCATTATTACCCTGATACCGGTGAGGATGCGCTCTTGTATCAACGCCGCGTGTCAGGATCCTGAGGGAGTACATACAATGAACACAATCATTGCCGCCAATTGGAAAATGAATAAAACCAGAGAGGAGGCCAAGGAAAGCGTATCCGAGCTCTTCCGCCTTATCGCTGGAGCTGATTTGCCCGAAACCAGAAGGGTTTTCGTTTTCACACCGTTTACCTGTATAGCAGATGCCGCGGAAGCCGCAAAGGCCAATCCAAAACTCCTTATAGGCGGGCAGGATGTGTACCCTGCGGATCACGGTGCATTTACCGGCGAGATATCCCCCGCTATGCTGCGCGATGCCGGAGCCAGGTGGGTTTTGGCAGGGCATTCTGAAAGGCGGCACATCATCGGTGAAAACGACGACTTCGTCGCTGAAAAGACGGCTTTTGCTTTGCAGAATGGGCTTTCCGTCATGCTGTGCATAGGCGAGACGCTTCAGGAAAGGGAAGACGGTCAGCTGAAGGATGTTCTGTTGCGCCAGCTTACCGTTGTGGCGAACAACTTGAAATCGAAGAATCTTGTCGGATCGTTGCCGCAAACTTTCGCCGTGGCATACGAACCCGTGTGGGCCATTGGCACTGGAAAGGTGGCCGGTGAAGCCGAGGTACTAGACGCGCATGCTGCGGTGCGGAGCATCCTTGAAGATCTTCTGGGCCCCGTCGGAAAGCAGCTCCCTATTTTGTACGGAGGAAGCGTCAAGCCGGCGAATGCCGCATCGCTCTTAAAACTTGACAATGTGGACGGTCTTCTGGTAGGAGGCGCTTCTTTGGAAGCAAAAACTTTTATGCAGATTGTCGCGGCGCAATAAACCGCCTACCTTTGGGAGCCCGTACACATGCAGACGCTTATTCTGACACTTCACATAGTCGTTTGTGTCCTTCTTGTTATTCTCATACTTCTTCAGTCTGGCAAGGAGGGCATGGGGGTTATATTCGGCGGTGGCAACTCGTCTGTCTTTGGCAGTACTGGGGCTGGTGGCATCCTTGTCAAGCTGACGACGCTGATGGCCATAATTTTTGTTATCACATCCTTGAGCTATACGTATGTGACGAGTTCTCATGCGCCTACCGAATCTTCCATTGTTGATGTGAAAATTGAGGAACCAGCTGCTCCTGCCCCTGAAAGCGGCGCAAAGGATGCTGGGACATCGACTCCGGAATCTGCCCCCCAGAAGGCGTCCCCCGCGCAGAGCGAGAAAAAAGATGCCCCCGCCGCGTCTGCTTCTGCAAGCGGATCCAAGGATTCCCCTGCGTCAGCCGCTTCGGATGGCGATCCGAAAAAGCAATAGCGTCTGTTTTCTTTTGATGTTGTTAAGAACTGCGGCCCGAATTGGACCGCAGGGCATAATCCACATGAGTCCTGATGAGTCTTTTAAGTACTTATCAGGATTCATTTTTTTATATCCGGAGTCCGCATGAGTCCGGATGAGTCCTCTTGCATCCACGAAAGCGGCAATGTCGCCACTGAAAGGATTGTAACTTTTAGGCTACACGCTTCGGGGCTGCGCCGTCAGCACACCCGATGGTGACATGCCGGTATCAGTCCCCGCCCTTCGTCGCGGGTATCGCGGCGACCTTCAGCCATTCCATGAAAGCCTTTCCACGCTCACGCCTTTTCGGCGAACCGTGCGAGCAGAAATGCTCGAGGCCTTTCATCGAAATGAACACGGCCGGTCTCATGGCGTCGGAACAGTCCGACATGATGCGGCGGCAGTCTTCGGGAATGTTGTAGGTGTTGTGTCCGGGGAACCCGAGAGCCGCGCGCATGTCCATGCGGGCAACCCATGCCTCGCCGTCGATGATGCGGATGCGCACGGGCACGCCAAGATATTCACGCGTGAACGCTGAATCCGACAGAACCGTTTTCTCGACGGGGATGGATGGCGCTTCGCTTCTCAAGTACGGCAGGGCCGTGCCGGCAAACCACTCCATGAACGCGAGGCGTTTTTCGGCATGTTCAGGACGCCCGCTCTGGCAGAACTGGATGGCGGCGGGAATGGTGCAGAAGTAGACTACTCGCCCGCTCGGAACGGGCAGCTTGCGCACGGCCTCCTCCGACATGTGGTACTGCCGCCAGTTGAAGACAGGCTTAATTCCGATGGCTGAGACCATGTCGGTGCCCGCGATCCAGAGGACGCAGTATTCGCGGCGGAAACGCACGGGCACGCCGTCGAATTCGAGCGTGTAAACGCCGTTCTGGACGACAGGCGGCGCCGTCGGCTGTGCGGGAGGCGTTTTGGACGCCTCGGCAACGGACTCGCAGACAGCTTTGCCGTCCGGACAAGCCGCCGGCAGGGTTTCCTGCGCGACCGGCCTTGCCGTTTCCCGCTGCCCCAGCGATTCGATGTAGCGGATCCTATCGTCGAAGGAGCTCGTTCTCACGAAGCTCATGGCGACGAGAGCGGCGGCTATGCGGCTCAACCTGTAGGCCGGCAAGCCGTCGCTCTCGAACTCTTCGAAGTTATTCGCGGCGAAGCTTTTCGTGCTGCGCGATAGTATGCAACGGACATTCCTGGCGACATCGTAGTGTTTGCGCCCGAAATGCTCGGAAAGCGCGAGCTAGGTCGTGACGAAACGGCTTCCGACGGCAGACGGCGCAGCCTCGATGGTTTTCGTCTCGGCGGCGGGAGCTTTGCAGGCGAGGGCGGCTGCCATCGCATTGAACTTCCTGATGTAAAGAAGCTTTCACTTCAGGGCTTTCTGGCCAGTAAAACCCATGGCCAGAAGCGAGAACGCGTCGTGGGTAATCGCATAGGCAGGCTTTTTGCGGCCCTTCGCGTCCACATATTCAATGAGCTCGAAATTGAGCGCATTGAAATCGTCGTCGCAGCCGGCCATGAGAGCGCGAATATCGCGCAAGACGTTGCGATGGTTCTTTTCGAAAACTTCGGCGAGCCGCACCGATGTCGTGACGGGGCGGCCGCCGACGACTTCAACCAGAGGCTTCGCAGTCTCATTCGGAACGGCGATTTCGGAAGATGCGGGAACGGGCATCGGAGCGTTATCGATGACGACAGGTTTTTCGACGACCGAGCGTTCAGCTCTGTCGAACGCCTTTTCATCGACGGAAGCTGACTCCAGCGGTATACCGAGAAAGTCAGAGAATGCCTTCAAGGGCGAATTTACACCTGAATGGCACCGTATCCCACTGAATTAACTGGGGTCAAATCGGGTAAAACTGGATAAACCGTTTCCGAAACCGTTTCCGAATTGGTCAGCAATAGCCTGCTAAACGGACTAAATACTATCCTTCAGCTTTGCCAGTTGTTCTTTGGAAATACCTGTGGCAACTAGGATTTTATCTTCTGGTATGCCGAGATCAAGCATGCTATGCGCTATGCGTCGGCTTGCATTGTCCTCGCCAAGCTGAACACCCTCTTCAAGTCCTTCCTCTCGGCCCGTGTCATACATGGCCACAAGGTCACGCCTCGCTTTTTCACGGCTCTCAGCAAGTGCGCGCTCTTGTTCGTCTCCGCTCAGGTACTTGATTACTCCCCAAGCTTCTTCCATGGCCGGATTCATGTTTGCTAAGGACATAAAATCCTCCTCACTGCGTGCGGCAAAAAAATTCAGCCAAGGGCTAAGGGCCGTGCCGTCATCTTTACGTTTGGGTATCTCAAGAAGGTTGATTTCCATGGAATCTGGGTAGGCCAAATTGTGTTCCGCGTCATAAAGTCGGAATTTATGGTGATAGACAGAGTCTCCTTTGATCAGGCAACCGTCAAGAATTACGATGCTCACGGCATGTTTCAATCTGGAGTAGGCTTCGCCAGAGCTTATGCCTTCAGTATACATTTTCGACGAATAATACTGCCAGCGTTTCCAAAGGTCATGATGCATCTCGACCTGTACTTCAACGTCAACGTCGCCGTATTCCTTGGAGCGAACTTTCACATCCAGCACGCTGATTTTGTCGTCCTTTTTGTTCGACAGAGAATGCGGGTCAATGACCGTCAGGTCTTGTGAGATGACGGGTAGGTTGAGCACGGCTGCGAGAAAATCGGCCAGCACGTTGAGATGCCCACCGAAAATTCGCTTGAAAACATGGTCATTATAACAGGGGAGAGCAGGGCTTTTCCATGCGTCAATCATAACCATTGCCAAGGGTAATGACAAGCATCTGCCCCACCGGCGTTGTCCAGGCTATCAACGGCTTTCAAAGCCGTGGATAACAAGGAGCGATATGAGCTTTTCTTATGTCCCTCCGAAATATAAAACTTTGTTTGACATTTAGAGAATACTGGGATATTGTTTTTCAGATGAAAGCCTACAAGCTCAAATCCTTTAACCGCTTTGCCCGGCATGAGCGCATTCCCGATCAGTCATTGCGAGATGCTTTGGAGGATGTTGTCGGAGGTCGGGCAGCCGCCAATCTTGGCGGAAACGTCTATAAGGTAAGAGTGGCACGCGAAGGCGCGGGCAAAAGCGGCGGCTTTCGTGTGCTGTTGTGCCTTCAGCTCGGCGACAGAGCTTTCTTTCTCATGGGTTTTGCCAAATCCAGCTTGGAGAACATCAGCCAAACAGATCTGGTAGCCCTGAAACGGCAAGCCGAAATCCTGCTTTCCCTCCGCGACGACGTTATTGCAGGAATGCTGCGCGACGGCTCCCTTGAAGAACTAGAGGTATTGCCATGACAGCCGTATACAAAAGCCCCATCTGCGCTATGGTTCACGAAAGTATGGAAGACGTTTACCGCAATGGCGGTATAGACAAGAAAACCATGCGCGATTTTGACGAGTTGTGCCTCGCTCCAGTACAGGACATGAGCGCCGACGCAATCCGTCAACTGCGCCTTCGAGAACATCTCTCCCAGCCTGTTTTTGCCCGTTACCTCAACGTTTCCAAAACAGTCGTGTCTGATTGGGAACGTGGCGTGAAAAAGCCGGGAGGCCCCGCGCTTCGCTTGCTCTCACTCATGGCTTCACGCGGTCTTGACATTTTTGCGCCAACCAGCGCCGCAATAACCGATTAGTAGACCTATTCCTTCCATACAGTTTTCGGTTATGGAGTTTGTTGCCATTCTTGCTGATGGGGCAGATCGTCGTTCAGAATGATTTTGTAGATTTTCGCCAGAGTGGGGCAGAAATACCGCGAAAATTCGCAGTCCCTGTTGATGCTCGAGATGTCGGCGAGCATGCGTGCGACGTCGACGCACATCTTCGCGCCTTTCTGATGCCAGGCGATGTTGTGGTCTGTCTCGACGCCGCTCACGGCGAACAGGTTCATGAGGTCGGCGATCTCATGCTCCGCCATGCCGGAAATGAAATTGCACCGGTTGGCGTCGAGCGCGGAGCCGAATTCGACGATGTCGCCGAGGCGTCCGTGAGAGCTGGCGAGAGCGCGAACCTGCTCGCGCAGGTTGCCCTTGACGTCGAGGATGAGCCCGCCATAGCCGGCGCCGATGAGATTGGATGTCATGGGCAGCACGACGGACGCCGTTTTGCCGGAACCCGTGCCTCCGATGATGAGGGAGGAGCGGGTCCCCTGCGCGAACGTCATGCGGCGGCCCGAGTCGAATTCCAGCAGGATTTCGGATTCGGGAATGGCGGTGGAATCCGCTGCGGGAATGACAAGCCCGCGCTTCTTCTTTTTGCGTGGACGAGACTGCAACGGTGGGGCGAAAAAGCCGACTGTGGGATACGAGGCCGAAGCGATGGGACGGGAAGCGGCCATAGG
>JAILMX010000238.1 GCA_024692205.1 Desulfovibrio sp. | reverse complement strand
GATGACGAATTGACCTACCCATGGGTTGCTCCTTTTCCCTAAAAGTAACCTAATTATGAGCAACTCATGCGAGTTTGTCAAGAAAAAATCATGCTTTTAGAAAAAATTAGGTAAAATTTTCCCTAATTAGTAGAGATACAGGCTAAGCCATTGCCATGTCCATGACTTTTGTTAGAGAATCTCCCTATAGCATCTGGAGGTTCTCACTCATGCCAAAGAAGTACAACAAGGCGCCCAAGCCACTGTGCATCCCCAGAGAAGTCCGCTATCTCAGAGCGATTGTCCAAGGTATCATCGCATTTCTCACTTTGTTCATGAATAAGACTGTACATACAGAGTCACAAAAAACAGAAATCGGCATGAAAAATGGCTCAAGCAAATGTACGAAAACTGGCCAGTGGAGCAAGTCTCAAGAAACCACAGGGAACAATTTTACACGCCGATTTTCTCGAAAAAAAGGCGCTGATGTACACCTTCAACTATCTGCGTGTGGTACATGTGCCTACGCCTGTCAAATTAAGTATGGCATTCAGGAGAGAGGCTTGTCATGTCAGCGCAGGCATATAGCCGGCCGGCGTTTTCGACCAGGGAGATGAAGTCGCCGTTCGATATCCCCTGTTCTTCCCCGGCTCTTGGTTGGTGATCCTGCCCTCATGCCGGATCCGCCTCTTCGTCCTTGCCGAGGGCGACCGGTATCGGCGGGATCCACTTCAGCTCGAACTTCCTGCTCTCCTGCGTCTCGCCGGGATTCCTCGGCCCCGTCCAGTAGCCGTGCCAGTGAGCGCGGCGGACGTGTGGTCTCGGGCTGCGCCGCGTCTTCTCTCTCCCCGATGGCAAATCCTCTGCCTGAGACTCGCGATCACTCTTCCGTGCGCTCCGAATTTTTTCGCCTATGCTACTGCCGATCATGATGTTATTGCCGCGTTCAGCTGGAAAAAATCGCCATCCCTTCTTGGATTTCATCTGCGTCGGCCTACCGGGCTTTTTGTCGAATCCGCCGCTCATCGACTCCCAGTAAGCGCAGATGTAGAGCAGCAAGTTGAGTGCGACTTCTATGCACTCATGCATCTCGATGTAAGCTATCTCATTCGATGCTTGAAGAATCTGAGGATCTACCAAATTATGATCGCTATCTCTTCGAACTATGCTCTGCATCGCTTGTGAGATAGTTGCGGTCTTGTCAATCTGCAGGATAGCCGGCAACAATGATCCGTCCTCAAGAAAAAAGAACAACCTCAATTCTTCGGTATGATAATTTGCATCATGCTCGATCATTGCCCAGAAGCCTTTGACAAGAGCTGACTTTACATCAGTGAAGACAGTGAGGTTCTGCGTTTCGACATATATGCACCAAGCCGGCAGTCTCTTTAGAAAATCGAAAGAGATGTCGCCTTCAAGAGAAGTTCCAATCAATATCTGGTACAAGTCAGGGTCGAAACGGAAGATATCTTTAGTCAGTCGCCATGTGCCTGCCACTGCCAGATCCCAAATGACATAGCTGTCCAGAAACGACAAAGGCCCTGTCGTTCCGAGGTATTGGCATGCGGCCGTATACCATCCAGCAAAAGGAAGGAACACGTAGTCGGGCCAGCAAAAGGCCTCGCATGAGCCTTTATCTGCGACAATACTGTCCACAAGCTTCCATACGCGCCGCGGTTCTTAGCTTCCTCATTGATCGCTTTCACGAAAGCCTGGGGCGTGATCTTGTCCCCGAATGACACATCCATGCCGTTCAACATGATTTATCCTTTGAAAAGGGTTTTTGTGACCATTTGTGGGCAAAAACAGAAGCCGTAGCAGCCATTTTTTTGGCGGTTTCAATGGCAAAATTTCCCTTGGAGCCAGAGTCACAAGCCCGAGGTCCAGAGCTCTAAAGCCCCTGTCAAGGGCGCGTAGCTGCTAACCGTCCCTTGACGGGGGCTTTGAGCTCAGTATTCAGAGGGCTTTGACTTTTCAGCCGCTGTTGCTTTGCGTCAATCGGAGGCTCGGGACAGGAACTCCTCGGCGCTTTCCGCTCCGTCGCGGATGAAGGCGGGGACGTGAGGCCACGCCCCCTCGTCGTCCTGCAGCGCGGTCACGCACATGCTGAGATCGCGCAGGCCCTCGGGCACAAATTCCAAGGCGATCCCCTCCCTCTCAACTAATCCAGCATAGAAGCCGCGATCTGCTTTCCCCGGCAAGCGACGCATCTCGTCATGGCTTTCTATCGCAGAGATGCACAGCTTGATCGCATCGTAGGTGTCGATCTCGTCTGCGTATATTGCACCAAAATCGTCAGCGTCAAACGCATCATGGACCGTCGGCTTGAACCATCGCTCACCCGCTTCGTCGCCGTACAGTAGGTATTCGTCAGGGTCGCTCCACATTTCGCTGATGTTTCCGCCTCTGCCATCTACAATTAAGAAGATAGTGAATCCGACGATGTCCTCAGCAGGCGGATTGCTCTCGCGGTTATAGTTCGACGCATACCACGTCTCAAAAGCATTTTTCGAGGGGAACATTACCGGGCGCTTGTCGAATAGATTATCCTCGACGATGTAGAGAGATTCTGGAACTTCGTCGAGGTACCCGGTACTGAGTACATCATATGTAAATGCAACTTCCTTTTCGATTTCTTTGAGCGCATCCTGGACGCCCTTATCGTCGCCTGCGTTGTACGCGTCGCAGAGGCGCTCAGCTTTCCCCTTAATGTCGATCATTATATTTTGAACTGTTGATGTCGAAACGTGCGTGGGATCGAATTCAATCCAAAATTCGCGCCCTTCGAGCATGTAGCCGTTCGGGAGGTCGTTCTTGGCGCCGCAGGACATGCGATATTCCTCCGGCTCGATCACAAAGCATGCGGGACAAGAATTGGACGGATCACTGCTCCCAAACTCATCATGGGAGGCTGGGAGCACCAGGGTCGTTACTATTCACAGCTGACCTGGCGTCGGGCTTTTGCTCAATACCCGCTGACGGATACTCTCATCCAGTCCTTCCTGCCCTTCTCATCCCCTCTCTCAAACCTGTGGCTGATCATGCCTCAAGCCTCCGAGATTCCCTTCTTTTCATCTTACTTCAAGGCAGGCATCAGGGCGACTTGCCGGTCTCTATGGCTGTATCCAGCCTCAAGGGGCTGTGAACAGTAACTGCATGCGTGTGGGAAATCGCATGAAGGGATTGCACATATTATATTTCTTTAATAATATCAAGATGCTATTGAATCTTCAATTCGCAATGGACTCGAAGACATGACAGGCGCCTGGTCTGCTGCCATGCCACGCCCTCATTGATCCTCCAGTTCTTTCAGACGTTCGCGGGCGAAATCCAAGCTCACATCAAGTTCGAGGGCGGCCTTCAGATGCCGAGCCGCATCGTCCCCGTTGCCGAGTTCCGCCTCGCACATGCCGAGGTTGGCCAGATCCATGGCCGAGCCCTTGTCTATCTTCAGAACAGCGCGAAATGCTTCTGCGGCCCGCGCATGGTCGCCCGTCTTGAAGCGGGCGACCCCCAGCAGGTTGCCGTATTCCTTCATCTCGGGACAGAGGGTGAACGCTTTTTCAAGCATGGGGATGGACTCTTTCCATCTGCCCCGCAGGGTGTCGATGTAGCCGTGATAAAAGGTGACGAGCCCGCCTGCATCGTCATCCGGCTGAAGGGGCAGCGCTTTTTCGAAGAAAGTCTGCGCAGCGTCGTGATCCTCCCCCCGCATGGCGAGCATGCCGCGGAAGAAAGGCAGAAAGTGCGCGCCGGGGTACGCCGTTTCAATGACGGCGATCCCCTTTTCCGCCTGTTGCAAATCGCATTCCTCAACAAGCTTGCGGCCGGTGAAGAGGCCGATACTCTGATGCCTGTCCCTTTCGCGGAAGGAGAGGCCCGGAGCGATGGTATAGTGGGCCGGGATTCGCAGGTCGGCCCGTGTCGTCCGGACGGTGTAGACATTGAGCGGGGCGAGAGCTCGTATCGCGGTGAAAAGTTCATCCCGGATGTCACTGGACTCCACGGAGGGCAGGGCGCAGAGCTCCGTCTGAGGCCCGTCGAGAAGCCAGCCGATGGCGTCAAGATCTGTGAATTTGGGCAGGCCGGATGCCTCATAGCAGGCATGTGTGCAGAAATCCCCGGCGAGTTGGGCGACTTCGGTGACGGCCCGTATGGCCGCCTTGGCAGGCGTCGCGGCCGTGCCGGCCGTGAAGACTATTTCCGAAGAATCGGGAAACGTCGCGGGATCCCACGCGACGGCGCCGACGGTTGGCAGTGGCATACCCATGGAGAGATCCTTGAGGATGATGTTTACTCCTTCCCGACGGAAGGCCGAGAGCAGACTCTCCAGGACGGAATCGATGCAGCAGGAAGCTTCGCGTATGGTCGGCAGGACGGGCCGTTCCCTGTCAGTGCGGCAGCAGACATGGCGTTCGATGAGTTCGCTGAGTCCCTGCAAAAGGGATTCGGCATCCGTATTGCCGGCGGAGGTTCCGTTGAATTCATTGAGAAGCTTGAACCAATCGAGGGGCAGCCACGTCGCGCGGCCGGAGGGCAGGAGGGTGGCCGGGTAAAACTCCCATTCAAGCGTGTCCATGATGTCGGCGGCTGCTTCTGGCGGGATGGTGTCACCCACAGAGGCGAGGATTTCATCCATGGGAATCATGGCTTTGCCGAAACGGCGCTGTGCCCCGCGCCAGGTGGTTTTCACCATGTGCGGGCATTCCTGCCAGAAGCTAAAATAGGCGAAGCGTTCCATGAGTTCCATGACGGCGGAAGCGCGCGCCTGTTCAGGCGACGAGCCCTTGCCCATCTGCTTGCGAGTGGGCATGACGCCCCGCGCGTCCTTGCCGCAGACGCTGAGATAGACGGGGATACCGAGCCGCCCCACGTCTACGCGGCGGGTTTCGGCGAGGACGTCGAGGCCGGACGATGCCAGCACTTCGCGCACGCGGCGCACCGTTTCTTCAGGGGTTACCGCCTTGTCCAGATCCTTCGTGTAGCCTTTGGGGCAGGATTCGACGGTGACGATGGGCAGGTCAGGCATGGTTTCTCTCCAGAATAAGTGTGCTTCAGGCTCGGCTTTCCTCCATGCAGGAGTCATCCGCGCCTTTGACGCCGATATGGCTTTCGGAGGCGCTGAACACCTTTTCCGAAGCCAACTCCGTTATTTAGAGCCTATCCACAAATAAGGAAAATGCCGAATAATGCGCAGTTTATCAGCTTTGCAAGGTGAAAGGCCGCCAGATGTCCTACTGTGTAGTGAAGATAGGAAACATGATTCCACGCATGCGAAAAACTCATCTGGAAAG
>JAILMX010000175.1 GCA_024692205.1 Desulfovibrio sp. | reverse complement strand
GCAGAAGGGCATGATGCTGGCGACGCTCTGGTGGGGCGTGTATCTGGTCTTCGACAACGCCATGACCGTGGGCGCGCTCGTGGCCTTCAACATGTACTCGGCCAGGGTCAGCGGCCCGCTCGTCCAGTTTGCGAGCCTGATTCAGCAGTGGCAGGAGACCGCGGTCTCCATGCAGATGCTCAGCAACATCATGGACGAGCCTCTGGAGGACGGCGGCCAGCGCGGCGGCGAACCGAAGATAACGGGCGCGCGATACGGGGGGAGGGCATTTCCTTCCGCTACGCCGAGGATGCGCCTTTCGCCCTGAAGAACGTGCATTTTGCGATTCCGGCCGGCGGCACGCTGGGGATAGTGGGCCGCTCCGGCTCGGGAAAAAGCACGCTGACGCGCCTCATCCAGCGGCTCATTCCCATGCAGGCGGGGCATATCTGGATGGACGGGACGGACCTGCAGAACATCGACATGCACCATCTGCGCCAGTCCATCGGCGTGGTTCTGCAGGAGAATTTTCTCTTCCGCGGGCGCGTGCGCGACAACATCGCCATGACCAGGCCGCAGGCCACGCTGGAGGAGATCGTGAAGGCCGCGCGCATGGCCGCGGCCCACGAATTCATCGAAAAGCTCCCCGAAGGCTACAACACGGTGCTGGAGGAGGGCGGCTCGAACCTCTCCGGTGGCCAGCGCCAGCGGCTGGCAATCGCGCGGGCGCTTCTGACGGACCCGAAGATCATGATCTTCGACGAGGCCACGAGCGCGCTCGACCCGGAGAGCGAGGCCGAGATTCAGGACAACATCCGCAGCATATCCACGGGCCGCACCATGATCATCGTGAGCCACCGGCTGTCCATGCTGCGCCACGCCGACAGGATACTGGTGCTTGAGAACGGCCGGCTCGTGGGCAGCGGGACCCACGAGGAGGTCTACGCGGACTGTTCGCAGTACCGCAATCTCTGGGATACCCAGAACAGGGTCGTCGGGGGGACGGCAGCGGATCGTTACCCCAAAAGCCGCGATGATGAGGCTTCCCCTTTTCAGGTGTAAGGAGAGGCGCTTACATTTGGAAGAACACGAGAGGCGGCTCGGCGTTTATCATGCCTGCCTGCGCGAGCTTCTTGTAGAAGAGCGTGAGGCCTTTTTGCTCTTCATCCCCGAGCGTGTAGACGAGACCGTCCTCATAATAGACGCGCAGTTCCTCTCGCGAAAGCGGGCAGCCGTAGGCTGTCAGGTCGAGGATGACGTCAAGGTGCGCCATGCCCCAGTCCCGCCCGCGGCGCAGCAGGTCGCCGGGATCGGTTGTGAAAACGTGCCGGTCGGCCGCCTCACGGCTGACGACCCACAGGCCGAAGATGAAGGGAAGCCCCGTCCAGTCGCGCCAGGCCTCGGCCATGTCGATGCAGCAGGGATAGTCTGGGGTGCCGCGCAGACGCAGGGCCTCGTCGCCGATGGCGAGGAATGCCTCGGGCGGGTTGGTGGAGCGTAGGGCGGGCGTGACCTGCCCCGTCTCGTAGGCGACGTCCACATGATATCGGTCGCGCATGAGCAGGCGCAGGAGCGCCACGGAAGTGTGGCTTTCGCCGCTGATGAGTATGGTCCGGCCAGCAAGCTCCCCGATGGGTCGGCGCGAGAAAAGCAGGACGCTCATCACAGGTCCGTGCGATCCGATGGAGAGATCCTCTACCAGATAGTACCGGTCGGGTCGCCTGGCATACTCGAAGCACGAGCAGGAGGAGACAACGAGTTCGCCCCGGCCCATCATGTCGTTCAAAACGGCGGGCGGGGCGGAGACCAGCTCGAAATCGTGCGGAATGATGCCCGACTCAAGCGGATGGTAGATGGGCAGGACGTTCAGATAGCTGATGCGACCCATGCGCAGCGGCGTCTTCGACATTGCGTGTTCCCTCTCTCATCCTACAGGGCCGGCTGCGGGTCGACCGGCGTGTAGTCCATGGTGCGCTGCACCGGCGTGAAGCCCGCGGCTCTGATGATGCCGTGTATCTGCCGGCGCGTCAGGCTGTAGGAGACGCCGGCCGCGGCAACGACGTTCTCCTCTATCATAAGCGAACCGAAGTCGTTCGCGCCGTAGAAAAGGGCGAGCTGGGCCACATCCGGCCCCATGGTCACCCACGAGGCCTGTATGTTCGGCACGTTGTCGAGCACGAGCCGCGAGACGGCGAGCATGCGCAGATAGGCCGGCGAGGGGAGGGGTCTGCAGGAGATGCGCGTGTTGCCTGGCTGGAAGGTCCACGGTATGAAGGCTGTGAACCCGTGGGTGCGATCCTGCACGCCGCGCACGGCGAAGAGATGCGAAAGGCGGTCGCCGGGTTCCTCCTCATGGCCGAACATCATGGTGGCGGTCGTCTTCATGCCCTGATTGTGAGCCTCTTCCATGACAGCGAGCCATTCGTCGGCCGTGCACTTGTTGGGTGAGACGCGCGCGCGGACCTCGTTCACCAGAATCTCCGCGCCACCGCCCGGTATGGAGTCGAGTCCTGCAGCGCGCAGACGTCGGATGATCTCGGCGACGGGCATGGCGTAGAGCCTGGACCAGTAGAAGATCTCCGGCGGGGAGAAGGCGTGTATGTGCAGGGTGGGCCAGGTGGCGCGCATCCAGCAGAGCAGATCCTCGTACCATGAGAAGGGCAGCAGCGGGTTGTGGCCGCCCTGAAGCAGTATCTGCGTGCCGCCGAGGGCGAGGGTCTCGTCTATCTTCTTCGCCATCTCCTCGCGGGTGATGACGTAGCCTTCGGGGTCGTCCGGGGCGCGGAAGAAGGCGCAGAAACGGCAGGCGCAGACGCATTGGTTCGAGTAATTGATGTTGCGGTCGCCCACGAAGGTGACGACCGGCTCCGGGTGCAGGCGCTGGCGCATGGCGTTCGCCAGATGGGCGAGGGTAGGCAGGCTCGCCTGATAATACAGAGCCTCGGCGTCCGCCCGGTCGAGGCGCTCGCCGGCCTTGGCCTTCGCAACGGCGCTGGCGATGCCCGCGGGCTCATTGAAGGGCGAGTGCGCGTGCGTGAACGGCGTCTGAACCGTGGGGGCGGCTTTCTCCACGGGGGTGAAGACGGCGTTGCGGCGCACTGGCGTGAAGCCCGATTTGCGTATCATCTCCTCAAGCTGTTCGATGCCGAGGGCCTGCGACGAGGCTGCGCCCGCCATGTGGCCGATGTGCTCCTCGACTATGGTGCCGTCGATGTCGTCGGCGCCGTACCACAGGGCGGCCTGCGCGAGCTTCGTGCCGAGCATGATCCAGTATGCCTTGATGTGGGGAATGTTGTCGAGCATGAGGCGCGCTACGGCAATCGTGCGGAGCCTGTCCACGCCGTGGCAGGGGCCGCGTTTGTCTTCGGGCAGCACGAGGCGGCTGTGCTCCTGCAGGAAGGGCAGGGGGATGAAGCAGGTGAAACCGCCCGACCTGTCCTGCTGCTCACGAAGGCGGCAGAGGTGGTCCACACGGTGGGCGAAGGTCTCGACATGGCCGAAAAGCATGGTGCAGTTCGTCTTGATGCCCAGGGCATGCGCCTCGCCCGATATGCGCAGCCACGCCGCGGAATCGGCCTTGTGGGGGCAGAGTTTTTTGCGCAGGGCTTCATCGAAGATCTCCGCGCCGCCGCCCGGCATCATGACGAGGCCGCAGGCCTTGAGGCGGTTGAGCACCTCGACGGTCGTGATGCCCTCAAGGCGCGAGAAATGTTCGATCTCGACGGGGGTGAAGGCCTTTATCGGCAGATTCGGCGCCATGGCCTTGACCGCGCGGAAGAGATCCTCGAACCACGCAAGACGCAGTTTCGGGTGGCAGCCGCCCACGATATGGAGTTCGTCGAGATCAAGCGAACCCTGGCGCGCCTCCGCAATCTTGGCAAGAATCTGTTCCTTCGAGAGGGTAAAGGCGCCGTCGTCCTTCTCGTCGTCGCGGCGGAAGGCGCAGAAGGTGCAGCCGTTTACGCAGACGTTGGTGTAGTTCACCTGCCGGTTGACGACGTAGGATGCCGCATCGCCGTGCATGCGCGTGCGCACGTGCAGCGCGAGGGCGCCGAGGGCCGTGACGTCGGGGCAGTTGAAGAGCGCGAGCCCGTCGTCGAAGGAAAGACGCCGTCCCGAGAGGACTTTTTCCCGCACGTCACCCAGGCCAAGAGAGGCGTAATACCCTTCATCGAACATGTTCTGACACCTGTGCTTTATGACGTTTCGCCATGTTGTTTCGCCGATTGAGCCATATCCGCTCAACATACGCCATTTCGGCGCAAAAAGAAATGCCCTTGCCGGCCTGTTTGCCCCGGGCGGGATGCATGGTACTGTGGGGCATGGGGGCGCTGCGGCACGGGCCGGCAGCGCAAGCCCGTCAGAACCTTTTCCTCCTGGAGGTGGAAACCGTGCCATCTGTCACAGATCCCTTCACCCTCGGCCTTTCGCCCTGTCCGAACGATACCTTCATCTTCCACGCGCTTCTGCACGGCCTTGTGCCCTTTGAGCGTGCGATTTCGCCCCACATGGCTGACGTTGAAGAGCTGAACAGCCTCGCAGGGCAGGGCGCGCTCATGGCGACCAAGATGTCACTGGGGGCTGCCGCCTCCATCATGGAGCGCTACGCGCTCTTGTCCTCCGGCGCGGCTCTCGGTTTCGGCTGCGGTCCGCTTGTCGTGGCAAAGCGCCGGATACCCGAGCCGGAATGGAAGAACGCGCGCGTTGCCGTGCCCGGCAGGCTGACGACGGCGAATCTGCTGCTCTCCCTGCACGGTGGCTTTGCCGAGGAGCGGAAAGAGATGCTCTTTAGCGACATCATGCCGAGCGTGGCGCGCGGCGATGTCGAAATCGGCGTCATCATACACGAGGGACGTTTCACCTACGAGGAGTACGGTCTCGTCAGGCTGCTCGACCTTGGAGAGTGGTGGGAGAATACCTACAGACTGCCCCTGCCGCTCGGCGCCATAGCGGTGCGCCGTGACATTCCCCGCGAAACGGCGTTTGCCCTGCAGACGGCCATAGCCGAGAGCCTGCGCTATGCCCGCAGAACCCCGGGGGCCTCGCGCGATTTCATACGCGCGCATGCGCAGGAGCTTGCCGACACGGTCGTTGATGCGCACATAAAGACCTTCGTGACAGATTACAGCCTTGATCTCGGCGAGGCGGGGCGCGACGCCATAACGAAGCTCGTGGAGCGCTCGGCCGGGATGTCGGGCCGCAGAATCCCGGCGGCAGGGCTCTTTTTGCAGTGAGTCGCCCAGCGTTCTGCCGCGCTGGGTATTTCCATAGAATACCGGGAGCCGCGTGGCCGTGAGAAGAGGGCGCGGGGACGCACACAGGGGAACGTGAGATCTGCGTTCAGCGTTTTTTCCGGCCGAGTTTCCATGTGTGCCTGACCACTGCGAAGAGGTCGTTCAGGCGGGAGGAAGGGGCGTTCGTCATGGGGTCGACGCCGATCTCCTCGGGCGTCATGGGGAGGATGGCGTGCAGGGCCTTAGGCGCATCGTCGGCGTCGTCCTTGGAATCGGCGGAGGGCATGCCGCCAGCGCTCTTGCCGTCCTTTGTGGCGACGGAAGCGGTTGCTTCCGCGTGGGGCGAGGGCGTTTCCTTTTCCTGCTTGGCGATTGTGGCTGCGGATGGCGAGAACCTGCGGGCGAGCGATGCCTGTCGTTCGCGGGAAGACTGCAGCCTGAAAAGTTCAAGCCTGTGTTTTTCAGCCTCGTAGGCGGCGCGCAGTTCGGCGCGGACGGAGAGAGAATCTTCGCCGAGCACGCTCTCGAGCATCTCGAGCAGAAAATCCAGCATGACCTCGGGGGAGTCGGCCACAAGACATATCTTCGCGAAATCTTCGCAGATTCCGCGCTCGTTTGAGATCTGCAGGCGTTCTGCGAGCGTTTCTGCGGCAGCACTGTAGCGATTGCGGCGGATGAGCCGTCGGGCTTGGCTGAAATACGGGTCGCGCGCTTCAGGATTCGCCTGCATGAGGCGGGCGTAGGCCGTCCGAGCCCGTTGCCAGTTGCGTACGCGGATGAAGGTCTTTGCGGCGCAGGCGAGCCAGTGGCAGAACTGCCGCTCGTCGCTTTTGCCGTGCCAGGCGAGGGCCAGACCGAGTTCTGCCTCTGCGCGTATCGTCTCGTTCGTCAGGGCTTGTTTAAAGGCCTGCAGGGCGTTGTTCCACTTGCCTTCGTGCAGGTAACGCATGCCCGCCCTGAGATGGTTCTCTGCGGAATATGTCTGTTGCCAGTTGCTTGCGAAGGTCTCAAGCGCTTTGTCAAAATCGTGCGTTCCGGCGGTCTCGCCCCCACGCTTGGGGCGAGCGGCCGCATCCGTCACCTTGAGCTCCTGAAGCGCCTGGCGGAGCACATTCAGCGAATACGGCCTGACGAGCATGGCGCTCGCGCCGCAACCGAGGGCCTTCAACTGAGCGAGCTCGCTGTCGCTCGACAGGATGAGGAGCACGGGCAGGGCGAGCAGACGCGGGTGCAGACGTACTATGTCGCAGAACTTCTCGCCGCTCATGTCGGCGAGCGTCTCGCTGCACACGACAATGATCTCACTCGAGACGGGCAGGTTGTTCTCGTCCGCAAGCCAACGGGCAGCCTCGGCGCCTGATGTCATGCTGGTGATTTCGGCGACGCCGATCTGCCGCAGGGAGTGCCTGTCAATGGAAGAGAGCGTGGAATCCTGACTTAGCAGGAGCACGCCTGGCAGTTTTGCGGAGTCAGCCATGTCACCTCGGGGGCGTGCCGCGATATAAGGGCGTGAAACGACGACGGCACAACGGTATGATACGGTGATTCATCGGTCAACGCAAGGCGAGTGGCCTGCTTTGCGACCGGCTTTCTCGCATGCGCGTGAAGAAGAGTGCGGCCGCGGCTTGCCTAACGGGCGAAAGGGATGAGACGGGCCTTGCGTTCTGCGGAATTCGATGACGTGCTGTCGAGCACGACAAGCCCCCTTTTTTCGATCGTCGTTCCGCAGCAGGGGCAGCGCAGGCCCGTATCGCCGTTCTCAAGGCGTATCAGGCTGCCGACGGCATCATAGCAGTGCGGGCAGAAGGGGCCCTGTTTGATGCCGTCCTCAATTTTGAGCCAGTAGAAGCCGTTTTCCAAAAAAATGCTGCGGTTGAGGGCCACGGCATGCTCCAAGGTCTCCAGACGGATTTTGAGTCTGTCGAGTTCGTCGCGCAGCGCGATGTGGCGCGATTGCAGTTCCATCAGGAGCAGTCTGGCCGACTCGGCTTTGCCCTGCTCAAAGAGGTCATTGATCCGTTTGAAGAGATGGTAGTCTAGCATGCGATTTCGTATCCTGACGTATCTTCTTATCGGGAGGGGGTGGCAAAGCTTTAGAGGCGAGGAGCACAGAAAGAAGGTCTTTGCCTCCATGGGGCAAGGAGTGTGCAATGCTGGGGGAACTGCAAGGTGCCTGAATCCCTTAGGCAGAATACCGTAAGCAGAGAGCGGTTGGGCTTGACTTGATTCCCGTCAGCCTTTAGCGGAAAAGCATGGCAACCAATCTCACCTCAGGCCGGCCGGCGCAGCTCATCATCGCTTTCGCACTGCCCATGATGCTGGGCAACATGTTCCAGCTGCTGTACGCAATGGCCGACATGATCATCGTGGGACGGACGCTTGGCGTGGATGCGCTGGCGGGCGTGGGGCTCACCGGTCCCATCGCGTTCATGTTCATGGGGCTGGTCATCGGCTTGTCGCAGGGCTTTTCGATTCTCTGCGCCCAGCTCTACGGTGCCGGAAACCGTGCCGGACTGCGGCGCGCTTTTTGCGCGAGCCTGCTGCTCGGCGTGATCATCTCCGGCCTGCTGGTCTGCGCTGCCCTTCTTGCTGAACCGGCCTTGCGCTGGACGGACGCGCCCCCCGAAGCCTTCAAGCCCGCTCTGGACTATCTGCGCATCACGCTGGCCGGCGGCGGCACGATGGCTTTTTACAACATCCTCTCTTCCAGCATCACGGCCCTGGGCGACAGCCGCACCCCGCTGGTTTTCCTTGCGCTGACCTGCGTGCTGAACATCGGCCTGGACTTCCTGCTCATCCTCGGCTGCGGCATGGGAACTGCCGGCGCCGCCTGGGCGACCGTTCTTTCCCTGGGAATCTCCGCCGTCCTCTGTTTCATCCACATCTGGCGGCGAATTCCGGAACTACGACCGCACCGTAATGACTGGAGGCATCTGGGCTGGCCCATCTTCCGCAGACAGCTGGCACTCGGCTTGCCTATGGGCTTGCAGGGCGCTGTCATCAATGTGGGATTTCTTGTATTGCAGGCGGCATTGAACGGACTGGGGGCTGAGGCCGTCGCAGCCTGTTCCACGGTGGCGCGGGTGGATGCCATAGCGGTGATGCCGCTGATCAGCATCGGGCGCGCCATGGCCACCTATGCGGGGCAGAATATCGGCGCGGGACTGCCGGAACGCGTACGCCAGGGCATGAAGGATGGCTGCCTGGTGGCCGTGGTCTATGCATGGCTGGCGGCAGTGTTTTGCATCTCGCTGGGCGGCCCGCTGATACGTATGTTCGTGGGCGATGGGCAGGATACCGTCATCAGCTTCGGGCAACGGCTTCTTCAGATCCAGTGCGGCCTCTACTGGTTGCTGGCGCTGCTTTTCGTCATCCGGAATGTTCTGCAAGGACTCGGCATGAGCATGATCGCCACAGCCTCGGGACTGCTTGAGCTTGGAATGCGTTGCGGGGCGGCAATCTTCCTCGTCGGGCCGCTGGGCTTTGACGGCGTTTGCCTGGCCTCGCCATTGGCCTGGTTTGGAGCCATGGTCGTTCTGGTGCCCGCCTATGCCGTCTGGAGGCGACGCCCATCGGCTGCGGGGTGAGTGCCCGCCCGAATATCCACACGCCCGGCCGATTGACACACGCCCCCCTGAGCGGGTAGTTTCGTACTACTCTTGCCTGTGAGAAGTGAGGCGTTTCACTACGGTCGGGCAAGTGTTCGTGAATGCCTTGCTTTTGATAATTCACTGTCCGTGGAAGGCCCCCATGCAACATGCTTTTGACGGATGCCTTACAGTACATTCTCCACGCGCCGTTTTTATGGGAGTGACCGGCAGCTGGGCCTTTGCGGCTGCAACCGTCCTTTTGGCCTTCAGGCGGCACAACCCGTCTCTGGATGCGGATTTTGTCCTCTTTTGCGACGATACCATGTCAGATGATGACGCCCGCATCTTGCAATGCCTGGGAGCGCAGATTCTTCCCTTTGCGCCTGTTCCCGCCTCGATGGATGCGGAAGCCATCCGGGTTTTTTCTCCGTTGTGCCTGGCGAAATTCGCCTGCTTCGACTTTCTGGATCGATATTCCGCAATTGTCTGGCTTGATGCGGACGTAGTGATACAGGATGGCTTGGAATCGCTTTTCGACTTCGGCCCCCTTGCTTTGGCGGTTGAAGACCCGTATTTCTCTAATCCTCCGGGAACGAAATCCGCACGCATCAATTTTCATGAAGCGGTTGAAGATTTGGACGGCGATGCGGATAATCTGAATTCCGGTGTCATCGCGTTCCGAAGGGAATTGCCGAATCCTGAGGCGCTCCATGAGCAATGCCTCGATTTTCTGCGCCGTCACGGCCCCATCCTGCGCTATCCTGATCAGGCCGTCTTCAATTTTCTCGCACAGGACCTTTCAAAAAGGGATCCCGGGCTCATTCGCATCCTGCCGCAGAGATTCAACACGCACCCTCGCAATCCGCAGGCTACGTATGCGCCGCTGGTCCATGCCTTTGGCGCATACAAGCTGTGGAATGACGGGTTGACGGCGGCCTGTTTTCCCGAATGGCTGCGTGATTATGAAAAATGGAAAGCTTACGGCGGCAGCACCTATCAAGGACAACTTGAAAATTCCCGCTATCTGGAGGAGGGCGCTTTTTCCCTTTTGGGCGGTTTATACGAAACCCTAACGAAAGCCGAAAGCACCATTGAAGACCTTCGGAAAAAGCTGACTGCTGAGGCGAACGTCCGTATGCGTCTTGAGAAAATGCTTGGGGAGTTGGCAAAAAAAGTGGTTCATCTTGACGGTTCAGGGCTTTGTAGATAGAGTCAATATCGCTCCATTGCAAACGAACAACTCTTTATGTCGGAGGTTACCATGTTGCGAATTCTTGCTGTGACGGCTTCCCTGCTGCTGAGTGCTTCGCTGGCGTTCGCCGCGCCCGTCACCTTCAAACTCGGCCACATCGCCGAACCGGAAAATCCCTACGGCCAGGGCGCTGACCATTTCGCCAAATTGGTGAAAGAGCGCTCCAATGGTGACATCATCATTCAGGTCTATCCCTCAAGCCAGCTGGGCAACCAGCGCGACCTGGTTGAAGGCCTGACTCTCGGCACCGTGGACATGACCCTCACCGGCACAGCCGTACTGGGCAACTTTGTGCCTGAAGTGTCCATTTTCGACCTGCCCTTCCTCTTCCGCGATGTGCAGCACGCCTACAAGGCGTTGGACACCGTGGGGATGAAGCTCTGCAAGAAGGGTGAGGCCCGCGGCATGATCACCCTGGCCATCTGGGAAAACGGCGTTCGCCACATGACCAACAACGTCCGTCCCATTGTCAAGCCTGAAGACATGAAGGGCCTTAAGTTCCGCGTCATGGAACAGCCCGTGTACATCGAAATGATGAAGGCCCTCGGCGCCAGCCCCACCCCCATGGCCATGAGCGAACTGTACACCGCGCTGCAAAAGGGCGTCATCGACGGGCAGGAGAACCCGCTGGCGCACATTGCCACAAAGCGTTTCTACGAAGTGCAGAAGTACATCTCTCTGACCGGGCATACCTACGCTCCCGAGCCGGTACTCATCAGCGTCATGGCCTGGAAGAAGCTCTCCCCTGAACAGCAGGCCCTCTTGCGCAAGGCCGCCGAGGACACCCGCGACTGGCAGCGCCAACTCTGCCGCAGCCTTGAAGGCAAGTTCTTGCAGATCATCAAGGACAGCGGCAAGAGTCAGATCAACGACAATGTCGATAAGGAAGCCTTTGCCAAGGCCACACGCAAGGTGTGGGACATCTACACCAAGCGCTTTGGCGATCAGGATCTCAAGGCCATTCTGGCTATCCAGTAAGAATACCTCACTCGGGGCGGGCTTTCGGTCCGCCCCGTCGCGCCGCCCCTTCAGGGCGTGGCCTGCTACCACCACATGGGGAGTGCTATGGCTGCCTTTGCTGCATTGTTTGAAAAGGTCTTGAAGGCCTTGGTCATCATCGCCAACGGGCTCATGCTGCTGCTGGTTTTCGGGCAGGTCATCACCCGCTACTGTTTTGGCTGGACGCCTTACTTCGGTGAAGAGCTGGCCCGCTACCTCTTTGTCTGGGTCGTTTTTCTCTCCCTGCCGCTGGTTGCCAAGCACGGCGGGCACATGTGCATCGAGACAATCACGAGCCGGGTCAAGGGCGCCACGCTGAAGACCCTCAACATACTGGCCGATGTTTTTTCCATCATCTTTCTGGGCATCATGACCTGGAACGGCCTGCTCATGGTTGAGCGCACCAGTTTTCAGACCTCGCCGGCCATGATGATACCCATGTCCTGGGTGTATATTGTCATCCCCTTCGGCTGCGGTGTGATGTTCTGCTACGTGGCCGCCAATCTCGTGCGGGTGCTCAAAACGCCGGCCAGTGAAATGAAGTAGGAGGAGGGGCCATGACACTCTGGGTCATTCTTTCGGCATTCATCTGCATTCTGGCCACCGGCGCATCCATCGGCGTCGCGCTGGGCCTCTCCTCGGCCGTTGTGCTGTATGCCGTGCTGGATATGCCGCTGGTTGTGGTGGTGCAGCGCATGTTCACCTCGGTGGATTCCTTCTCCTTCATGGCGGTGCCCTTCTTCATGCTGGCGGGGGCGTTCATGGCTGACGGCGGCGTGACCCGCCGCATCGTGGACTTTTCCATGGCGCTTGTTGGGGCCTTGGCCGGCGGACTTGCGCTGGTTGTTGCCGTGGCGGGCATGTTTTTTGCCGCGCTCTCCGGCTCTTCGGCAGCCACAACGGCGGCCATAGGCGCTTCCATGATCGATGAAATGGAGCGGCGTGGCTACCCGCGTTCCTTCGCTGCGGCTGTGGTGGCCAGCGGTGGCACGGTTGGCATCGTCATTCCGCCGTCCATCACCATGGTGGTGTACGGGGCCATTGCCAACACTTCCATTGCAGACCTCTTCATCGCCGGTTTCGCACCGGGCATCCTCATGGGGGTGTCCATGTGCGTGGTGAGCTGGGTCATCTCCAAAAAGCACGGCTATCGTGGCGAAGGCTCTTTTTCTCTGAGGCGCATCGCAAAGT
Source organism: Desulfovibrio sp. (assembly GCA_024692205.1). GTDB lineage: Bacteria > Desulfobacterota > Desulfovibrionia > Desulfovibrionales > Desulfovibrionaceae > Desulfovibrio. The sequence goes on along the minus strand of JAILMX010000175.1, from coordinate 3,719 downwards.
CTTTTGTGGATTGCTTTTGGGCCCTGATGATGCCCGTGATCATCCTGGGCGGCATCTATTCGGGCATATTCACCCCGACGGAGGCCGCCGCCGTGGCCGCCGTGTACGGTGCTTTCGTGGGCTTTTTCATCTACAAGGAGCTCACGCCCTCCCACCTGCCCAAGACGCTTTTGAGCGCCGCCTACAACACCACCATGATAATGTTCGTTGTGGGCGCGGCCAACCTCTTCGGCTGGATTCTCACCAACGCCCAGGTGCCGCATCTGCTGGCGCAAAGCTTCGCCACGCTGACTGACAGCCCCCTGGTCTTCCTCATGCTGGTCAACGTGCTGCTGCTGTTCATCGGCACCCTGATCAACGCTTCGGCGGCGGTTGTCATTCTCACCCCCATCCTGCTGCCCGTGGCCGTCGGCCTGGGCATAGATCCCATGTTCTTCGGCGTGCTCATGGTGGTCAATCTGGCCATCGGCTGCATCACCCCGCCGGTGGGCCTGGATCTTTTCGTGGTTTCGTCCATTACCGGCGTATCCATCGACAAGGTCACGGCAAAGGTCATGCCATACCTGATCATGCTGCTGGTGGACCTGGTGCTTCTCACCTACTTCCCCGGCATCATCACCTTCCTGCCGGCCATGTTCCACCACTAGGTGGCGCGGTTCCCACGCGAATAGCGAAGTGGGGGATACCCCGCATTGGATATGATTGAAATTGGCGGCCTTTCGGGCCGCCTTTTTCTCCTCTTGCGTCTGCCTTGGACGAAACTGAACTGAAACCCATTGTTCCCGCTGCGAATTGCTGAAAAAGAGCCGGCAATCCATTTTTGCTGTTTTGGGGCTTGCAATTCTTTTTTTTTGTCGTATATTTTGCTCAATTGAGCAAAACGCTGTCGATCACTTATTCTTCTTCCCGTATGCCGCTGCCGCAAGCCAGCCGGAGGAACATGGCCAGACCGAGACAATGCCGATATGTCGCTCAGCCGCCGAGCGCCACCTATTTCAAGCCGTGCGGGATTCCCCTAGCCGTTCTTGACGAGGTGCGTCTCACCGTGGAGGGGCTGGAGGCCCTGCGCCTGAGTGATATCGAGGGCTTGAATGCGACCCTCGCGGCAGAACAGCTGAAAATATCCCGCCATACCTACGGGCGCTTACTTTCCGAGGCCAGAAAAGCAGTTGCCGAGGTCCTTGTGTTCGGTCGTGCCTTGCGCATTGAAGGGGGAAACTATGCCATCGTCCACGCCAAACGCTGCTGCGGGGCGAAAAGGAGGCAATGTGTCATGTCCGTAATCTGTGCTGTTTCCAGCGAGGGCCCCAGCCTTGAGGACATGGTGGATTCACGCTATGGCCGCGCCGGCGGCTTCATCATAGCGACTTTCAAAAACGGCGATCTCTCACGAGATCCGGAAATCTCCTACCTTGACAACGGTGACGCCCAGATCATGGCGACCGGTGCAGGCATAGCCACGACGGAGCACCTTGCGGACGCCGGCGTCACGACGGTCATGAGCGGCTTTGTCGGGCCGAAGGCCTTCGAGGCTTTGCAAGCCGCCGGTATAACCGTCATCCAGGATATGGACGCTATGACCGTGGGCGAGGCCCTCGCGCGATTCCGCGAAGGCAAGTGTGTGCCCGCCACGGCCTCCAACAGGGAAGCCGGCAATCCGTTTGAGAAGGGGTAGGGGATGAGGATCGCCATAGCGAGTGGCAAGGGGGGGGCCGGGAAGACCAGCATCGCGGCCTCGCTTGCCAGAATGTGGCCTGTGCCGCACATCCTCTGTGATACGGACGTCGAGGCGCCGAACCTGCATATCTACCTGCATCCGAGCCTCAATGACGAAGAGCCGGTGAGCATAGCCGTGCCTGGGAAAGTGAATCAGGATCTCTGCACGGCCTGCGGCCTGTGCCGACAGATATGCGGCTACGGTGCCATTGCCCGCTTCGGCAAGCGCATCAGTGTGTTCCCCGATATGTGCCACGGTTGCGGAGGGTGCTTCGATGTCTGCCCGACTGGCGCCCTCGTTGAGGGAACGCGTGCGCTCGGGGGCATCTCTCTCGGCAGTCTCGGTGACGGAACGCCCTATTTGACAGGAGCGACGCGCATCGGGGAGGTGATGACACCGCCCCTGATACGTGCCCTGCTTTCGCGCCTGGACGATGTTGAGAGGGAAAGCCACGACGGGCGCGATGTTCTGCTTGATTCGCCCCCAGGGGTGAGCTGCCCTGTCATGACGGTCGTTTCACGGGCCGACGCCGTGCTCATGGTGGTTGATCCCTCGCCTTTCGGCCGCAGCGATTTCGCCCTGGCCTATGAGGCCTTCAGCCGAACCGGAAGAAAGCTTGCCTGCATTCTCAACAGGGCGGGGCAATCGGAAAGCGGCGATGCGGCCGTGCGGGCTTTCTGCCGCGAGCATGACCTGCCTCTTCTCGCAGAGATTCCCTTCTCTGAACGGTGCGCGGCCGTTTTATCGCGCGGTGAGCTCCCCTTTGACGCTGAGGCCGCCTGGAAAAGCATTTTCAGGGATGCAGCCGAAAAAATGCGTGCGCTTTTCACGGGGGATTGCCATGACTGAACAGATTGCGCCCAAAAGCCGTCCGGCACCGCTTCGTGAGATCGTCGTCATCAGCGGCAAGGGCGGAACGGGCAAGACGAGTCTGACAGCGGCCTTCGCGGCCTGCGCCGCCGAGGGTGGAAACGCTGTGCTGTGCGACCTTGACGTGGACACGCCCGATCTGCACATCGTTCTCGCGCCGGAGGTCCGTGAAAGTTTTGAATTTCGTGGCAGGGGCAAGGCCGTCGTGGCGCATCCCCTGTGCGTGGCCTGCGGCGAGTGCGGCCGCCACTGCCGTTTCGGCGCGATCGTGCCGGGGGAGGGCGGCAAGCCCGTCATCGACCCGCTTGCCTGCGAAGGCTGCGGCGTATGCAAGGCCTTCTGCCCGCAGCAGGCCATCATGCTGCCCGAAATCATCTGCGGTGAGTGGCATGTCAGCGAAACCCGATTCGGCCCCTTCGTCCATGCCGTCCTCCGGCCGGGGCAGGAGAATTCAGGCAGGCTTGTGAGCCTGGTCAAGCAGGAGGCCCGCAACCTTGCCCGAAAAATCGGAAGAGACACCCTCCTGTGCGACGGGAGCCCGGGCACGGGCTGCCCCGTCATCAGCTCGCTTTCCGGGGCGACGCTCGCCGTCTGCGTCATCGAACCCTCGCTCTCCGGCAAGAGCGATTTCGAGCGCGTGGCGTCGGTGTGCCGGCATTTCCGCATTCCCGTCGGCGTCGTCATCAACAGGTGCACCCTGAACCCGGACATCACCGAGCAGCTTGAGGCCTTTTGCCGGCAAGAGGGCTATGCGATCTTCGGGAAAGTGCCTTTCGACGCATCCCTGGTGCGGACGACAGCGGCGGGCCTGGCGGCGACAGAAGAGGACACGCCTCTTGCCCGTACGATTCGGGACATCTGGCAGCGCATCGACACCTTCAAGGCGCCTCTCCTGCAGGGCAGGCCATTCATACCGGCGGCCCCGGCAGGGAGCTGAAATATTTTTTCCATGGCAAAGCTGTTTTCCTCAGGCAAACGGCTTTTCTCACACGCATCAGCAACATTCTAACAGAGGATACCATCATGACGCTTCTTGCTGTTCCCTCCTGCCTTCCCGGCGGGCTCGACGCCCAGATGGGCATGCATTTCGGCCACTGCGACATCTACACCCTCGTTGAAATTGAAGACGGCG
>JAILMX010000158.1 GCA_024692205.1 Desulfovibrio sp. | reverse complement strand
TGGGCCGGGCGCAGCTTCGGCATCGGGGAGCTGTTCGGCCTCACCCCCGCCTGCTACCGCCATGCCCTCGCCTACGTCAGGAGCGCGGGCTTCACGCCCCTCGCGCGCCTTCAGAAGGCGGTGTACTGCCGCGGCCGGTGGCGCGACGCCGTGCTGAGCCGCTGGCGGCGCGGGGGCGGGGAACGAAGGGAGGCGGCGTGAAAGGGCATTTTCTCATTTTGTAAAATCAATACCCCCTTAAGGCCATTATGAGGCGCATTTCGATTTGTCGATTTTTCCGGAATTATCTTGTTTGATATTGACGGCCAGAGCCGTTGACACCTACGCTCGGACTATGGGTAACACCGAATGCGCCCGAGCTGTCAGCATGAGGCAGACAGCGACTGCCAATCTCTATTTGACAATTTTGCGTATAATGCGTAAAAAATGAAATCATGCAGAGCAGAGAAGTCCTTAAAAAACTGGCCCGGGAGGGGTTCGAGAAGGTGAGTCAAAAAGGGAGTCACATTAAGTTGCGGCATCCTGATGGACGCATGGTTATCGTTCCTCACCCGAAACAAGATTTGCCGCCGGGAACCCTCCGGAACATTGAGAAACAGGCGAACATCACATTTTAGAAAAGGGGTTTAACTCCGTTACTCAAAGGTTGACGCCATGAAATACATCGCCATTTTGCATAAAAACGAGGGAACGGCATACGGTGTAACCCTGCCGGATTTTCCCGGCTGCTTCAGTGCTGCTGACACGTTGGATGAAGTGCAGGCAAACGCACAAGAGGCTGTGGAATTATATGCGGAGGGGGAGGCATTCACGCCGCCAGTACCCATGACATTCGAAAAAGTAGCTGCACTAGATGAAGCACGGGACGGCGTGCTGATGCTGGTGGAAATCCGCTTTGATTTCTTGGACGAACGCGTGGTGCCAGTAAATATCTCCATGCCCGCCTATATGCGCGATAGAATCGGCAAAGCCGCGAAGGCTGCGGGGATGACACGCTCTGCCTACCTGGTTCAAGCAGCACGTGCTTACGGCGCTTAATACCAAGCAACAGCGTGTCGTGTGATATTGACGGCTTGATTAACCCGGAAGGGAAAGGCGGCGAAAGGGCGGCGCGGGGCTTATGCTCAGGCGCCGTCCTTTTTCTTCGCGGGCACGCCCGAGGCGTTGGTGAGGCCGCGGGCCACGTCGAGGGCGCGCGGCGAGAAGTACATGGTGAGCTTTTCCTCGGGCACGCCCAGGCGCAGGAAAAGGTCGATCTTCTCCTTGGGCTTGAGCTTGAGCTCCCAGTAGCGGCAGTCGCGCGGGGCGGCGAAGGGGATGACGAGGTTGTCGCCCTCGAAGAAGGGGGCCCTGTCCGATTCCGCGTGCTTCGAGAGCAGGTCGGCCAGCAGCATGAGCTCGTCCTCGCTCATGGCGTCGACCGCCTTGCCGGCCAGATTGTTCTTCCCGATGTCGGCTTTCAGCGCCGCGCTGTCGATGATCTTCATGCTGCCCCCCCCGTCGTATTTTCGATTCGTCCATTATACCCGCAAAGGGCGGGGCGTCAAACGGCCGGCCATGGCGGCGCGGGCCCGCGGGAAGCGGGGCGCCGGCTTTTGCCGCGCGCGTTTGACAAGAGGCGCGCGAGACACCATAGTTACGGAAAAAACGCAGCACAAGGAGACCGTCATGGATTTTTCACAGCTTGTTCGAGAGCGCTGTTCCGTCCGCAAGTTTTCCGAGGCCCCGGTCGAGCCCGAGAAGCTCCGCGCCGTGCTTGAGGCCGGCCGCCTCGCGCCCACGGCCTGCAACAATCAGCCGCAGCGCATCTACGTGCTGCAAAGCCCCGAGGCGCTCGCCAAGATACGCGGCGTCGTCAAGTACGCCTTCAACGCGCCCGTCGTGCTCATGATCTGCGTCAACGAGGACGCGGCCTGGAAGAACCAGCGCGAGCCGGGCTTCAGCAGCGGCGAGATGGACGCCTCCATCGTCTGCGACCACATGATGCTGCAGGCCGCGGACCTGGGCCTCGGCACGACGTGGGTGCGCGGCTACACCACCGAGGACGTGATGCGGGCCTTCCCCCTGCCGCTGGGCGAGCGCCTCGTCTGCCTCCTTCCCCTGGGCTACCCCGCCGAGGACGCGCGGCCTGCGCCGCAGCATTCGTCGCGCCGCCCGCTGGAAGACCTCGTCAGGACGCTCTAGCCTTCCGCCCGCGGCCTGCGCCCCATGCGCGTCTCCGTCGTCATTCCGGCCTGGAACCTGTGGGAGGTGACCGCGGCCTGCCTGCGCTCGCTCGCCTCCTGCGCGCCCCCCGGGGAGGACGGCGGCGGGGTGCGCCTTGAAGTCGTCGTCGTGGACAACGGCTCGACCGACGCCACGGCGACGGAGCTCGCGCCGCTTGGCGAGGCCCTGTGGGGGGCGGATTTCCGCCGCGTGCGCCTGCCCCGGAACGAGGGCTTCGC
>JAILMX010000117.1 GCA_024692205.1 Desulfovibrio sp. | reverse complement strand
AATCGCCTTTCTTAAGTAATTGACTCAAAACAAGTTGGAAGAGTTTTTCGCTCAGTTTTTGTCCCAATAACTCTTTTCTGAAACGACAAAAAGTTGTGGCGTCCGGAACTTCATCAGACACGCCCAATCCCACAAAACGACGAAAAGAGAATCTGTCGTTGATCTGGTCTTCAAGTTCCACATCGCTGAGATTATACATGCGCTGTAAAACCAGCCCTTTGAACAACATTAACGCGGGATAGGCTGGCTTGCCAACAGCATTTGCAGTCCGCTTCAGTGCTTTCCCCAATTTCTTGTTTATCGGCCTCCAGTCTATCATCAGATCAATGGAGTCGAGTTTCGTATTCTTCTTACGCCGAAGGTTAACGAAATAATCAACGATGGGGGTAGCTGTTTTCTTTTCAGGCATGTTCGACTCCTTTCTTGAAGTCGAATATAGCATATTTATCAAATTATATCAAGACATTATTTCATTTTTTCTGTGCAGTGGTCTCTGTTTATTTTCCCATGAACGCTCCAATGCAAAAGGACGCGGCATGAGCAGCTTCCTTCAGGCACCGACGCTTTCCGACCGTTTCGAGCACGTGTTCCGCGTGGTTTCCGGCGAACGCTTCATAAAACGCGAAGGTCTCGGCAATGAGGCCCCTTTTTTCATCTGCCCCTACGACCCGCACGAAGCCGAAGAGGCGGAATGCGAAATCAGCCACCTCAAGTCCCGCCTGAGAAACGAAAAGGGCATCAACGCCATTTGCGTCGATTTGTACGAGCTTTCCCTCGACATCCTTCGCCGTCGCGAACCCGGATTCCTTGAAAGCATCATAAAAAATTTCCTTGTCCTTGCAGTGGGTTTCACGATACGTCTCAACCAGCATGAGGATATAGTCGATATTGATTTCCACCTGCCTGACCAGTTCGGTTTCAAACACGATATCGTCGGTGACGTCTTCCTTCTGCCCTTCCTTGCGTTCGGGTTTCAGGTCGATATATCGGCTCTGGTAGTCCTGAAAATCCGCTTCAGACAGGATTTCCTTTCCTTTGAAGTCATCGAACGAAGACAGGATATTGCGAATTCGAAGTATCGCGCCGAACAGGCAGAGGAAAAGCTTCTGCTCCTGTTCCCCCACAATGGGCCGGTTCAGGGGAAAGTCTGTCAGAAGCTCCTCAATCATCTCCTTACTCATGAAGACATTATCTAGCGCCTGACGGCCTGGTTCTGGATGGGCTACGCGGGCTGGCTCATAAACGGCGTCACGGGCCACGATTTCTACCGCATATGGTGGCTCGCGCTCGCCATGAGCCATCTGGGCGTCATGATAGGCGCCGTGGCAAACGGCCTCCATGCCGAAGAGGAAGAGTCGAAAAAGCCCCTTCAGAAGCCGCAGGCCGCTCCGTCGCTGCGGGGATCGGACGCCCCCTGAAGGACTCCGTTTCGTCGATACAGGATGGCCCCGGCATGCCCCATGAGGCTGTCATACTCCCCGACCATCGTCACCCTGTGCCCGCGGCGGGCGAGTTCTTCCGCCACCGCCCTCGGGATGCGGCCCTCCAGCTTCAGATCATTTTCGGCATTGCCCCAGGAGCGGCCGTACAGCCAGCGCGGGGCGTCCACCGCCTCGCCCGGCCCCTGCCCCATGTCGACGATGCGCGTGACAAGCGCCGACTGGGTTTGCGGCTGTCCCTCCCCGCCCATGGTGCCGTAAACGAGATAGGGCCGCCCCTCCTTCAGAAGCATGGCGGGATTGAGGGTATGCAGGGTGCGTTTGCGGGGAGCGAGGCAATTGACGGCACGGGGATCAAGCGAAAAGAAGCATCCCCGGTTCTGCAAAAGCACGCCCGTGTCTTTCGCGACGAATCCCGAACCGAAGTCATGATAGACGCTCTGGATCATTGAGACCGCATTGCCGGCGGCGTCTGCCGTGCCGAGCCAGACAGTGTCCCCATGGGGATCAAGAGGCGCGGCGAAGGATTGCGCCCGCCGCATGTCGATGCGTTCGGCCTGTCGCCTAGCGTGCCCCGCCGACAAGAGTTCCTTCAAGGGAATATCGGAGAAATCGGGATCGGTCACCCAGCGGTCCCTGTCGGCGAAAGCCAGCTTCGTCGCCTCAACCATCACATGGAAGTAATCTGCACCGGGGGGATCCGACATGGCGGCGCTTCCCCAGAGATCTCGCACATCGAAATTCTCCAGAATCCGCAGGATGGCGAGAGAGGCGACGCCCTGCGTGTTCGGCGGCAGGTTGCACGCTGTGAATCCCCGGTACCCCGTAGTGAGCGGGGTGACGAAATCCGCACGGTGCGCGGCGAAGTCATTCAGCGTCAAAAGGCCACCCCCGGCCGCAAGCCCGCTTACGATGCGTTCTGCCGTCTCACCGCGGTAGAATTCCTCCGCGCCGCCCGCGGCGAGCCTGTCAAAGGTGCGAGCTAGGTCCGGCTGACGGAGCACCTCCCCCTCGGAGAACGTCTTTCCGTCATTCAGAAAAGTCTCTGAAAAGCCGCTGAAACGCTGCAGCCCCCCCAGAGCGTTGGCGGGATCCTCCACATCCCTGCGTTCCCAAAAGGCCAGAGAAGTGCTGACGGGCGCGCCATCCCGGGCGAGATCGGCAGCGCAGGCGAGAAGCCCGGCCCAGGACGATTGCGAACCCATGCGCCTCCGCGAATAGCCCCATGCCGCCTCCCAGCCGGAGACTATTCCGGGCACTGTGTTCGCGGCCAAAGGCCCTCGGGAAGGAATCGCCTTCAGGCCGAGGTCCTCATAGAAAGCGCAGGTCGCCTTCTCCCCTGACCTGCCGCTCGCGTTGATGCCGACGGTCTCGCCTGTCGCGGCATTGTGGATGAGCCAGAAGCCATCCCCGCCGAGCGTGCACATCTGCGGATAGACGACCGTCAGCACGGCCGCCGCCGCTATGGCGGCATCCACGACGCTGCCCCCGTGACGCAATATGTCGAGGCCGGCTTCGCTGGCTAGGTGATGCGGCGACGTCACCATGCCGCGCGTCGCCATGGGAATGTGCTTCTGAGAGGGCGTCATGCGGCGTTCCTCCATGATGCGGCGAGGCCTGCATCGTCAATGGTCTTTTACAGGAAATCCGGCAACAGCAGAACGCTCGTTCCCCGGCGGCTGTCACGCGCGATCTTTCAAATCATGCGAAAGCCGTTTGCCTAAAGAACGGACGGGACAAGAAGTCACTTCGTCAGCCAATATGAGCGTATGGGCATGGCAATGATTTGTCAACGCTTCATCTGCTACAGGAAGGAGAAAGTACTTTTTTAGACACTTCGACCCTTATTCGGAACCTTAGCTTCGGCATTCTCAGCATTGAGATAAAAGCATTGAAAAATGATATCTCTATATGAAAATAAAATTCTTTTTTGTTAAAAACAAAATTATATTTCAGCAAGTTATAATGATTGTTAATTTTGGCACATAGATTGCTGACAGATGAGTGTTTCAGTCCACTCTGGAAAAACTACTTTCCCTCAGAGCAATCAAGCAGGAATCATCAACCAACAACCTGTTTTCTTTCTCTCTAACCAAGGAGAACAACATGAGTGTCAGAAAGATTGAGGCAGACGTAATCGTCGTCGGCGGCGGCAGCGCCGGTACATTCGCCGCTATCAAGGCGAAAGAAACGAATCCGGAATGTCGTGTCGTCGTGCTCGACAAGGGGCCGATCGAGACTTCCGGGGCCATCGGCCGAGGCATGGATGCCCTCAACGTCGTTTCCGTCCCCGGCTACGGCACCCCTGAAGATGTCGTCGAGGCCCTCACGAAAGTCACGGAAGGCGTCCTTGATCAGGAATGCGCCTATGTGCTCGGTCGTGACAGCCTGCCCATCATCAAAGACTTGGAGCGCTACACTGACCGCAAGCCAGGCGACCTCTTCCCCCTCGATGAAAACGGTAACTACAAATGCAGCTTCCTGCATCCGACAAATAAGGCCCTGTATCTCGCCATGGACGGCGAGGACATCAAACGCGGCCTCGCTCGCGAAGTGCGTAAGCTCGGTTGTACTGTTCTCGACCGTACCCCTGCCTGCAAACTGCTGACTGATGAGAACGGCAAGATCGCCGGCATGCTCGCCTTCAACATCCGCACGGGCCATTTCTACGAAATAAAAGCCCCGGCCGTCATCCTCACCGCCGGTTGCGTGGGCAAATTCGGCATGCCTCGCGACGGGTACTTGAGCGGCATCTACGAATTCCCCGGCAACACGGGCGACGCTTTCACCATGGCCTACCATGCCGGTGCCGAGCTGGTTAACATGGAATGCTTCCAGACCAACCTGCTCATGAAAGACTTCAACGGCCCCGCCTGCGGCTACGTGGTCATCCCCCGCGGCGGATACGGCGTCAACGCCCTCGGCCAGAAGTACTGGTCTCATGGCTACTGGTCGGGCGACATGTTCCTCGCCGTCTGGCGCGAGTTCATGGAAGGCCGCGGCCCGGTCTATCTCAAGCTCGATCATCTGCCAGAACCAACCCTCAAGGGCCTCGAAAAGATCCTCTGGGGCACCGAGCGTACCGTCCGCGGTCAGTTCCACAAACAACGCAACGAAGATTACCATTGCTGGGATTCCGTCGAACAGGGCATGGAAGAAATCACCCTCTGCTCCGGTCACAGCAACTCGGGCATTTTTGTCAACAAGGACACCGAAACCACCGTTCCAGGCCTCTTCGCGGCCGGTGACTGTGCGGCAGTGCCGCAGCAGTACCTGACGGGCGCCTTCGTGTTTGGCGCCATCGCAGGACGCATGGCCGCTGAATACGCCTCCAAGGCCGGCAAGACAGGGGCGACCCCCGACGCTGAAAAGCTGCGTGAAGATATCTGCGCGCCGCTGCACCGTGAGAACGGTCTGCCTGTGGAACTCGTCGAGACGAAGATCCGCACCAAGATCAGCCAGTACCTCACCCCGCCGAAGAGTGATCCCCTCATGCACAAGATGATGTGGTGGACGGAACGCATCTCCCGCGAGGACATTCCGCAGATCAACGTCTGCGACTACCACGACCTCATCCGCGTCACCGAAATACAGAGCATAACCGAGTGCGCTGAAATGGCCGCCCGAGCGTCCCTCTTCCGTACCGAAAGCCGATGGGGCCTCAGCCATTACCGGTTGGCCTACCCCGCGCGCGATCCGAAATGGGATGCGCAGTACGTTATCGTCAAAAAGAACGACGCCGGCGAAATGGTCTGCGAAAAGCGTCCCTGCCCCGAGTACAAATGGAAGTATGCCACTCGCCTTGAATACGAGTATCCCAAGATGGATCTCAACATCGGCAGCGGCTTCGTTCATCCGGCGAATGACAACACGGATCCGTGGATGACGGAAAAGTATGAACGCGAAGGGATGGACATTCCGAAGCGCATCTTCCCCAAGAAGGGCAAGAAGGAGGAGGCATAGACATGGAAAGGACTGATTGTGGTAAATATGAATGGGTCAAGGTAGACCCTGAGAAGTGCGTCGGCTGCGGTTACTGTGTCGAATACTGCCCCCGAGACGTGCTCCGCATGGGTGAAAACAACATCCCCTACATGCATTACAGGGACGACTGCTGGTATTGCGACGTTTGCCGTTTCGTTTGCAAGCAGGAAGCTATCGTTCTTGAGACAGTCCCCTATCTGATTCGATAGGAGACAGAAGGAATCGCCGGCGGGCATTTACAGCACTTGATGCCCGTCCGGCAATTTTGTTTAAACTTGTTAGTGAAATAAATCACCACTAAAAATAATACTGACGATAAGCATTCATAAAACTATGCGAAATGATAAAATAAATATGAATCAAAGGATCTTGCCTCAAAAAATACGGATAATTGTAGATGCCATACACTAGCGAACGTACAAAAAAAAGAGGCACGCCCTGAAAGGTTTTTTCCTACTGAATTTGCAGAAACGACTATAACAACAAATCGCTAATAAGGAGAGAAGAACACAGAAATAAGACGCGACTAGAAAAGGTGTCTAGGTGACGACAGACGGGCATACGTACTTTCCGCGGTCAGCATGCCCGTCTGCATATCCATCCCGGATCCATAAGGAAGCTCACGAGAATGGAATTTCCTATTTAGTGAGATTTCTGAGGAATGTCAAAGGAGGGAATCTCATGTCTGAGGCCGATCTAAATCAAGACGCAAGAGGAGTAACCTTTTTAAAGATTACGAGAACCCCTTTCGAATGGTTTGCGCTGTTCTTCGGGCCCATCATCTATCTACTATTCCTTTTTCTGCCCTACCCCGGCACGGTTACACAGCACGGCGGACTCGGCATCATCGCTTGGTCTGCATGGTGGTGGGGAACTGGCTGCATACCCACCGGTTTCGTCATGGCGGTGCCCATTCTCGGAACGGTCTTCCTGCCCGGCATGAAATTCGGTCCGGTTCTGCAAACGCTTCTGCACCCCGGCATCGGCATGATCCTAGGCCCCGCTCTCATCGTATGCATGTGGAGCCGATGGGGCTTTACCCGCCGCCTCGCGCTTCTCTGCCTCAGCAAGGTTGGCACCTCCGTCCGAGCGCAGGCGGTCACATGGCTCCTGTTCGCCACGTCCATCAGCTTCTTCGTCGCCAACGTGGTCATAGCCATAGCTCTCACCCCCATCGCCCTTGAAGTCCTGCGCGCGGTCGGCTTCGATTCTGGCAAAAAGCTGCTCAAGAGCAAGGCCGCCATGCTCATCATCATCGCGGTCGGCATCGGTGCCTCTCTCGGCGGCTTCCTCACGCCTATGGCCGGAGGCCAGGCCGTCATCACGTGGTCTCAGTTGTGCAAGACGCTCGGATTCCAAGTTTCCATGGGGGCTTTCGCATCGCGACTCGTCCTTCCCGTCCTGCTCTCCCTAATTCCTGTAATCCTGCTCTTCGGCTTCTTTTTCCCGACAGAAATAAAGCGGTTCGAAGGTTCTGCCGAATTCTACAAGTCAGAGCTCGATAAGCTCGGTCCGCTCACAAAGTCTGAAATCTGGGGCATCGTCATATTCTTCCTAGCCGTGGCCTTGCCCTTCCTCATGCCTATCTGGCGCCCCTATCTGCCCGCCGACATCGACATAAACCCCTCGCTGATCTTCACTTGCGTGACCATCATCCTCGCCATTCTCCCTGCCCCCGATGAAGGTGCGCCGGTCAAGCCATTCCCCTATGAGCCGAACGAAAGACTTTTGGGTTTCAATTCCATACGCATCCTGCCCGTGCAAGCCTTCTTGATTTGGCCCACGGCCATGTCGATCTCCCTTTTGGTCAACATGACGGGCGCGAGCGACCTCATGAGCAACATCCTCGGCAACTTCTGGACCCTAGATCCATACGTCGGTACCGGCTACTTCGCTGCATTTTGCGGAGCTTTGGGAAACATAGCCTCGGATACGGGTGCGGCCGGCATGATCGCCCCCGTTCTCGCCAAGGCAACCTCGGCCGCTGGCGTCAACCCCATTCCATGGCTCCTGATGATGGGCTACACGGTCAACTTCTCCTTCATGGTCCCCACCGCGACGGGAACGATGGCATTGCCCATCGCTCTTGAGGGCAAGGCTTCCTGGAGGCTTCCCGTTTACGGATTCTTCTGCGCTGTAGGTTGCTGCATAGTTGCATGGCTTTTCTGGGGCATGGTCATATCCTCCAAGTGGTCGTTCTACATGAGCCTGTAACGCCACTACCTATCGAGGCCCGGGGGGCTGTCCCCCGGGCCGAACTGCTAACTAAACAACACTGCGAACACCTCATGAATCAAAACATGGATGTCTATTTCCTTGACAAGATTGAATTTGGGAAATATTTTGGCAAAACGATACGGTATGTCTTTTCAAACGACAGACAATATTTCGATCAGATAATCTACAAAAACAAAGGATTTAGATTACATTACATAACAGCCTACGCCGAATGGCTGAACCAATTCGATGCCGCCATGTCCACGCCGAAACAGATTCTTGTGAACCGCATAAACGAGGGCATACGGCAAACCGGTGAGGATCGGGTGCGTTTTTTGTTCGCCGATGTCTTGGATTATATAAACCGTCAGTCGGAGCGTACTCTTCCCCGCGACACCGATTATAAAAGAACACTTCCCGATATGGATATCGATATCGATTCTCTATGGCAGACTCACATGAATATCATACGTCGTTTTTGGCAACGTCTTGCCATACCCAATATTATGGAAGAACAACTTTAACAATAATGATACATTAAATGTATCATTGTCAAACAAAATACTATTGGACACAAAATCTGGAGAAAAAGTAATGATTGATAAATTCTACCTTGAAAACCCTGCAGAATATTCCAAGGAGACTCCTGAGGAAATCGCAGAACGCGAAAGAAAATACCTCGTTAATTGGATGCGAGGAGTAATGGCTGAAAAGACCACAAACGCTGCAAAGCAGGCATTTTATAACAAAGTATACTCAATAGTACAGTATCATAAGATTACTTTTAATGAGCTCATCTAAATATGATATTTCATAAATAGACAATGCATTCAAGAAAAAATGATGCCTCCTTCACCGAATAATTCACCTAATCATGTTTCGGTAAAGAGCCTTTTATTTACATTGTGAGTGGTTTCACATGATATGCAAAAGAGACATTATTCTCAAGGGTAATTGTTTCATATTGTATCACTATTATTATGAGAACGCAAAACTATGGGGAACTTCTCTGACTTCGCATTCTGTGAACGGACGCCCATAATTTAATGACAGTTCATGAACGAGATTCCTGTTCCGGTCAATACCTGCATTGGCAACTAAGATCAAGCTATGGCCGTGCTGCTTCTCCTCACTGCTTTGACAGAAGTCCTTTTCGCGTCCAATTCCCTGCTTTGCCGCACGGCGCTCGGAGCCTTAGGCATGAGCCCCTTGAGCTACGCCGCCCTCCGTTCCCTTTCGGCCTCGGCCATGCTGGCCGTGCTCTGCGGCATGGGTTTCATCCGCCCGAAGGATGGGGAAAGCGTATGGCACGGGGCTTGGCGCGAAAGTTCTTGGACGGGTGCTGTCTGTCTTTTCGGCTATATGATCTTTTTTTCAGTGGCTTATGTGAACATGCCCCCAGCTCCTGGCACGCTAATCCTCTTCACCTGTGTGCAGGTGTGCATGATAGGCTGGGCCTTGTTGCAAGGCAATCGCCCCGACCGCCGGCAGACGGTTGGGCTTGCAGTGGCCTTTGCGGGCCTCGTCGCGCTCATGTCGCCGGGCCTGACGGCACCGCCACTTCGCGAAGCAGGCTTCATGGCCATCAGCGGCTTTGCGTGGGGAGGTTATTGTATCTGCGGGCACCGCGTCACCTCTGCGGCCCTCGCCGCAGCAGGCACTTTCTTCCGCGCGACACTCTTTGGCGTGATTTCGGGCGCCGCAGCCCTTTGTTTCGAAGTGACGCCCCAGATTTCGGGCATGGCATGTGCTTTCGCGTCAGGTGCGGTTTCCTCTGCTTTCGGCTATACACTGTGGTACGCCATCTCATCCAGCTATTCCCTTGTTGGATCATCCATCGTGCAACTCTGCGTCCCCGTGCTAACTGCGGCCATGGCCGTGCCCCTTTTAGGAGAGCCCGTGACCCTGCGTTTCGTATTCTGCGCATGCCTTATACTCGGTGGTATCGGCGTCGCCATGGGATTGTGTCGTTCATGCTGATCGGCTCTGTCAGCGGAAATTATTGTACCAACATCATCGCCTAGTGTTGCGTTCCGAAATACTATTTGATTATGTCAACAAATATTGATTCTTGGCAATGCCCAGACGAAGGAACATACTTGTCTCATATCCCGAATCTCTTTCTTTCAGAAGGTTTCTTGTTTTTTAGCGGCATAGCGATGCATTTTGCTCAAAGCGCTTTTTGGAGAATTATCCCGTCACTAAAGTGATTGACTATTATTTCATATGATTGTATAAATTATATGGTTTAATAAATCTGTATCATGTGTGCAATTTAAGTTGAATATTGAATTAAAACTTCGAATCCAATGTCGAACAGAGAAGACGAAAAATCTTTTCCTGCTTGAGCATCTTATCCATGAACGGACTCCGCATAGGCTTTGTTTCCAACTCCACCTCCACTGCACAGATATTAAGCACCTACGCTCCTGCCCTAGGGGTGGAACTTGATATCCGCATTGAGGCTATGGAGAAGGCTTATACAACCGCAAAAATGCTTATACGCAAGGGGATTGACGTCATTCTCGCCTGCGGCAGCACGGGAAAATTTCTCCGCGAGAAACTCCCTGAAAACGTCATCGCCCTCTGCGACAGCCAAATCTCCTTGCTCGACGCCTTTCAAAGGGCGAAACGCTTTGCCCGTGTCATCGCCTTTCCTCTCTACGGCGAGATTCACTCAAACATAGACGTTCTGGCGAAATCCGTCGGAATTGAGATAATCCCCATTTGTTTTCACAATACGAAGGAACTCATCCTCGGAATACGGGATACGAAGAGGGATGATATACGCTGTCTTGTCGGCAGCACCATAGCAACGACAATTGCCAAATCCGTTGGCTATCAGTGCGAAGAGATAGTATATTCCGAGTACGAAGTAAAAAACTTGCTTGATCAGGCTCTTTTTGTTGCCTCAAACTTGAACAAGCAAAAGACCACCATGGCTTTTTTGTCCAAGGCGATTGAAAAAGGATTCAACAAAGGCGTTCTCATTTTCGATAAGGACATAAGCAACCTGGCATACAATTCCGAGGCTCTCAAAATCTTTCAAAACGGCGTCACAACGATTTCTGAGATAAAGGAGATCATCAAGAAGGAAGATGCCGCCCGAAGATTGAAGGATCTCAGTGACACATCACAGATAACGATACGAAAACGCAACAGATTCGACATACAGTTAGCCCCTGTCTACACGGAGGATTCTTTCTCCGGCGTATTCGCCGAAATTACCGACCGTTCGGAACGGAACCCAACGGTGGATTTGACACTCTCGCCCCGTTACTCCTTCGACGACATAATCGGCGAAAGCACGGCCGTGAAGGAACTTCGCAGGAAGGCGGAATGTTACGCACAAACCGACGCCGCCATACTCATCCAAGGGGAATCCGGAACCGGCAAGGAACTGCTTGCTCATTCGATACACGCCGCCAGCCCCCGCAGGGCCGCACCTTTCGTAGCGCTCAACTGCGCATCTCTTTCAGAGACTCTTCTGGAGAGCGAGCTCTTCGGTTATGAAGAGGGGGCCTTCACCGGGGCAAAAAAGGGTGGTCGCGAAGGCCTTTTTGAAAGAGCAAACAAGGGAACGATCTTTCTCGACGAGATCGGAGATATAAGTTCTTCGCTTCAGGTGCGTCTTCTCCGCGTGCTGGAAGCAAAGGAGATCATGCGTGTCGGGGGAAACCGGATCATCCCTGTTGACGTTCGCGTCATAAGCTCGTCATGGAGAAGTCTGCCACAGGAAGTGGCGAAGCAGACTTTCCGGCCTGATTTGTATTTCCGTCTTTCCGTCCTCACGCTGAGAATTCCGCCTCTCCGGGAGAGGCTTGACGATATCCCCCTCCTTGTGCGGGAACTGCTGAGCCGGCGTTACCAAACCGCTCGGCAGTTCCCCGATAAGTTCTTCGACTGTCTTCGAAACTACGAATGGCCCGGAAATATTCGTGAACTCGACACGTTTCTGCAACGCTATCTTCTGCTCTCCCCCAACCACGATGCCCTCGATGTGTTCCTCCGCGTCTTGAACGACATACAGGCCGAATCCGCTCTCTTCTCCTCAAGTCAAGAATCTTCGGCCTCTGTCGATGGAATCGACCAGTCCTCGCTCTCAATGCCGCTCAAAGAGGCCCTTGATGCATATGAGTATCAGCTCATTCGCAACTCTCTTGCCAAGCATCACTACAACAAAAAGGAAACGGCGAAAGCCCTCGGCATCAGCTTCAATACCCTCTGGCGAAAACTCTCAAGCGAAAAGGTATAACGAACAACCCTATTTCCGCACCGTGTCTTGTGCCCAGAATGCTTTTCCGCTAGATTGTGTCTACACAAGTTTTAGAGTCTAATATGGCGAATTCACATTCCAAGTGCAAGGCCATAAGCTAACAGCTTAGATTCGTTTGCCAAATCGAGAAAGGCGGATGGAGCTCTAGGGCTGGAAATAGAAAAGCCCATGAAGTAATCCTGTGTTAGACGAAACCACAACG
>JAILMX010000115.1 GCA_024692205.1 Desulfovibrio sp. | reverse complement strand
GGTTATGATTTTATTCCTAAGTGAAACAAGCCGTCTTTGCAATGTTTTTCTGCCAGTCGTTAGAAAATTGTGCGCTATCACGGGCACGTTCCCTGACGGCATACGTTCTCTCATTCGTATTCCGCGGTAATTATTATTTTTAAATCTCATCACTCCCAAAAGGAGTCTCTTGCCCGCTCACCGCTGCGGCCGGCGCATCCCGCCGAGCAAAAGGGCGCCGGAAGACACTCCCCGCACGGCACGGAATCTCTTGCATTTTTTCAATGCTTACGGCATGATAGATGGCAAAGGAGAGAGCGCGCAATGCGGAACAATACTACCTCGGTCGTCATGCCGGCCGCCCGAACCGATACCGTCAACAGCTTCATTGCCATGGAAATACTCGCCCGCGCCAGCAAGCTGGAGCAGGAGGGCGCGAACGTCATCCATCTCGAGCTCGGCGAACCGGACTTCGAGACGCCGCCTTCCGTCGTGGCCGCCGCCAAAGACGCCCTCGAAAACGGCTTCACCCACTACACGGTCGCCCTGGGTGACCAATCCCTGCGCGAAGCTATCGCCCGCCACTATTCCCTCCGGTACGGGGTCTGCGTCTCTCCGGAACGCGTGGTCATCTTTCCCGGCTCGTCGCCGGCGCTCGGCATGCTCTTCTCCTTTCTTCTCGACCCAGGCGACGAGGTCATCCTCTCCAACCCCTGCTACCCCTGCTACCCCAACTTCACGCGTTTCGCGGGCGGCGTTCCCGTCGATGTGGCGACACGCGAGGAAGATGGCTTCCTCTACAGGCCAAAGGACGTGCGGCGACACCTGACGCCCCGCACCAAGGCCATCATGCTCAACAGCCCGTGCAACCCGACGGGCATCGTCATGGATGCATCCCGCATGCGCGAGCTGGCCGCGCTCGGCGTCCTCATCATCTCCGACGAGATCTATCACGGCCTGACCTACGGCGATGCAGAGGAACATTCCATCCTGGAATTCACGGACAACGCCGTCGTTGTCAACGGTTTCTCCAAGGTATGGGCCATGACGGGCTGGCGCCTCGGCTACCTCATCATGCCGGAACATCTCGTGGAACCGATGAACCGGCTGATGCAGAACTTCTACCTCTGCACGAACGCCGCCGTCCAGCAGGCGGGCATCGCCGCCCTCGACGGCAGCTGCGACGCGACCATCGCCGACTACTCGGCCCGCTATGACAAGCGCCGCCGCTATCTGCTCGAAGCGCTGCCCGAGCTCGGCTTCAACATACCCGTCGAGCCGCGCGGGGCCTTCTACATGCTCGTCAACGCCCGCCATCTCGGAACGGACTCCCTCAAACTCGCCTACGACATACTCGACAAAGCCCATGTCGGCGTAACGCCCGGCATAGATTTCGGCACGCAGAGCGAAGGGTATCTGCGCATCTCCTACGCGAACTCGCGCGCGAACCTCCGGGAGGCCGTGCGCAGGCTCGGCAAATACATCGCCGGGCGCTAGCCAGAATCGAAGCTGAATGCGAACGCCGGGAGAGGACCGACCATGCCGGGGGATACAGGATAAACGGTACGTGCCGGGCCGCCCGCAGGTACGATCAGAACAAAACCATGAAGGACGAACGGCCCTTTGGGCACGCACAGAGGAGAATGCCGTGGCAAATGCGCATGACACGCCGCAGAAGTGGAGCAAGTTTGACACCCTCTGGATGCTGAACCTCTTCGGCACCGCCGTGGGCGCGGGCATCCTGTTCCTTCCCATCACGGCGGGGGAAGGGGGCATATGGCCCATGATCATCATCACGCTGCTTGAAAGTACAAGGGCTCTTTTGCCAACGTCTTCGTAGTGGAATGCTGACATGATCGAACTGACGGGATCCCTGAAAGAAAGGCTCGATGAAGCGATACGCTTGGCGCTTACCGATGTGAGCGAAGAAGAACTTGCGCATTTCCGCTCCATATATGAAAAAGCCAGCATTCCTTTGCTGCCGGCAGCCGAAGCATTTTACAGACACTATGGCGGCGCGTTCAGAAATCACTATATCGTATTGACCGACGCACAATTCAACAAAGATGTCTCTCTGTATTTTTATGCGGGGATCTCAGCTTCTGAAAAAGAAGCGCTCAGAAGACTGGACGACGCC